>DBXI01000032.1 GCA_002309255.1 Bacteroidales bacterium UBA1216 | reverse complement strand
CAGAAGGGCCGCTACCGCGAGTTCTACCAGTGCGATGTGGACGTCGTTGGCACCGATAGCCTGCTGGCGGAGGTCGAACTGATCCAGATAGTGGAGGAGGTCTATCGCCGACTCGGCATACGCGTATGCCTGCACCTGAACAACCGCAAGGTGCTCGCCGGTATAGCTGAGGTGATCGGTGCACCCGACAAGATGATCGACATCACCGTAGCCATCGACAAGCTGGACAAGATAGGCATCGATGCCGTCAATGCAGAACTCCGCGAACGCGGACTGAACGATGACGCCGTTGCAGCACTGCAGCCCATACTGAACCTCAGCGGCTCGAATGAGGACAAGCTGCGCGACCTGCGCACGATCCTCGCCAACAGCGAGGTCGGACTGAAAGGTGTACAGGAGCTCGAAGAGGTTTTCTCTAAATTGTCAAATGTCAATTGTCAATTGTCAATTGATCTTGATCTCTGCCTGGCTCGCGGACTGAACTACTACACGGGCGCGATCTTTGAGGTCAAGGCACTGGATGTGCAGATGGGTTCGATCACCGGTGGCGGACGCTACGACAACCTGACAGGCGTGTTCGGTATGCCGGACGTGTCGGGAGTAGGCATCTCGTTCGGCGCGGATCGTATATACGACGTACTCACCGAGCTCGACCTCTATCCTGCAGATCTGCAATCCACCACACAGCTGCTGTTCGCCTGCTTTGGCGAGGATGAGCTGGGCTTCGCCATGCAATGTGCCACCGCGTTGCGCCAACGCGGACTGCGCGTGGAGGTTTACCCAGAGGCGGTGAAGATGAAACGCCAGATGGCTTACGCCGATGCCAAGCATATACCATTCGTGGCGATCATAGGCGGCAACGAACTTGCCGAACGCAAACTCATGCTCAAGAACATGCTCACCGGCGAGCAGAGTCTGTTGGACGTAGAAGAAACATACAGAAAAATAACACAATAATATGCAAAAGTCATGAAGAGATATTTCCTTATATTAGCATTAGCCGCACTAAGTGCAGCTTTGTTCGCAGCGCCTGCACGGCGCGCCTTTACCAACTGCACCTTGCAGGACGGCACCACCATCTCGCTGACCTTGGCCGGCGACGAGTTCGCGCACTGGTATGAATCGGCCGATGGCACCATCTACACCCGTAACACTGACGGCACCTTCAGCCGTTCAGATGTGACGCCTGCGGACATGAGCCAACGCCGCAAAGCGTCACGTCGCTACCAAAACGCGCAGCAGCGACGCGCGCGCAAAGATGTTGGCACGAATCCTAATCTCGCACCAAGAGGCGTTGTGATCCTCGTTAACTTCAGCGACTTGGAGATGCAGACCGAGCACACACTGGAGGTGTTCGACGAGTTGTTCAACGGGGAGGACTGCACAGTGAATAGCTTTGACGGCAAGGATTACCCGTCGGCCAGAGAGTACTTCCGCTCACAATCCAATGGGCTGTATGCTCCGCAGTTCGACGTGTTCGGTCCCGTCACCCTGAGCAGGGAATACGCTTTCTATGGTCAGAACGACGAGGATGGCAACGACATGTACCCCACCGATGCGGTCATCGAGGCGTGTATCCTGGCCAAACAGCAGTATCCCGAACTCAACTTCGCTAACTACGACTCTGATGGCGACCAGCTCGTTGACTTCATCTATGTTGTGTATGCCGGCGAAAGCGAGGCATCCGGTGGTAGTGAGAATACCATATGGCCGCATAACTATCAGATCCTGTACAACGTACTGCCGTTCAACGAATGGGGAGAATACGACCCCGATAACGGCGAGCGCTGGTCATGCTGCTATACTGAGGATGACGTCTTTATCGATGACGTAGTGCTGAACAACTACGCTATGTCATCCGAACTGATGGGTGGCGAGCTGGGCGGCATCGGCACGCTCTGCCACGAGTTTGGTCATGTGATGGGCTTGCCCGATCTCTATGACACGCAGTACGAATCGAACTACAAGCAGTCACTCACCCCCAACGAGTGGAACATCATGGACGGCGGCAGTTACAACGGCAATGGCCACTGCCCGCCTAACTACGACCCGTGGGAGAAGTACTTCATGGGTTGGATCACGCCTACTAACCTTGGCGACAGCGCACAGGCTATCACCCTCTATCCTAACGGTTCGGACGAGTATCAGGCCTACCAGATCAATGCTTCCGGCACACAGCAGGAGGCTACGCAAGCCGGCGTGAACTATTACATCGAGAACCGTCAACAGCAAGGATGGGACGAGTTCGTGCCCGCATCTGGTATGTTGATCTGGAAAGTTGATTTCGACGAAAGCGCCTGGGTATCCAACAGCCCGAACAATACAGCCGGCAAACCCAGATACACATTGGTAATCCCTTCTGGCAAGAAGATCGGTTGGGATTACGGCGAGAAGAACGTTTGGCCGTACGGCAACACCAACTCCTGGGAAGGGGTGAGCGGCAAACCGCTGAAGGATATTACCCGCTCGGGCGAGCATATCGACCTCATATACATCAGCGACCCCAACGAGCAGGCGGTAGAAACAACCACAGCCGATACGCGCGCCATCAAACTTATAGAGAACGGACAGATCATCATCCGCCGCGGCGAGAAGCAGTACAACATCCTCGGTGTACAACAATAACAGCTTAACAATTTAACTGCTTAACAATTTAGTAGTTTAACAACTTAACACTCATGAATACCGTAGAGGCATACGACAAGGTGCTGGATCAGTGCCGGACGATCTATATCAAGAAGATGAAGGACTACGGCCCATCGTGGCGGATCATGCGTCCGCAGACGGTGAACGACCAGCTGTTCATCAAGGCCAAACGCATCCGTACGCTCGAGATGACAGGCGTTAACCTCGTAGGCGAGGATATAGCCGGCGAGATGCGCGCCATCATCAACTACTCGGTGATGGGCATCATCCAACTCCGACACGGCTTTGCGGACAGCATCGACATGACGCCTGAGCAGGTCACCGATCTCTACGACAAGTACATCGCTGAGGCCAAGGCACTCATGCTCCGCAAGAACCATGACTACGGCGAGGCGTGGAGGGATATGCTCCCCTCGTCCCTCACCGACATCATCCTCACCAAGATCAACCGCAACAAGCAGATAGCCTCCAACGACAACCGCACACTCATCTCCGAAGGTGCCGACGGCAACTACTTCGACATGATCAACTACGCTGTGTTCTATCTTATCTTGACCGCTTCGCTGAAAGAATAAAGACATACCAATGAATAAGACTGCTCATATCACCGGAAGTATAGCCCGCACGCTGCTGGCGCTGACGTTCCTTTTCTCGGGCTTCGTGAAGGCCGTTGACCCTGTCGGCACGGTCTATAAGATCGAGGATTACCTCACTGCCTTCGGCGGGGTGTTCACCTCGCTGCTGCCCTTGGCCACCGTGGCAGCTGTCCTACTCATCCTCACCGAGTGGACACTGGGCGTGATGATGCTCTGTAACATCCGCACGCAGATCACCGCCTGGCTTGCGCTGGCGTTCTATCTGGTGATGACGCCGCTCACGCTTTACATAGCTCTCACTGATCCTATCACCGACTGCGGATGCTTTGGCGATGCACTCGTCATCAGCAACTGGCAGACCTTCTTCAAGAACGTTTTCCTGCTCGCGCTGGTAGCCGTACTGCTCTTTACCAAACGACATATCCCGCAGACCTTCGTCTGGTGGGCAGAGCTGAGCATCGTGCTTATCGGCACGGCACTGGCCGGCGGACTGATGCTTTACACTCACTACCACCTCCCCATCATCGACTTCCGACCCTACAAGATAGGTAACAATATCTCCGAGCTGATGGAGATACCCGAGGGGGCGCCCGCCGATGTGTACGCCATCACGCTCATTTATGAGAAGGATGGAGTAGAGCAGGAGTTCACCCTGCAGGATTATCCGCGAGGCGACTCGACCTGGCGCTTCGTTGACCAACAATCCAAGCTCATCCGCAAGGGCTACGAACCCCCTATCCACGACTTCGTGCTCGTCAACTACGACGGCGAAGATCTGACCTACGATCTGCTCGATATGGACAAAGTAGTGCTCGCCGTCATGTATGACCTCAGCAAAGCCGACCTCACTCAACTGCCCAAGCTGGCTGCATTGGCCGGGACGAACAGCCAGCAAGATGTGCCGTTCTACATCCTCACCTCTGCCACTGATGAGCAGATATGGGAGTTCCTCGACGCACATCATGACCTGTTCACCGATGACGACCGCACACTCTTCCTCAACGCCGACGGCATCATGCTCAAAACCATCGTCCGCGCCAACCCGGGTGTGTTTGTCATCGAGCACGGAACCATCACAGACAAGTATAACCTCCGCAATAGATAAATATCAATTAACATGAAATGTCTCATCATCGGCTCCGGCCCAGCGGGCTACACAGCCGCTATCTATGCTTCACGTGCTAACCTTCAGCCCGTACTGATCGAAGGACCGCAACTGGGCGGTCAGCTTACTATAACCACTGAGGTGGAGAACTTCCCCGGCTACCCCGACGGCGTTGAGCCGTTTCAGATGATGGATGATATCCGTCGTCAGGCAGAGCGCTTCGGTACGCAGTTCATCTCGGCTATCGTCGAGAAGGTCGATTTCTCCTGTTCGCCGAAGAAAGTGTGGACAGACGACGGCACGCTCTATGAGGCAGACACCGTGATCATTGCTACCGGAGCATCGGCCAAGTGGCTGGGAATCCCCAGTGAGGTCGAGTACCGCGGTCGCGGTGTGAGTGCCTGCGCCACCTGCGATGGCTTCTTCTACCGCGGCAAGACAGTAGCCGTGGTCGGCGGTGGCGATACTGCCTGCGAGGAAGCTACCTATCTGGCTAACCTCTGCCAGAAGGTGTACATGATCGTTCGCAAACCTTATTTCCGTGCTTCGGAGATCATGCAGCAGCGTGTGTTCAACAACCCGAAGATCGAGGTGCTCTTTGAGCACAACACACTCCGCCTCACCGGCGAGACGAAGGTGGAGGGTGCTGACCTGATCTACAAGAAAGGTCTGCCCGACGAGGAGCAACGCCATATAGCTATCGACGGTTTCTTCCTGGCCATCGGTCACCAGCCTAACACTAAGCTCTTTGCTGACTACCTCGACCTCGATGCAGAGGGATATATCCGTGTTCAGGGCGACAGCCCCTGCACCAATGTGCCGGGCGTGTACGCTGCAGGTGACTGCGCCGATCCGCACTATCGTCAAGCTATCGTGGCTGCGGCTGCAGGATGCAAAGCTGCCATCGAGGCCGACAAGTACCTCAAGAGCCTGTGAGCAAGGTCTGTCAGCAATTACCGAAAATTATTTTTGAGTACGGATTTCACGGAATAAACGGATTTCATTGGTTCGTCGACAAATAAAGACCTTTTTCGACAATTTAAGGAGAACTAACAAACAGAAAAGAGGGGCAAACCCCTCTTTTCTGTTATCCGTATCTGCTGTTAGCGAACGGTCTCACCCATCACGGTGTAGGTGCGATTGCCGCGCATGATCAGCAGTTGTCCGTTATGTATCAACTTCACGGCACGCTCGCCTGCCTCAACGGCATCAACGTCGGAGGCTACATCCTTCATGATGTACATGAATCCACCGAACTCAGCCCAGTCGTCGTTGCCGCCTGTCGGGCGGAAGTAGATCACTACTTTACCTGCGTGTGCAGCGTCCACAACGTACTCGTTGCCTGAACCATCCGGGTACCAGGTAGTCAGCACGCCACCATCTACCTTAACCACCTTGATGCCATCACCCGCAGCGAGTGTCGTGTTGAGCATGTACTCGGCAGCGTTGTCGGGGTTAACCGCGAACAAGTATTGCGCATCTGCAACCCATCCGCTGATGGTGCCTACCAAGTAGTATCCATCCACGATGGTCGTCGGATCGTCGCCGCCAGGCTCTTCACTTGTACCACCTGCTTCAACCTTCTGCGCGGTTACAGTGCCGGCAGTAGGATCGAGCGTGAACGTTACCTTGTCACCGGCGGCTATAGCATCGCCCTTGATATCTGCCAAAGCAACCCACTTGGGATCCGCGTCAGACTCAGAAGTGCTGTAGTTAACGCCTGTACCTCCGAACATCACGTTCTCCAGTTTGAAGGTGCCATCACCAGCGGCGGTCATCTTCTTCCAAGCCCAGTCACCTTTGTCCCAGTTGTTCTTCATGTAGTAGTCTGTAGCGGCCGGTTCTTCGCCTGATTCACCGCCACCTGCGGTCTTGAATGCACCCTCCAGTGCGAACTTGCTGGCAGTGTATGTTACTTTTACCTTGCCTGCTGCGGTCAGTTGGAAGCAGATGTTGCCATCATTATCCGCACTCAGTCCGTCAGCCTTCGCGGTCAGGTCACTATAGCCCTTTACTGTAGCCCATTTACCATCGGTAGTTACCTTCAGTTTGTAATCAACACCGGCCTTAAGTGTCAACTCAATGGTATCAGCCTTCACTGCGATAGCTGC
>DBXI01000003.1:55409-55775 GCA_002309255.1 Bacteroidales bacterium UBA1216 | reverse complement strand
ATCATTCAAAAGCGGTTTTTATTGTTGTCTAAAATTATCGCATCAGTACTATTCACAGACATTAATCACATCATCGCTCCTGTCTATCAGCATATCAATCTGTACGCCATGCTCGTACTCATTTTGTGCGCGATAGGTCTACGAATAGATACCTGCAGAAATGCCGGAAATACCGAGACCGCGGCGAGAACAGAGGCGCCAAGCCGGTTATACTGGATATGTTCTACGTTTCCACCCCCGGTCAGACGATTACCGTCCAACATCCGGATTAGTCGGCAAAATTCCCGATGCTACCGTCCGTGTTTTGCAAAAACGGCTCCCCGCGAGGCGGTCGATTATAGAGGCATGCAGGGCAAAAAATGTAAG
>DBXI01000003.1:54449-55371 GCA_002309255.1 Bacteroidales bacterium UBA1216 | reverse complement strand
TTGCATATATGCATTTTTTTTTATAACTTTGTACGCGGAAAAAAAGCAGATGCAAATATGCTGCCAAACACAATGCTATAATTCGGAATTTCTAATGTTAAATTTAAAAAATATTTTGTTATGAAAAAGATTGTAATGAGCCTGGCGGCTGTGTGCATGCTGGCCGTATCGGCATCGTTTGTATCCTGTGACCCGAACAAGGCACAATGCTGGAAACTGACCGTAACCTATCAGAATGACCAGACCGAGGAGTTCTACTTCTACGGAACAGGCGTTGAAGCCGACGCCCAGTTGGAAATGTACCAGCAGACGGGAGGCGTCAAAAGGACCCATCGCGAGCAGACCTTCATGAGCAAGGAGAACTGCCACAAGTAACACTCATAAAAAAAACAAACATATGAAGAAAGTATTTATGAGCCTGATGGCTGTCCTGGTGATAGCCCTGGCAGCAGGATTGACCTCCTGCAGTGAGAAAGTGGAGTCGCAGATCTTTGACCTCGGTTACGACGCAGGCGACCTGGGCGATGGCACGGCCATGTTATATGAGCGGACCTACAAACCTATCATCATCCAAGCGCTGAGCAAGGTGGCCCAACCGGTAACGGAGAGCGGAACAACGTTCATGATCAACACTACTCCCACCCCGGCCAAGAAGGCTATGCAGGAGGCGTTTGACACGGGTACAGCTGCCGCACAGAAGACAGCAGGCGAAGAATCACTGCTCAAAGGTCTGAAGGTTACACTGGAGTATTCCAGCGGATCGAACCCGCAGAAAGTGATGCTATCGGAATATATCTTCAAATAATCCGCAAGGATCATATCGGGCATGCGCAGCTGATAACTGCGCATGCTTTCAATTTTTATAAATGTAAAATACTATTGTTGCGATATTTCTAGGACGGTCTCTTTTAACATGTAGATA
>DBXI01000003.1:48568-54344 GCA_002309255.1 Bacteroidales bacterium UBA1216 | reverse complement strand
GGAGTTTTTAGCAGCAAATATCGTGTGGAGCATAGCTCAAAATCATTCAAAAGCGGTTTTTATTGTTGTCTAAAATTATCGCATCAGTACTAAATGTAAAACAATTATGAGAAAGTATCTACTTTTTGCAACTGTGGCATGTCTTTGTGCCATGCAGTTGTCCGCACAAGTCAATCCTTATTCCCCGTATTTGCAGGTATTTAAGGATACGTTTGCCACCATAAAAACGTATAACGCCCAAGGTGAACTGGTGAGCCATGAAGGGTCGTACCGGGCAGGTATCCAACAGTGTAACCTGACCTATGTGGTGGACAAGGCGCTCATGCCATCGCCATGGCAGCTTCCTGACACGAACGAGTATCCTATCTATCGCGAGATCCATATCTACGACAAGCAGGCAACACCTGTTACGGAGTACAGAAAGCGCGAAAACATCACCACGGCTACAGTACACAATATTCTGTCAGCCCGCATGTCAAAAGAGAAGATATACGGCGACAACAGCTATGGCTTCTATCTGGAGCGCGGAGGCGAGTATTTCGTGACTATGGAGTTCTCAGCAGGCGGTTCGACCCGTACGAAAGAGATCACGTTCCCTGACTATCCTTCCATCCGCTCGTTCGACAACCGCGAGAAGACCGAAGTGGGACAGCCTATCAATTATCAGGTACGTTACAACACCGGCTACCCCTATGAGCCGAACTCGTATATAGACGGCCTGTATAGCAAAATCACACTGACGGATACCACCTTCCGGGTGCTGGGCAGCAAGCAGATCCCACTGACCTTCAAGACCAATCCGCTATTCAAGAAAGCGGTGATAGACACCCTGCAGTTCGATCATGATCCGCTGCCGGCAGGCAAGTACCACCTGATCCATGAGACGAACTGGGAGATGAGCCCGGGTGCGTCGCTCAAGGACACGATGCTCCTGCTGGTGAACGACACCCTGCGCGCCACCTCGTCGGTCAACAAAGCGGAGTTCACCAAGGCCGAGACAGCCGACATCAGCTTCTCGCTCAACTACGGTTTTCCGTACGTGACGATCTACGACAGTATTACCAAGAAGCCTTACGTGAACGTAACGGTACAGATCGTGGACTCGGTGAAATGGCCTGAAGGCGACCTGAAGGAGCTGGTGGTACTGAAGAGCGACACGATCCGCATCATGGACGATACGCTGGCGCTGAAGACGCTCAACTACCAAGGCGCGTTCCACTTTGCTATGGCTGATATGCCCGACAGCGTACTCAACAAAACGCTATATGCCAACATCGAAGTCTATTACAACAAATACCCGTACTACAAGAAGGCCCATTCGTTCAAAGTGGTAGGCGAAGCAACTGCGGTATCGAATGTGGTTCAAGAGCAAGACGCAATGTACTACGACCTGCTTGGTCGTCCGGTAGGCACCAAGCCGACCACCCCGGGCATCTATGTTACCAAAGGCAAAAAAATTATTGTACGATGAAAAAAACAGTATTATTACTCTTGTGCCTTAGCGCCTTAACGGCGCAGGCTGCAGATGGCTACATGTCGTTGGATTCGTGCCGGTGGATGACCAACACCCGCCTCGTTCATGAAGGAAAAACCCCATTGACGCAGGCCTATGACGGTCAGGGCGTTATCGTGGGTGTCATTGACGGCGGTATGCAGTATGACCATCCTACCTTCCGCAACGCGCAAGGAGAGTTGCGAATCCGCAAGATATGGGATAAGAACGAAAATGGGACGGAAGTGGAGCTGACTGACCCGCAGGCTATACTGGCACGCAAGTACAGTTATTGCTCGCTATACGGCCCCATGCCCACCAACCATGGAGCGCACGTGACCGGCATAGCCGCCGGTAGCGGACGATACAAAGGGATGGCGCCGGCGAGTGAAATCATTTTTGCTGACGTGGCACTGAACATGCACCGCGACTCCACCGTAGAACTCTATCAGCAGCGGCTGGTAAAGATCGTGCGGGCGATGATGGCCTATGCGGACTCGGTAGGCAAACCGATAGTTATCAATATCAGCATGGGTGTGAACTTAGGGTTCTCGACGGAGCAGCAGGCGTTTCAGGACGAGTTCAAGAGCCTAACCGGACCCGGACATATCGTTGTCTCCGCCGCCGGTAATGAAGGCAATTCGGAGGAAAGCACGCCCTATATGAACAGCGGTAGCCATACGGAGGCGGAACTGGCGGTGCTCCTGCCGGGTATGCCGATGTCGCGCGATATCTACCTGCGCTCCACCGACACCGTTGTGCTCTCCTTCAGCAACCCGGATGCCGTGAATGCTGCGTATGACATCCAATACCAACGTCTCCCTGATGCACCGGACGGCAAGAAAGTGTATAAGGTGCGTCTTATTCCCAAACAACAGATGCCGGCTGACGTGCAGACCACGATAAAGCTCAAAGGCACAGCGCCGTTCGAGCTCTTTGCCTCAAGGACCGTCATCCAGTCTGTTTCGCCGTCTGACTGCACCTTGTCCTCCGCTTATACGGTTAGCATGCCGGCCCCATTCCCCAATGTGATAGCAGTAGCCAACTACGCGCTGAGCGAAACAGGACAATTGGAGATGGCGCCTGCGTCTTCATGGGGTCCGAGCTGGGACGGACGCTACAAACCGGATGTGACGGCCATCGGTTCGGTCATCAGCGCCGGTAACTACTACAACGAGGCCAATATAGATGAGGTGATCGAGTCCTACGACACCTACGGCGTGCAAGGACTGGAAACATGGGTCGGACAGTACGGCACTTCGCAGGCATCGCCTATGGTGGCAGGTATCATCGCGCTCTGGCTGCAAGCCAAACCGACACTCACGCCCGAAGATATTTTAGCCATCATCCGGAAGACATCAAAACCCCTCGAAACTGTACCCAACACCAAGTCCGGTGCAGGACTCATCGATGCTTATGCAGGTCTGTTGGAAATCCTCGGTCTGGCAGAAGCACTGCCTTCCGTTACGGTCGAGACGGAGAATATGTATTATGACCTGCTCGGTCGTCCTGTAGGCTCCAAGCCTTCTGCACCCGGTATCTATGTGACTAAAGGAAAGAAAATACGAGTTCTCAACTAATATACCCCAACAATGAAAAAAATATTCTTCTACATCCTGACGATGACTGCAGTGCTGCTCGGTATGAGTGCATGCAAAGGAAATGAGCCGGCCCAACCGTCAGGCGAAAAAGCCAAGTACACCATCATCGTATACGGCAATGCCGGCGGCAGTATGGATAATATCATTGAAGGATTTTGGGAGCGCGCCAAACCGCTGATGAAGAGCAAGGACGTGCGCCTCGGTGTCTTCTATAAATACGGCAAGCAGACAGAAGATGCTCCGCAGAAATACGCCAACCCGGGTGACCTGCTCCTATTTGAACTGACCCCGGAGACCAAGCTCGACTCACTCCGCTATACGGCGGCGATGAGTGGCTGGGAGGATTTTGAACTGTACGACCCTGAGTTACTAAAGATCACCATCGACATGATGGCGGATACAATGCCGGCGGAGAACTACGTGCTGCTCATATGGGGACACGGAGGCGGGTTTGATCCGGCTGCTGACTATCCCAAGGATTTGCGGGGCGGAAAAAACAACGTACACAAGGCGGTTGTATATGATGAGTGGCTCCCAACCGGTCCGGAATCGCGGAGTGGCGAAGGAATGAGCATGTACGAATTGGGAGAGGCTATCAGCAAGTCGAAAGTGCCGCATTTTAAGGCTATTTTCTTCCATAACTGCCTCATCGGCAATATGGAGACGCTGGATGAGATATACGATAAGACAGACTATCTCTTCTCGTCCATGCATGCGCTGTTCAGCGACGGCACGATGATTGAGAACCTCATCAAAGCACTCTATGCCAATGCCGATTTCGAGGCGGCCGGTAAAGCGGCCTTGGCGGATATCAAAGGCTGGGAAGATGGCTATAAGGAAGCGGAGATGAACGGTGATTTCAATTTTATCAAGACGGCCGAGTTCGCTTCGCTGGAGCCTGTGTTTGCCCGTTTGAGCCAACGCTTGGTGGCATTGTATCCGACGCAAAGCGCAGTCATCGACCAGGCGTTTGACAAAACCTACCGAATTACAAGCGCACACCCGTTCTTCGATGCCCTTGATTTTGCCAACCAAGTGGCCAAAGCAACCAACGATGCCGAACTCAAAACCATCGCCGCCGAACTCAAAACGGCATTCGACAAGATTTGGGTCAGCCGTCGACGGGTGATATGTAACCCGCAGGCAAGTCTGGACGAATTCACACTCTCTATGTTTATGATGGACAAGGAGACCTACGCGAAGCAAGTGGGTACCTACCGGTACACCTATCGGGATGCGTATGAGTACTCGCGTTTCCATAAGAAAACAGGATGGGGTAACTGGATTAACACCAACACGCACACACCGCAAGGCAATCCGACCGGTCAAGTGTTAGACTAAATCGATATGCGTAAAAAAAATATATCTATTCTGATTCTCTGCGCCATGGCTTTATCGGTCATGGCGCAGAACAGTCCCCCGCAGTGGGTGCAGGAGTTGCAGCGCCTCAACGCAGACATCATTGACAGCATTGTGGCCGGCGAACCGGATGAAGACGCGCCGCAGTACGACTCGTACCTCATCTATTACCATCAGCCGCTCTCGCACGCTAATCCGCAGGGAGCGCAGTTTCCGATGCGGGCATTGCTGACGGTGGACAACCGAAAAGACCCGACGACGGCCGTTAACCACGTCTTTTTCTCGGGCTACAATATCGATCGGGATTACATAGACGATCCGACTGCTCTTCTTCGCGCAGGAGGATGTTCCTCCGAGATAGCCCTTCGCTATCAGGCGAATTATATCCAACCTGAGCATCGCTATTTTGACTACTCTGCGCCTGACCAATGCTGGACGAACCTGGACTACTGCACCGCTGCCGAGGCTACCGAAGATTTCCACGCACTATTCGAAGCATTGAAGAAGGTATTCAAAGGCAAATGGGCGATTAGCGGCGTGAGCAAAGGCGGTATAACAACGGCTATTCAACATACCTATCACCCCGAGGACGCAGATATCTTCCTGCCGTACTCGGCGCCGTTCTTCGACACCGACCGCGACACCGTCATGCAGCAATACTGGTACAACACCGGCTGGACCCAAGAGTACCGGGACTTGTTCATGAATGTACGCAAGCAAGGACTGGTGCATCAAAAGGACGCTATCTACCGTATTTTCGAAAAGATGAATGCGGGCAACGACTCTTCGCCGGCACATCTGGACTCGATATACGGTTTGTACTTGTCATCCATCGCGCAATTCGGGTTTGACGAGCACGCATACAGCGACACCGCAACAATCCGTATGCAGATACATGACAACGACAGTATTCTGAACCTATTCGGCATGCCGTACAATGACACGGTATATGCCTTCATGCTCTCGCGCAGCACGTTCTCGCTGAAGAGGCTCCGTCCCTGGCTGGACACGCTGCGCAAGTATCCGGACGAGCAGAACGGACCCAAGCATGTCGAGCGGCTGAAACTGAAGACCCCGTTCGGCATTACCCGGGATGAGTGGTACAGCTCTGACTCTTTTCCGTGGACCGCCTATCCCTATCAGTCCAAATGCGAGTTGGGCTACTACGACTGCCGCTGGGATGAAATAGTCGGCCAGGAGAAAGCTGCGGAGCTGAACGCTTACTGGCAGAGCCACTTCGGCTGCCTGTGCGACTTCAACAGCCCGTTTTTTGCCTCCCTTACGTTCAGCCCGAGCCTGTACGGCAGGCTGACGGCTGCCACGC
>DBXI01000003.1:48254-48535 GCA_002309255.1 Bacteroidales bacterium UBA1216 | reverse complement strand
ATGAAGGATGAGTTCATCAACGGCTCGAACGTGCGCAAATTCATCCTGCCGGCGCAGAACCACAACGTATATTTCATGTCCAAAACCGACCCTGCCCAGTGCAACGAGATCATGCGTATTCTGGACGAGGTGCTGGGTACGCCGCAGGGAGTGGAGACGGTAGGAGGTGAACCGCGGACCACCGTCCGGAAAATGCTCATTGACGGACAACTGGTACTGATCGTCGGAAACGAGCGGTACAGCGTCACCGGCGGGAGACTGCGTTAGAATTAGGGAATTAG
>DBXI01000003.1:23180-48202 GCA_002309255.1 Bacteroidales bacterium UBA1216 | reverse complement strand
TACTATTGATGCGTTAACTTTGCCAAGCGCACCTGTAACATACATGTTTTTAGCGTATTACAAGCTTTCTTGAACTTTTAGATTTGACTTACGTTTGTTTTTTATGTTTTTCTTTTGAATGATTTTCTCTGTAAGAGTACGAGATTTGATGATAAAAACTATCAAAAAGTTCACTTTTTAGGAGTTTTTAGCGGCAAAGCGTGCAAGGCACTCTATTGCGGGGTCCCCAAAGAAACCAGCGAAGCGTTTCGAATGGGGTGCCAGAGCGGAGGCAGCGGTCGCTTTTATTGCGCCTGCGCAATCTGTGCGAACCGATTGCCGAACGCGAAAAGCACTCAAAAGGGTTTTATCGGTTTTTGTTAAATTTTTATAGGACACTTGTGTGTTTGCAGATACTATATTGCATTTTTCTGTTTGCTCCACTCGGTGGGTGATATACCTACCTCGCGGGTGAAGGTGTTGGTGAAGACTGTGCGGGACGAGAATCCGCACCGGGTGGCTATGTCAGCCATCTTCATCCCGGGTTGCTCCTGCATCAGGTGCTTGGCCTCCTCGATGCGGTAGCGGTTGACGAACTGATAGAACGGACAGCCGTACGTATCGTTGATGAACCTGCTGAGGTAGGTCCTGTTCATCGGTAGCACCGAGCGCAAGTCCATCAGCTTGAAGTCCGGATTCAAATAGGGCTTCGCCTCACTCATCCAGCGGGTGAGGGCATTGGCGTTGGCGTTGGCTTTTTCTTCCGGGTCTATTGGAGCAGACTGAAGGCAATCGTGATCTTCGTTGCCAATGCCAAAGCCATTGCCAACGCCGATACCCTCCCACGGGTCTTTGCGGAAGAGGATCTGTTCGGTGCTATAGGCGAGCATGAACACGACGAACCACTGCTGCGTAAAGCCGCGTGCGTGACCGTGACCGGAGCATATATAGACGTAACTGGCACCGATGATAGCCAACATGATGCAGTACCGGATAATCCACTGTACGTCGATATGTTCCATGGACGAGTAGTTGTTCTCACACCATATTCGGTACGCGCGTATCTGAGAGAGCGTCAGTATCAGCAGCGCGTATGGATAGAGTGCCACCACCGGCCCGAGGCTAAAGGGCACGATATAATCCAATGCCACCAAGGCCACCATCGGCAGCAGTTGCCAGACGACAATCTTAGGCGTCAGCCATCCGGGACGAAGCGTCTCGGTTGGATAGAGAACCATCACCCAGCCTAAGAGGTTACCGATCAGCAGTTCGTGCGTCGTCAACTGGTCTGCACCCATGTTCATCACCTGCATTGGAGCTACCAGATAGCAGATCAGATACGCCAGATCGCCCATTCCCCAAGCCAACAACGCATAGCCCCACAGCCGGCGCATACGCATCCCTTCCGAATGGCGGAAGATGACCCACGCACCCAGAAAAGCCACGGAGAACGTACACACGTTCAGCACCGGCGTGATATAGATGTCAAACACTCTGTCAGGGATAAATCGGCTCAGATAGGTGCTCACGCCGACGATGATCGCCAGCACTACTCCGAACACCACCTCCGAGCGGTAGTTACTCCAAAACTCACGATTAGTTGTTTGCATAGATTAGTCTGTTTTTCGAGTATAAAACATGATACGTGCAGCATTGTAGCCATCGGAGAAGAGCACTTGCTTCTGCCGCTCTTCCGTAACCGCAATCGAGCCCATTGCGATGTCCGCCTTGCCGGTCTGTATCGCCGGTATCTGCGAGGCGAAATCCATGATGAGGAACTCCAGACGGTAGTTGCGGCGGTTAGCCCAGTGCGCCAACAAGTCCGCCTCCAGACCCGACTGTTCACCCGAACAGATGAAGTTGAATGGAGGAGAGATAGGGAACGTTGCCACTCTTATTATCTTCCCTGTGCCTGTGCGACGGGGCACCGGTAAGACGGATGCATCATCGCATTTCAGCCAACGGTCACATATCTGCTGATACGTGCCGTCCGAACGTATCTCCCGGAGGAAACTGTTGAAATCCTGTTGCAGTTCTGTGTTGTCGAGTCGGAAACAGGCGGCGACAGGTTTGGGCGGCAGTCCGGCATCGATGGTGTCCACCACCGCCGCTATCTCTTTGTTGACCGTGACGGTCACATTCTCCTGGCAGATGATGTCTATCTTCCCGCTCTGCAAGGCGGCGATCATGTCCGTCAGGTTGGAGTAACGCCGGATATCCGCATCGGGCGCATAGCGCGTGACCGTTATATCCTGTATGCTACCCATCGCCACGCCGACGCGTTTGCCTTTCAGGGATTGGAAGATAGAGGGGGTATCGGTTACGGGTGACGGGTTACGGGATATTTGCGACGGCAGGCTTCCTAAAAGGCCTAACACCACCAATGCGGCGGCAACGATTATTGTGCGCAGACGGCGGCGTTCCAACAGTCCGTTCAGGAGCAAACCGATAAGCCACGCTATCAGAAAATAGATAGCGGCCGTGGCGATAAGCGGGAAGAACGCGTCGAACGTGCGCGAGCGGATAAGGTCTGACGCACGCGTCATGTCCATCACGGCGATATATCCGACGATACTCGTGCCCTTGAGCAGGTTGATCACTTCGCCCAGATACACCGGCATAATCTGACGTATCACCTGCGGCAGGATGATACGCACAAACACCTGCACCGGCTTGAATCCCAGTGCCAAACCGGCTTCGGTCTGCCCTTTGTCGATACTCTCGATGCCCGAACGAAGCGTCTCGGCGATATAAGCAGAGATGTTCATCGCAAAGCTCACGACAGCTACTACCATACCCGTAGCTTCCAGCGGTGCCATAAACACATAATACATCAGCATCAGTAGCACAAGCACCGGTGTGCCGCGCATAAGGTCGATATACACCTTCGCGGTATTGCTAAGCCACGCGTGGCGGCTCATCCGTGCCCAGCAGACCAGTCCACCGAGCAAAGTGCCCAAGAGGATAGCACAGAATGTGATGAGCAGCGTCACCTGCAAACCGTCGAGAATCATCTGGTAGCGATTCTCAGCGATGAGGTTGTTTTGAAAGCTCTCGGCTATACTATGTAGAATAGACATCATATACAATATTCGATTCAACATGGTCATAGTTTAATTTGCCGCAAAGATACAAAAAAAAATTGACATTTGCAAATTGTAATTCTAATCTGAATCTATTTGTACACATTTGCCGGCATCAAAGCCAAACAGATGTTCGTTTCGGGCTATCTTCATATATTCTGATCCTTTTTCATGTATTTTGAAAACAGCGCAAAATTTATACATTTTCTTGACATATGCAAAAAATTCTCATGCTATAGACCGTTTTTGTTGCAAAAATGGATTTTTCTGAAAGTACTATTTATAAATAGAGTGTGTGCCCGAATTTTTGCACACCCACTAAGTATATTGATTGCCTATTGAACCTGTAGCACGTATTTCTGCAGCCAGATATCTATATCGCTGATGGCGGGGTCGATATGCTTGCGCACGATCTGCCGGCGGTGATAGATAGTCTGTTTCTGCACATTCAGCAGGATACTCATGTCGTTGTCCGAAGCGCCAATGATACTCAGTATGGCAAACTGCATGTCGCTCTCCGTCAGTTGCGGATAGTCGTGCCGCAGGCGGCTGATAGCGCCGTCCAAGGCGTTATCCACCGAAGCGATGAGCTCGTCCAGACTCTCCCTGTTCATCGTCAGTTGCTCATCGCGGTAGGTCTGCAGCCACTTGGGGAACTCCACCTCATTGCCGCGCATGCGCTGCATCTCTATCTCGCGAGTGAGGCTGACCTTCTGTTGCAGCCGCTCTAAGGCGAGTTGCAGTTGCTGCACGTACTTGTTCTGCAGCGCCTGCAGGGCGGCGGTCTGTTCACGTCGTCGTTGCCGCCAATAGCGCGAAAGCACGAACAGCAGCGCAATCACCAAGGCTAACACCAGCACCAGTGCGATGGAGATCGTTCGTTGCAGTTGCCGCTCGCTACGCGCCTGTTCAGCCAGTTGCTTCTCGCGCGCCACATCATATTGTAGCGTGAGCGCATACGTGCGTGCGCCTGCGTCGCGCTGGAGCTCATCGATCTTGCGGTCATACAGGTCAAGCAGCACGGCGTATGCCTTGTCTGCCTTGCCCTGCTGACGCAGCACCTTGCTCTTCAGATAGGTGTAGCTCTGCTCGAACCAATAGGTGTAAGCCGAATCCTTGGGTTGCAGTCGCTCAAGATAGAAAGCCGCGGAATCAGTCTGCTGCTCAGCCAGCAGCAACTCTACCAGCTCGGAGTATCGTGCGTGTGCACCGTGATCCTCAGCCAGCCGGCGGCATACATCGAGCCGCTGCGCCACGCTGTCTGGGTAACAGAGCTGATAACGATAGGCGGATATATCCAACACAAGCAGATCGTTCTGCACCTGACGTGCGCACTCATCAGCGTGGCAGAAGTAGAGCAGCACACTATCTTGCTCGCCGTGCGTGATAGCTGTTGTGCGAGCCAGATCGCGCCAGGCGCAACTCAGAAAAACGTTGTTACCGCTCTGCGCCAGCAGGGGTATAGACTTGCGGTAGTAGTCCTGCGCCACGTTGTAGAGCAGGTCGCTCTCGCTGGAGTTACCCAAGTAGAACCATGTCAGTCCGAGCAGTTTGTTGCGCTGCGACAGAATGCTGACATCTGATGTCTGAATATCCAGCAGCACTTCCTCCGCCTGCTTGAGATACAGGGTCGATTCCTCGTACTTGCTATGCTGATTGGATGAGGTTCCTAACCGATACAAGCGCTCGCCCTCCTCAAGACGATTTTTTGCCTCATAATCGCCAAAATGACATGAAGTGACAAAAACCGACACACAAAAAAGCACACTCAAAACAGGCCGTACAACTTTATTTTGTGTTATATTTTTTAACATATTGATTTTCAGTAGCGATTGTTTGTCATAAAAACAGCATCGTACAACTGCAAAATTTGCATATTTCAAAAAAAAGTCGTACCTTTGCATCGTCAAATCGTAAGACAAAATTACGATAATTTTTTGAAACTTGCAAATGTGCCGGCAAGATTTTTTGCGAAAGGCATAAAAAAAGTTCATTTTTTAAACAAAACATATATTTTGCATGAAAAAGTCAGTTCTGTTTATCTCATTTGGTTTGCTCACTGCTATGTATGGAACGAGCGCGTACGCGACGGAAGGTGCCTTGCGTGGCAGGTTCGCCATCAGTGCGACGGACACCGTTGCCTTCTCGCGAGGAAACCTGCAGTACCAGCCCAGCACCACTACTTGGCGTTTTGCCTACAACCAGTGGGACTTCGTGGGAAACGGTGAATTGGGAACAGTATATGAAGATGGGGTCAAATCCAATAATGAACTGTTCTACACCTACACCTATGCCTATGGTTACAAGTACAAGGGTTGGATGGATCTGTTCGGTTGGGGCACAGGCACCAAGCCCACTACCGGCTCAACCAGCAACAGCGACTACAACTCCTGGAACGAATGGGGCAACAATGCTATTGCCAATGGGGGCAACAAAAGCAAGCTCTGGCGAACGCTGACCAAATCCGAGTGGGAATACGTCATTTGGGAGCGCGACAGCGCAGAATCGCTTTTCGGCGTTGGGACAGTAAACGGCGTGAACGGAACAATACTATTGCCTGACAACTGGATCATACCCGAAGGACTGACGTTCAAGGCGCACAACAACACCGATTCGACTGCTGCGCCCAACAAATATTCCGCCGACGAGTGGATGCTGATGGAGATGGCAGGTGCCGTCTTTCTGCCGATAACTCTGGAGCGCAACATGACACCATGGTACACCGCCTATTGCCATACGGTATATACAGAGCAGGAAGGGCGCTACTGGACGAAAAGTAACAGTTATTACATGGTAACTTACCATAACGGAAATGTGAACCGCAACGGACAAATGAGCAACAATTATGTGGGCAAGGCTGTACGTCTCGTGCAAAAACATGACGGCAGCGAACTTTTTCCGGTTGTGCCGAATACGAATAGTGCCATCTTCCAATGGACATCGGTTCCGAGCGCCGAGACCTATACGTTGCACGTATATTCCGACAGCACGCGGACGGAAGAGGTATTCATCATCACTTTTGACCGCAACGGGATTATGACAGGTCTGCACTTTAACCCTCATGCACCGACACGCCATAGCGAGTCGGACGGCGAATATACGACCAGACTGTTCTTCTACACGCTTCAAGGCTTGCAATCCAATACGGACTATTGGTACTCTATCAACGGTGAAGACAGTAACGCTCAAACCATCAGCAACGTTTCCGGTCAATTCCATACAGCTGCTGCTGTCGAAACACCCACGCAGATAATTAATATACAAGGGCACGATGAACAATGTACAAAGGTGCTGCGAGACGGACAAATCTATTTGATGTACAACGGACGCATGTACGATGTACAAGGGAACCGAATCAAATAATATGCGATCATGAAAACGAAAGTATGTATTATTCTTGTCAGCCTGGCAATGCTTGGCAGCAGTGTGCAAGCTACGGTGTACAACGGCGTGTGCGGCGAGCACCTGACGTGGTCGTACGACACTGAGACCGCGCACATGACTATCGAGGGATACGGCGTGCTCAAGAACACCGTGGACAGCCTCTGGTGGAATAAACAGGTGCTACAGGCTTCGTCGTGGGCGACGAATTATGAGACCTATTATCCGTACAACTCCTGCAAGACAATCAGTCTGCCGGAAGGATTGACAGGATTCAGCGGTGCTATTTTCCGCGACTGGTGGAACCTGACGGCATGCGAGATACCCGAAGGCGTGACGAAGATTCCTGCGAATCTGTTTGAGAAATGCTATAAGCTGAAAGAGATCAAACTGCCTAACTCGGTGGACACGGTAGGACAATACGCCTTCGCCAACTGCACGACGATGGTGAAGTGCGACTTGGGAAAGGGCATCAAGTATATCGGTCAGATGACGTTCATGAACTGTTATGCCTTGAACTCTGTCCGCTGGTCGGATTGTCTGGAGGAGATTGACGGTAGTATATTTGACGGAGAGCCGAATCATGCGGAGTACGACCAGAACGCAGTAGCTACAATTCCTATTCGGGACACACTGTTCTTCCCGGCAACCTTCCGCTCCGGCAAACAAATATCCTGGTGTTATCATGGCAATCCTGTTATTGTATGGAACGCCAAGAACCCGCCGAGTTCGTCATCGGTATTTCGGAATCTGTACGACTATTTCAGCAACAGTTTTATTTTCGGTCCGGATGTGGAGTTTGTTCCCGCCAACCTGTGTCAGTATGTGCGTCAGCAGAAAATAGAATTACCCGAAGGATGTAAATATATCGGCAGTGGCGCTTTTTCCGGCAACGCGAAGTTAGAGACCGTCAGTTTGCCCTCCACGCTGACTGCTATCCACCAAGAGGCATTCAAGGGATGCAGCAAACTCAAGCAGATCAATCTGCCTGACGGACTGACGGCTATCAGTTCATCGACGTTCAACGGTTGCAGTAGCTTGGCGCGTGTGCATCTTCCGGACGGGGTAACAACCATCGGTGACAACGCGTTTTCCGGTTGTCCGGCGTTGGACTCAATCATACTGCCGGCAGGACTGACGATGGTAGGCGGTAGTGCGTTTTCGGGAATCAAGCTGCAAGATACCCTCGTCGTTCCTAATAAGGTAGTATCAATCGGCACGAATGCGTTTGAGAACTGGTCGGCGCTACGCGAACTGACTATTGGCAAGAACGTAGTGCTGATCGGTGACAACGCATTCAAGGGCGATAGCGCTATAACACATATCACAGTCTGGGCAGCTACGCCGCCTACAGTGAGCGACGGGACACTCGCCGACATTCCCGACAGCGCCTTGCTTTCCGTGCTGCCCGACAGCCGCAAGCTCTACCGCGAACATCCGTATTGGGGACGGTTCCGCATGAACGAAACACCCGACTCGGCGATGATCCAACGCACGGTGACAGTGGATGCCGCAGAGACCACCGCGGACTTCACCTGGCCGACGGACTCATCGGCAAATTCGTACCAGATAGACATCTACAAGGATGGTCATGTATTCTGCCGTCTGACGCTCGGCAATAGAGGTCAGCTGCTTGGCATCAACTTTTCCGCACCGAGAAGAGAAAATGCCAAAATGATAAATAAACAAATGGTAAATGAATCTCAGCCTTATACGCTGTCGTTCAAGGTCACCGGTTTGGATGAAGCTTCGCGATATAGTTATGTGCTATCCGTATTGGATGCTGGTGACAAGCCGCTGCACGTATATATCGGTGATTTCGCCACCACCGGCTATGAGGGTGAACTCAAATACAAAGACGGCAACGAAGTGCTGCCCACTCCGCCGATCATCCCAGACGATCCAGATAAGAATGTGGCTACGGATGCCGAACAAACAGCGCCCGCAGGACAAATGTTAATTATCCATACGGCGTCAGCAGATCGGAAGAATTGTCAATTCTCAATTTCGCATGGTCTTCTATTAATCACGCCTGAAGGCACATTTACTATAACCGGTCAGCGGATAGAGTAATATCACTCCTATGAAACATACATTTGCACTATTGGGTGCCGTGCTGATAAGCATGGCATCAGGGGCGCGCCAGTCCTTTGCGGCAATTTCCGCGCCGTGGGGAGGATCAGTTAAAGCGCCGGAAATCAACGGTTTAATCTACACAATCAGCTCTGCAGAGGAGTTAGCGTGGATAGCACAACAGAGTCAGACTACTGATTTTGCCGGTTACACCGTGCGCTTAGAGGCTGATCTTGACCTCGGAGGTACGCAAGAACAGCCACCAAGCTGGGAGCCTATAGGCTGCGCCGCGCATCCGTTCGGTGGCGAACTGGATGGCAATAACCACGTGATCTATAACCTGTATATCCTCAACTCGTTTCCTACTGCGGCAGGATTAATAGCCGAAACGGGTACAGAGGCGGTGGTACATAACATCGCGCTGGCGCAGGGACAGATCATGACCGATATGACAAGCAATGTGGGTAGCCTGGTAGGTATCCATCGCGGGCGGATCGATCACTGCTTTAACATGGCGCAGATCATTGCGCATAACGGCGACAACGTAGGCGGTCTGGTCGGCACAAACTACGGTACGATTGAATATGCCTACAACTGCGGCATCATAACCGATGCCAATAACCACGTCGGAGGTCTTGTGGGTATAAACAAGAGTACAGCCGTGCTGCGCGAGTGCTATAACAGCGGTTATTGCAAGGGCTCTGATCACGTGGGCGCATTGTTCGGCAGCAACGAAGCACCCGCGGCGAACCTGAATGTCGTATGGTACGACCAGCAAGTGACACGCAACTATGCGACTGGCTACGGCACGACAGATGCCCTGGATAGCAAGCTCTATGCTATCGAAAAGACAGCTTCTTTTCTTTCTGCCGGCAGTCCGTTTGCGGGCACAGCAGAGTGGGATGTGGTTCGCGATGGCGAGTACCGCTACCCGCGGCTCGTGTGTTTCGCTGACCACGAAGCCTCGTTACTCTCCACCGATGCTATCCTGTTGGATGCACAGAACCTGCCCGTGGAGCGCGCAGAGGGTGTGGGGGCGCCGATGGAAGGTAATCGCCCGCGTAGCCCGTTCAGCTTGGTCAGCAGCAGTGCAGCCGTATGGAGTTCGTCCAGCGAAGAGGTGATCCGCATCAATGGCAACCGAGGCGAGACGGTACGTCCCTGCGGCAACCAAGAGGTGATCCTCAGCGTAGCCGAGGGCGCGAGTGTCAAGCAGATATACACGATCGTCAAGGGCTACGAGAAGTTCGATGCCGGACAGATGGGCGGCAGTTACACCGCCTGCTGGCGCGAGCCGGATGTGCTGCTCAGTTACGCTAACCGTGAAGGTAAAGCGCCACTCGGTGGCAAGGATGATGAGCAGGACAGCGAACGCTGCTACCGTTATATGCTTATTCGTGACACTGTGGTCATGGATGAGCACGGACAGCCTGTATCCCACACACCGATGGACACCCTTTACCTCAGCCATCGCGCTTACGAAGCCTGGGTGACGCCTACCGATGTGCCGGGCAACTACGCGTTCCGGCGCTACGTGCATGACTACCAGTGTACGACCGACTGGACGGAGTCACCCGGACGATCGTACCTGACCGTACTCAATGCGTTTGCCCCCGGCAGCCTATACGAGAAGCCCGACACGGTGCGGGGCGTGCCGTGCACACTGACGGTCGAAAGTGAGCAGGACGCCACCGGTGGCAGTGGAGAGTACAGCTATTTATGGAAAGTTGAATATAGTAGCTGGGATAGTACGACCGGTGCGTGGGTGCCGCAGCCGTCGCAGACGAAGAACCCCTTGTATATTGACGGCGTATTGGCAGACAGCAGCACCTGCGTCTTTCCTTGCACCGCAGCCGGGCGGTACACGTTCACACGCCGCGTGACGGATGCCCAATGCAGTACCACACCGCTGACCTCACGCAACGAGCATGTGGTGGTTGTCAACAACCTGCCCGAGGCATGCCGTGACACCGATTTACTCGTCATTTCCGTCTGTCAAGCCGCACTGCCCTACTCGGATATCTACCACTGCCACGACGGACGCGTTTTCTCGTACACCTTTGCTGCGGATGGCGATCAGATTCTTGTGCACGACACTACGCGCCAGGGTTGCGCCGTGGAGATGACGCTGCAGTGCAAGGTGGTAGAGATGCCTGAAGTGGAAGTGCTGCCCGTGGTCTCTGTCTGCGAGACGGATACCATGCTGCGCATCGAATATACGATTAACCAAGGCGAGCCGGACACCTATGATCTCTACTTTATGGATGAGGCACGCCGTGCAGGGTTTACCGACCAAATGGGCGCTCTGCTGCCTGACTCCGATGCCATCGAGTTGCCACTGCCGGCCGGAGTGCCTGTAGGGTCTTATACCTTTATCATTGTATTCTATACATCATCCGGTTGCAAAGACCGTTATCAGACCTATTCGTTCAGCGTTGACCTGGTTGGATTCGTGCATCGCAAGTGGGACGATGTGCTGTTCGTGGATAACAACCCCGACAACAGCCGTCCCGACCGCGACTTGAGCTTCAGCTCTTGGCAGTGGTACAGAAACGGCAATCCCATAGCAGATGCAAACGAACAGTTCTTCTACGAGCCCGGCGGACTCAACGGCAGTTACTATGTGCAGATGACTGCTACAGACGGCACGGTCTATCGCAGTTGCGTCGAATCGTTTGAATCCACTGAACAGCAAATGCCTGAAGCGTCAAGCCGCAAACTGCTGCAAGACGGTCAACTACTGATCATCGTTGGAGACAAGTCGTATAATATGTTTGGTCAACAGAAAGGAGGGAACCTATGAAACGTATTCTTTTGATAGGCTGTATTCTGCTCGCGGCAGGTACCGCGAGTGCCGCCGAACCGCAGCACTATATGGATATCCACGCCGGCGCAGGTGTAGGCAGTTGGGGCTACACGATCCACGGCGGTACGACACAGATTGGCAACTCGTACTCCGCCGGAGCAGGCTACACGTGGTTCTTCCTGCCTACTGTGGGATTGCAGACCGGCTTGCGCGCGACGAGTATCAGTTCGTATGCCACGCTCACAGGCACGCTTGATTATGGTCCGCTCACCGACTATCAGGGCGAGCAGTATATCCATCGTGTTACATTCAGCAATTGGCGCGAACAGCAGCAAGCATGGCTCCTTGAGGTGCCTGTCGGGCTGCGGTTCAGATACTTCGCCCACGATGACAGCCATGCAGGATTGCATGCAGCGGTAGGCGTCAGTTTGGCTGTCCCTGTGTATGCCACAAGTCATACGACTGGCTCGGTCACCCATACAGGCTGGTACGACTGCTGGCAACTCACGCTCCATGACTTGCCGGGGCGATTCATGAATCAGACCATTGACCAACAATCTGACACCAAGAGCCGACTGTCACCAGTTAACGCCATGATGTATGCAGAGATAGGTACTACCATCCGCCTTGGAGTGCGTACGCAGCTCATCATTGCGGCGTATGCACAGTACGGTCTGACGGATTTCTCGGCTGTCAAGCCTGCCGACCGGGCACCTTTAGGCTTCGCGAATGCCGACAACGGTTACACGTTCATGCCGGAGTACCAAGGCTTGTTCGGCACAGACAAGGTCGGTTCACTTGCTCCTTGGACAGCCGGATTCAAACTCGGCCTCTCCATCTGGCCGGGACGAACCGATGAACAGAAAAAGCAACTCCTGCTCCGCTTTGCCGCCGAGTTCCCCGATGTTCTTCCCTGTCCACCGCAGTCGGAGTAAGCCGATACATATCCCGCAGGATCGTCACGTACACGAAGTTATAGAAGTGATAGTAGTACAACTCATGGATCTTGTGCCCATTTGCATCATAGTTCTTTTCTTCGCCATAGTCATGCCGACAAACAACTCTGTGCCCTCCATTTCTCTGTTGACTTTCTCGAGCCATCTACCCGACGTCACACTGCCGTTTACCTGCCAATCCTAGACAATACACGAGACATTTACCTGCCGTTTCCTCGCTCTCCATCTCCCCTCATCACCTCCCACTCTTCCACATCTTCGTCAACTGCTCGTAGCAGAAAGCTGCGAGTTTGTTGCGTGTCTAAATTGTCTAAATGTCTATTTTGTCTATTTGCAACAACCTGAAAATGTACCACTTAGCCACGTTTTAGACATTTAGACAATTTAGACAACTTCGTCATCCTACTTTTTTATACATTTTTTCGTCTATTTACATTATTTTTTTACCTTATACTGCCTTACTATTGATGCGTTAACTTTGCCAAGCGCACCTGTAACATACATGTTTTTAGCGCATTACAAGCTTTCTTGAACTTTTTAATTTGACTTACGTTTGTTTTTTATGTTTTCTTTTGAATGATTTTCTCTGTAAGAGTACGAGATTTGATGATAAAAACTATCTAAAAGTTCACTTTTAAGGAGTTTTTAGCAGCAAATATCGTGTGGAGTGCAACTCAAAATCATTCAAAAGCGGTTTTTATTGTTTTTTGTCTAAAATTATCGCATCAGTACTAATACTGCCTATTTAGGAGTTATTGTTCGATGAGGGCGATGTCGTCGGGTGTGTGAAGTGAACTCCAAAAGATACAAGCTAATGAAGAATAATGCTGAAAAGATACAGGGTAGGGCGTGTTGGCTTGTATCTTTGGGATGCAAAATGGTTATGAGCTTGTATCTTTTGAGGCAGGAAGACATATCTGCTTGTATTCTTTTATGGGATTTTGGGGTTGATGAATACAAGCTAATGAAGTTAATATCATCGCTCAATGAATACTTGTTCTTATAGTACTTCATTTCGCATATATTGATAACATCGTCACCGCAATCAATGAGCATATCTATCTGTGCGTCATTTTCGCAATGGATACAATGTCGAGTTGGCAAATGCGACCGTAGCAGATCAGCTATGTTCGCAAGAGTCAATCTTCTCAATCAGCTGGTTGTACATATCTATCCCTATGGGAGATAGGCGGTAGGCTTGCACAGGCTTGCTGGGCGTGCCAGGCCATGCGAACTCGATATAATCTTTCTCTCGCGCCGGAGTGAGATAATGATCAATAAATGTCTTGCGGCTCTTTTCTTTGAGACCAAGGATTGCCATGATTTGTTTTCTGGTGAACACTCTCTTTCCAATGACGAGGATGAGTTTCTTCATTCGTCCGTCTGCGGTGTTAGGGAGTTTAGGCAGGTCTTTCTCGGTAAGGTTGAGCTTATACTTGAGCGCTGAGCAGGATTGTTGGGACGGGAGTGCATCTGTTGCTTGCTTTGTCGAATCGGACTCAGGTTCGATGGCTTCGATATAGAAACTGAATGGTCGGAATCCGTCGTTGCAACTGATCATGGCACTCATTGGATTTTGCATCCAGCCGTCGTAGAAGTTTCCCTCTCCACGGGCGAGTGCTTCTACGAACTCTTTCATCGATGACCATGCTGCCGGACAAAAACCTTCCGGACATTGCCCGTCAATGGCAATCCATTGCCGTCCTTCTTTGATGGAACAGGCATGCTCAATGGGGTTTTCATATTGGGTAATCAGATCATGATATGTTGTCTGACGGATGGCTGTAATGCGGACTGCGTTCATGGTTGTGTAAGTTTGTGCAAATGTTGCACAAAGGTAACAAAAATTTTGCAGATATGCAAGTTTTGCGTGGTAAAAGAATACAAGCCCGGTGGAAAAAGTGATAACTGTGATACAGGCTTATAAAAAATGAGGCAAAAAGATACAGGCTAACACATAAAAGATACAAGCTATTGTATAAAAAGATACAAGCTGATGGGGGGGGGATGGACTGAAAAGATACAGGGTAGGGCGTGTTGGCTTGTATCTTTTGGGGTGGAAAATGGTTATGAGCTTGTATCTTTTGAGGCAGGAAGACATATAGGCTTGTATTCTTTTATGATGTTTGTTGGCTAATAAATACAAGCTAACGATATTAATAAATACAAGTTGATAATGTTAATAAATACAGTTAACTAAGTTAATAAATGCAAGCTAATGTGGTGTCATTCTTTTCAAAAAGTTCACGTTCAGCGCAACTGCAACGGATTGCATGGTGTGTTCTACTCTATCCTTGGTGAGTTGGCATTGCCCCGAAGAGTAAAAAAAGCGACATGCATTGCTGCATGCCACTTTGGATGTTTTCACAACGGAATAATCCTTATTGTGTATATCCTTCAAATTTGATATTGATAAAGTCCTAAGACAACTCGAAAGTGTTAGACTGGCTGTACATTTCTATAAAGACGGATATTTCTATTACAACATAGAAATAAGCACAAAAAAATGAGTTCGTTACCACGAAGGACTGGTTACCTTCATCCGAGTAACAAACTCATTTCGACTGCAAAGATACACTTTTTTTAGGATATATGCAAATAATTTCGCATCAAGATGCCAAATATCTTCATTCTTACTGCCAATGCGTAAGTTTTGTTGACAAAACCAACTATACCACATTGCTCAGGTAGTAGTTACTTAGCGCCAAGGCAACGGATTGCATGGTGCGCTCAATCTGGTCACTGGTGAGTTGGCATTGCCGGATATAATCCAGATATTAACACGAGCACAGGGCGATGAACAGGTATGCATACAGCACCAATGGGGACCCCGAAAGAACATGCAATGTTGTTTTGGGGAGAGCATGGAGAAAGCAATTGACTTTTGCTTTCGAACGGAAGGAGCAGTGGGGAACATCGCTCCGACCCAGATAGCAATGGTGCGCCCTATTTTGCCAAGCAATATCTGCTAAGCACCATTTGCCGAACGCGACTCGAGGGCGAAAAGGACAGCAATAATCTCTTCCATGATTGTACGAATTTTAGAGTTAAACCATTAGTATAAATATCCCTGCTCGAAGACTTGCGGGTAAAGGAATTTCTTCTCGCGGTTGCCTTCAAACCGGCAAACTATATACTTCTCGTCAATCGACAGGATTGTACCAATGCCAAATGTCCTGTGCAATACACTATCTCCGGCTTTGTGAGCGGGACTAACTGATTCGGGCTGAATTGCAGGTTGTTCCTGACGCTTTTGCTCTTGCCTAATCGGCACCGATTGTACCACTTGAGGCTTTTGTTGCGGATAGATGACAGTATCATACAAACCGATGCCTTTCAAGTCTTGTGCTTGGATGTCGGTATAACTAAGGCTGCTGTCCTCATAGCGTTTGAACTTATATACGGCATCGTTCATCAGCGCAGCATTAAAGACGTTGAGGCTGATGAGCAGTTCGAAATCAGGAATAGTAAGACCAGTTACCTTGCGGAACAAATCCGGTTCCAATTGGGTAATCACGTCTCGCAAGCAGTACTCTCGGAAGTCGGTTAGATACATGAAGACCGGAATGCGTGTTGCAAACTTGATGAGTTTTTCTTGGATCTGCTTACGGAGCGATTTGGTTTTCTTTTCTTCTTCGGTCAGTTCGCGTTTCTCTCGTTCGGTCAGTTTCTTTTTCTGCTGTTTGGCTTTCTTGATTTGCTCGGATTTGTTGATGATGGTTTCTATGTCTTGTCGTAGCGCACGGAAACCTTCGATATTTTGCAGCGCACGCATAGCATCCACGTTACCCATCAATTTAAGCAAGGTTGCATTATCTACGTTAACGAGCAAAGCACTCTCCCATCGACGAGCCAGCAAGGTAGATGTCGTGCCACTCATAGCCATATCAAGGATTCCGGCGGCATCAATCTCTTTCATCGAGTTGCCGTCGTAGGCTAAGATAGGCAGGAATCTAATGAAGTCCCCCACTTTCGTTTCAGGGTTATCCTCGTTGATATTCAGTCGGCAGCTGTAGTCCGCTACTTGCTTGAGTGCGCGGTCAGGCGCAAAGTCGAACACATAGCAAACAGGTTTGAGCACCTGCTCTTTGCCGTACTCGTCTTGCGTCGTCCAAGGCGATTGTACGCGGAACGCCGCTTGGAAATAAGTCTCCGGTGACGATGAGTTACGCAGCATGAAGATACCCGACCATGGACGAACCGTCACGCCGGTACTCAGTTTGCCGCATGAGAGTATGATGGTCTTTGTCTCTTGCGGATTGTCCATGGCATCATAGACAGGATTAAGCGCATCCGCACCCATACCGGCATCATTACCGGCAGCCAAAATGACGCGGTAGTCGTGGTAATATGAGTTGGCACGGCTTTGTAGTAAATGCTTCATCGCCTTGCATGCCGCTACGGAAGGCAGGAACCAGAATGTATGTTGCAAATAACTCTTCAGACGGAAATCACTGTAGGGCACAGGCGGTTTCTCCTTTTGCAGGTTGAGGTCTGCCACTATCTGTTCTGAAAAACCGCCGCGTATCCATTCCAACCAATGCTGCACATATTCTTCATGCTCAAATCGATTGCCTTCTGCACGGAAGAACTCATTGAGGTCAAACTCATTAAACTCGCCTTGAATGGCTATTTCACGAATACTATCCGGCAATTGGTATGTCATCATTACCATCCGTGGCAAAGCGGCATAGGGATTATATCCGTCTTTGTTCCATTTGGCTTTTGCATCTTGTTCGTCTGAATATGTCCAGTTGAAAATCTGCTCCTCAATAAACTCACCCGAAGCAATCGCGCGAAAAGGAGTACCGGACAGATAGAGATACGCACGCGTGGTAAGCGGCATCAGTTGCTCGTCATAATCTTCTATAGCCTGCCGTTCTTTGGTTTCGGAATCTTCAAACAGAATACCCTGCCGCTCATTAATCTCCAAGTTGGCTATATCCTGTTTGTCATAGAAATCTTTGGCACGTTTGCCCCATGCGCCAAAATGGTATTCATCCAGCACAATGCAATCCCAGTCCACATCTTGCAGCCACTCGTTTGTGGCTTTGATACCGCCATTATCGTTCTTGCCAAGCACATCTTGGAAGGACGCAAAACATACGAACGGTTTGCGCTCATCTACGCGAGAGAAATTGCGGTCATCTTTCTTCTCGCAGAACTGCCATCCGGCAAAATCGGTATGGGTCAGCAGATCTTCCTTCCACGCCGAACGTACTGCCGGCTTGAAGGTCAGCACCAGTACACGCCGCCAGTGCATACGAAGCGCAAGTTGGTACGTGGTAAAAGTCTTACCGAAGCGCATCTTGGCATTCCAAAGGAAGTGCGGCGTAAGTCCATGATTATGCGGGTCGCTATAGAAACGGAAAAAATATTCGGAAGTCTTGCGCACCGCTTCTTCTTGCTCGTGACGCATAGCAAAACTACGGTCGCGTCGAAGGATGGTGTCTGCGCCTCTCGCTACTGCGTTAATGGCACGTTCTACCGCTTCCGGTCTGCATTTGTACCACTCTCCCGCCACGCAACGGATATTGCTGTTTTTCAATACCTCATGCACAGCATGGTCATCAAAGGTGGTGCCATCATTCCGCATGGCAGGGCGAACCAACTCCACTTTCCATGATTGTCCGGGCACAACGGTCGGATAATGCTCATGCATACGCACCTCTATCGGGCGCGTAGAAAATCCCACTTTTAAAGTACCCGGATAGCGTGTGTCGCTATAGGCATAGATAATAGGGGTTGTTTCAACCTTCGATTGGAGTAGTTCTTGTGTTGTCATAATCTGTCATTTGTTTAGTATGCTTTTGACAGACTGACAAGAGAAATTATAACAACGGAACCATATACAACGGCAAATACGTTATCCCGTCTTTTTCTGATAAATCTTGAGCGTGGATGACATACGGTATAGACAATTGCTCTGCAAACTTCTCCCTAAACTTATTGAGTGATGATATGGTGTAATTGTTACTTGATTTTACTTCGATAGGGCAAATGTTATGAGCGTTTGTGAGTGTCGGTTTCTCCACAAGAAAATCTATCTCCATCCGTGATGAAGCATCTTCACGTGAGTTGTTAGAGTAGAAATAAAGTTTATGTCCGCTTGCCACCAACATTTGCGCCACGATGTTCTCCACCAGCATGCCGGAATTGATTTCCAGTTTGTCAAGTAACAGTTTGGCGTATAGTTCTTCTCCTTGAATAGCTTTTTCGTCAAACGCGTGTGAAATAAGCAAGCCTGTATCAGCCATATAACACTTGAACGAGTCCCCTTCACGCCTGAGGCGCATCCCAACCATCGGTTCACTTATGCCATAGCACATGTTTGTTATCTGTGCGTCCTGCAACCAAAGAAACGATGACTCATAACTGCGGTAACGCGCTCCTTGCTCAATGGATGATAGTTGGAAACGTTTTTCATGCTTTTGTAGTTCACCGGGAATCTGGTCAAACACTCCGCGCACTTTTTCCTGATACCCTTTTGCATACTTGCCTATGCTACGCCGATAGAGTGAAAGGATATCGCGTTTCTGCTTATCTACCTCTTGAAAATTGCGTGTGTCCACGAACTTCTGCACAGCTTGAGGCATTCCTCCGACAATCAGATATTGTCGGAAAAGATCCATAGTTTTGCGATGAACGGGACCGAGAGGGCGTTTTTTCGCAAAACAATCGCGAATGAAAGGCATCGTCATCTCATCACCAAGTGCCCAAAGGAACTCTTCAAAATCCATCGGATACATCGGCAACGTCCTCTCTTCCGAAGGGATAAGTATATCTTCTGCAGTGCTGTTGATGCTGACTAAAGAGCCGGTTTCAATATAATCGTACCGCCCGTCAGCCACAAGATGTTTGATTGCCTGTCGCGCACGAGGATATTTCTGCACTTCATCAAAGATAATCAACGACTCGCGTTCATAAAGAGGAGTGTTGGTCACATTCTGAAGATACAAAAAGAAATTCTGCGTATCTTCCAGATAATCGTCAAACACACGCTTAAGCGGTTTGGTTATATGTGCAAAGTTGATGAGGATGTATGAACGGTATTCATGCTTGGCAAACTCCTCTACGATATAACTTTTCCCCACACGTCTGGCACCTTCCACAAGTAAAGCCACACGTCCTTGCTCCTGTCTTTTCCATTGCAGTAACTGCTGATAAAATTTCCTTTTCATACGCACGTTATTGAAAAACGATGCAAAGTTACAAAAAATAAATGAATTATGCAAATATTCTGCACCAAAACATGATTTTTTTGATTAGAATTTTGCACTAAAACATGATTTTTGCTTTGTCTGAATTGCACCAAAACATACTTTTTTGTTTAGAATACCGCATAAAGATGATATGTTTTTATACACTTCTTGTCTTGTCAAAGAACGCTTGTTATCGTATAGGGGTGCTATACCCTTGCTATACCTTTGGCTTGTCGTCACATGAAACCTAAGCGACTGCATTGCCGAAGGCGTCATTCCATCGGTCTAATCATGCTTTCAATAAATGCTATCTCCTTTTCGTCTAATCCATATTTGGCATATAGTTTCTCATCAGTCCATGGCTCTGAGAAATCTTGGAGAGGAACAAAACGATATGTGGATTTTGAAAGATTTATTGATGCTGCTGCTTGTAAGAGTAAAAACCGCGCAAACTTTGTCTTCAAATATCTTAGTAGATGTTCTGCCTCTTTTTCTTTTTCAAATGCTCCTCCATAAATATATGAATCTGTACAAACCGTCTTAGGTGGCATTATTCTTAACGTTGCTATCACATTAAACATTCCATCTTTATCGGGTTCCCCAGCGTGTTCACTCATTACGCGCGTAATCATTACGTTATATTTTAGGGCATCAGACATATTTGATAATATCTGATTCTCTTTGATGTATCCTACTCCTTGGCTAGAGATTAGTTCAAATGCACATTTATCTTGCCGTATGTTATTTCCACGAGAATTAGTTGGAATTCCAAATGGATTTCGTGAACTTAATATATTAGAAAGACTGCGTTCCTTCTTTGCTAATACTTTATGTATAATATTTACGGCATCGTTATACCGCACAAAAATAGGGAACTCATCAAGTTTTCTATCTTGAGTACTTGTTTCTCCATTATTACAAGTTGTATAACGGCATAAACCGACGGAATTACTTTCTCTTAAAAAATAGCAAATTCCACCTCCAACACTCAAGCCAGGGAAGCAATCTTTTGAATTTACATAATCATACAATATTTTAATATGATTATCGCTTAGCATATTATCACGGAAATCATCTAAACCTTTTCCGCCTGTATACCATCGTGCGGGGATAATCATACACAAATATTTAGGATTGAGTTTTTTAGCTTGATTAACGAATAAATGATATATTGGCTTTGCACTAGCACTATTACCGCCATCGTCCATTTGATACGGAGGATTACCGATGATTACATCGAAAGTCATATTAGGGAAGAATTTTTCGGGGTTGTTGGTATGAATAAAGTTATATGCGTATGTTTCTGCTGCATCGCCTCGGTCGAAGACTTCTTTGGATGCGCCACAGTATTTGCAACGGCCGTTCAGCCACGTATGCTGCATGGGCGAATACAAAATATGTCCTTCGCGCGTTTTAAAATGCCCTACGCTGTGTTCACTATCTGCAAACTTGCTGCAATAGACCGTGCGACGCGCAAGAAGCGAAGTCAGTTCAGTAAGAGCGATGCCGAACACTTGATGATGCATGATATGCAAGATGCGTTCTTGCCGATCAGGTATAACAGTAGAAAGACCGACATCCAGTCGTTTTACTATCTCACGCAGAAAGACGCCACTCTTGGTAAACGGGTCAAGAAAGCGTGCCTCGGGATTGCTGAAAAGTGACTGCGGAAGCAAGTCCAGCATTTCATTCACCAACTGCGGAGGCGTAAACACCTCATCATTACTGAGGTTGGCGATGCAGTTAAGCACATCGGGGTTATAATCGTTATTGCTCGTCATAGGCTTTGGCATTTAGATTCAGGAAAGATTGCGGCGCGAAAGTTTGACACGGGATGTCCGAGAATAAATCATCGGCAGCACTATCGCCTACCAGATACGAAAACTCGTAGTCGCGTCTGTTCATTAGTCCGCCGGGTAACATGCTCCACTCGCTAATGATGATCCATTCATTAGGATTATCTACGCGGCGATAGGTAAGCGCATCGCCAAGGATGATGTTCTTCGACAACAGAAACTCCGCCGAAGCGATACACTCTGGTTTGGCGGTTTTTGGGAATAAGGACTGATAGTGCTCTTGGAAGATATCGAGCAAACGAGCGCGGCATTCTTGCGCATTGTCCGGTAGGATGTCTATACCATAGATGCTACTGATTGCCAGTATCGCATCTTTCTCGTATTGCAGTTGGGATTGGTGCTTTTGGTAGTTGTTGACAGCTACTGCGAGTTTGCGGCGCAGAATCTCCACAAGGAAATTGCCATCGCCGCAAGCCGGCTCTAAGAATCGCGAATCCAGACGCTCGGTCTCGTTCTTCACAAGATCAAGCATCGCATTCACTTCGCGAGGCGCGGTAAAGACCTCGCCGTGCTTCTGCACCCGCTCTCGCGACTTGACTTGACGCGTAGGGGGTATGTTTGCGGAAGATTGTTTTTCGTCCGGCATGATAGATAGTATTTTCGCATACTATCCTTCATCGACGGACATAAAAAAGGTGTGAACCTCTATTCGCGTTCACGGAGGAGCCTAGGATGAACCTCCGCCCATACCCTTAGAGAGTCCACACCAAGTGTGAACTAAATAGGGTATGTTGGAAGTCCTATAGATTAGGCGCATCCGTGAAGCATTATCCGTTTCGTAAAGAAATCAGTTTCCTAGGCTTTTTTCTTTTGAACGCGAAAAATAGTAATGCTATGTTAATATGTTATCGCGCAACGCTTTGCGCGGGGTTTATGTCTATGTTTACCGGTTTAACGTCATGGTCGGGACGATACGTTGAATTTGTAAATAATCCTTACAAGTTGGTAAGAATTCCTTACATACTTGTTTATCTCACATAATTCAGCACGACATCTGCAGAGATGCTCGTGATCACGTCGATGCAGCTGAGTTTGTTGCCGGTGTCCTTGAGCGAGTGGCCGCAATGGTACAAGGTGTTCTATGCGCAGCACTTAGTCCTCACTGTGGGGACAGCTCGGGTGCAGCACTCGGAGTGCGTTCCGTCGCACTCCTTCACATCGGAGATGATCCAGCGGTCGTGCGAGGCGTTCCGCCACTTGTGCGTCTGTATAGGCTCCACACCTGCCGTATTATTATGCGCATCGCGCAAGGTGGCATGCAGTCCGGCAGAATAGATATCCGCCGTTACGCCTTTGGCACGTACATCCAACATCTCGAACGTGGCGGCATCAATATATTCGTCGATTATGACTACTCGTTTCGTAGCGGTCTTGACGATCTTCTCAAAAATGACTCTTGCAGCAAAGAACTCGCCTTCAAAGAATATCTGTTCCACTGGAGGAAGAGATGTGCGGACGAAGAAATCAATCTTCTCCTGGTGATCGGCTAATGTGTTTTCTATCGCATGGAGTTTTTTATCCATTCTTTCTTCAAGGTGCAATAGTTGCTGATTGATAGCATAGCCACGCAGAATATAGTCTTTCAGAACGCTATTCGCCCAGCGTCGGAATTCTACACCTCTGCTACTTTTAACGCGATAGCCTACAGATAGAATGACATCCAAACTATAGTACTCGACCTGATAAACCTTGCCATCTGCTGCAGTTGTCGCAAATTTTGCGACAACTTGATTATGCCCTGTATAGGGTGTCGCATTTTTTGCGCCACCCTGAGTTGTCGCAAATTTTGCGCCAACTGATGCAACTGTCGCACTTTTTGCGACAGTTGGAGCTAACTCCTCATGCAAAGCATTGTTAATGTGCTTGCCGATGGTCTTAACGTCTCGATCAAACAGCAGAGCCATCTGATTGCGGTTGAGCCAAACGGTTTCGTCCTGTACACGCACATCCAACTTGATGGTGTCATCCGGTTGATATAATACTATTTCGTCTGTCATGTTTAGCCAATTAGCATTTCGCCTACAAAGTTACGAAAAAAAATGCACATTTGCAAATCTACACGAAGAAAAATTGCATTTTTATGCATTTTTAGTGTTAGGGGGCGTGCTTATGCTTGCATAGAAGCATGTACCATAACACTAAAAAGGAGAGCGTAGCTCTATTTTTCTTCATGTAGTATCCTGCCCAAATGCCCGGCATCGCCTTACAGTAATTTCGAGGGGCCCCTTTAGGGTAGCGGTCGAAGTTACGAAAATTGCAGATTTATGCATTTTTTTGTTTATTTCCGATGATGGCAGTTGATCTGCACAAAAAAATCGACGTTGCATAAACGCCGATTTTTTCGCTATACGTACTCCCTTCCCTTTACGGGTGAAGGGCTTTGCCCGATTGGACCGCCAGTGGCTGTCCATAGAACATTGGATGGGGGTAGGCTTACTTAACTTGTGCGCCGGTTACGTTATAGGTTTTCGTGTCGGTCAAGATATACACGTTACCGTTGCGGATAAGCTTCTGCGCCTTGTTGGCGGGGTTGACCACTACCGGTGCTGCGGTCGGGGTGTCGGATGTATATACGGCTTGAATATTGATTCCGTCTGATAGATCGTTCGCTACAACCACCCACTTAAGGAACGTGAAGCCTTCTATCTCCGGTGCTGTAGGCAGTGAGAGCGTAACAAGTTCGCTATCTATCACGTTGCCGGACTTATTCAAGTAATTAATATTGTACTCCTCAGTTTCTGCTTCTGTGCCGGGGATAGCGATAATACTGCCAAACTCTTTCCAACCGTCCGCAGCGCGGTATAGCTCTATTGACTCTTCAGGTACATACAACGTACAGGTGCTCGTGTTTACATATTTGAACACATAACTATTAATTGATTGGGGCAAAGTAGAATAATTATATACAGAGGTCAGACCGGTGCAATTATAGAAAGCCCCCTCTCCAATGCTTGTCACGCTGTTGGGGATGGTGACAGAGGTCAAACCGCTGCAACCGGAGAAAGCAGAACCTCCAATGCTTGTCACGCTGTTGGGGATGGTGANNTGGTGACAGAGGTCAGACTGCTGCAAAACCCGAAAGCACTCTCTCCAATGCTTGTAAGTCCATCGGGAAGAGAGGCGGTCTTGATGTAAGCACGATATTCGTACCAAGGATGAGAAGTCATTGCTCCAGTACCACTAATAATCAGCGTACTGTCTTTGGTGTTAAGCGTCCATGTGAGGTTGTCACCGCATGTGCCGTCAATAATGGCGGCGTGGATTGCTACGCTTGCTGCAAGTACGAAAAGAAAAGAGATAAGTCTTGTTTTCATATTCATTGTTGATTTAATTGATTGCCGCTGCAAATTTACGATAAAAAATTGACTTTTGCAAATTTCTTGGGAGAAAAATCGTATTTTGCGCAGCAAAAAAGAAATTTNNCCGCAAGAGCCATCAACGATGGCGGCATTTACGAAAGTGATACTTGCCATCATGGCAAATAAAAATGTAAAGAACTTTTTCATTATGGTATGATTTTAAATTTGGCGCAAAATTACTCATTTTTTTCGACTTGAGCAAATTTAAGTACCAAAAATATGAGTATTTAGTACGATTTTTTGCTATTTAATTTTGCACTCTCTAAGGTGCATGTTTTTACACATCATGCACTTTTCACGGTGCAAATATACTGCTTTTTTTTGATA
>DBXI01000003.1:0-23154 GCA_002309255.1 Bacteroidales bacterium UBA1216 | reverse complement strand
TTTGCGCAGCAAAAAAGAAATTTTCGAAGAAAATATTTGCGCAGCAAAAAAGAAATTTTCGTAGAAAATATTTGCGCAGCAAAAAAGAAATTTCTCCCAAGAGAAATGTGCGAGAAAGTGAGTTTTTGAATGGAAATGGCTATTTTTCAATGCTACTCCGGCTGGAACTTATCGATGCCATATTCCATCAGAACGGTAAGGATGTACTTGACGTGTTCGGTATATCGTCCGTGTTCTTTCCATGCACGGCGGAACTGGTCGCGGTTGTTCTTAGTGGTGTAGTCGTTGACGAGCTGCTCTGTCAGCCACCGGGTGATGTCGGTCAGCGAACATGTTCGCCTGACATAGCCTAACAAGCGCAGGGCATAGACAGAAGCGGAGACGCGAATAAAATAGTCCCACTCCTTCTCCTGTATTCGCATAAACTGGACGAGTTGGCGTTGACGTTCCTCGCTCACACCTTTCACCCAGAACTCCAGGGACTTCTCGGGCTTGAAGTGCTGCTTGGCGAACTTTTCCCACTCTATGATCCATTGAATAAACAGCTGCTGATCCGTTTCGGATAGGCGGTTGCGCTCATCATTGAAATATCTCCAGTCCGTTTCGCGATTAAAGACCGCTGTTCGATGCTTGGCAGCACGTGGCTGCGAGCCCGGTATCTGACGCAGTTGAGCCTGATATGCGCCCCAAGTCCATTTGTAGTACCGCTCCATGATATCCTGCGTGTCTTCGCCCTCAAAGATAAAGGTGAGTGCTTCTTCGTGCTTATCAGCATTGATTTCGGTATCTGCCAAGGCACAAACCGGCACAGGATCCGTCCAATCGGTGTGGATGTACCGCTGCCTAATCGTCTCCGATTTGGCGGCATCCAATAGCCACAGGCCAAACGGTTCTCTCCATGGGATATACTCCCATATATGTCCGCCAAAGGCCTCAACGGTCAGGTGGCGCATATAGGTGCTGACCGTACGCATTGCCAAATCCATCCACAGGATGTTGGGGCATATATCCGCCCATGTGAGGCTGCCTGTTGCCAGTTGGATATACGCATCGGACAGCAGTTGCACCTCAGTATCGATCAGTCCCCACTCCTCACACCTCACCTCGCGTTCGTAGTGCATGATCCATGCTCGCCGATCGGTATCCGTATCGATAGCTATCCCTCGCCGTTTTCCCTCATCGGTATCCGCGAGCATAGCACAAAGGATAGCAGCGCCAAGTGCGCCGCCTATCTCTATCGGGTCATCACCGGCCACAAGCAAATGGTGACTGACGTATGAGACACGATCGCTGTTGGTATAGTCTTCTAACATCTTCGCAGTGGTCTATTGCTTGCTCGGCAGGTGTCCGAAGTACGCTTTGTAACACTTGGTGAAGTAGCCCGGGCTGGAGAAACAGAGCTCCAGTGCAACCTGCTGCACGGTCATGTCGGTCGTTTGCAGCAAATGGTGCGCACGGACGAGCCGACGCTCGCGGATGTAGTCGAGCGGACCTTTGCCGGTGATGGTCTTCACGCGACGGAAGATCTGCGTACGGCTCAGTTGCAGCTTGCTTGCCAAGTACTCCACATTCAAGTTCGGATCGGTGAGGTGGTCTTCCACAACCTGCCGCATCCGTTCGCCAAACGCCTCGTCGCGCTTGCTGAGTTGGATCGCTTCCTGCACGTCCTCCAGTTGCGGCAGAATATCTTTCTTGATCTCGTTCTGGATCTTACGCTGTATATATACGATCAAGCCCAGTGCCGCGAAGAACAGCAAAGCAACCAGCACAATGATGACCACAAGCACCGTTTGTTCGAAGCGCATCTGCTGCCAGTGTGCGTCGGTGTTCGTCTGCACGATCTTGAACGTCTCAAGGTCGTGCAGACGGTTCATGTACTGCATCAGCATCGGACCGGCAGCCCCTTGGTCGATCATGTTCGTCTCCAGCACCGTGTCGCGCACGAACGGCTCGCCGTAGAGGATGTGCGCGGCTGTTTCTATTATCAAGTCACCGCGCGACTGGTAGGTGGCGGTGCACTCGATCTTGCCATCGGCGATAGCTTTCAAACCGGGGAAGATACCGTCCACGCCCATGATGCGCACGCCGCCTGCGCCATAGCCCTTGCTGTCACGCACTGCCTCTGCCGAACCCACAGCCATCAGGTCATTTTGGGCAACAATGGCGTCTATATTCTTATGTTCGCGCAGGTACGCGCGCACAACCTCGTAAGCATCCTCCTTCATCCATTGCCCTTGCAGACTAATGATCTCCGGCATCACCTCGCCTGATGCGGCAAGGCTATCCATCAGCCCCTGATGACGCTTGGTGGCGGGTGTCGAGCCCGGCAGACCGCACACCTCCAGCACATGCAGCGGATGGTTCGTCTCCGACTGCACCTTACGTACCCAGTCCGCCATAAGCACGCCTACCTGATAGTTGTCACCACCGATGAACGCCGTCCATTCATCACCCGATACGCGCCTATCGGCGACAATGACGGGGATGCCGGCACGGTACGCACGCGCCACGGCAGGTTTGACCTCCGCCGCCTCATTCGGGCTGACGATCAGCAGGTCAATTCTCTCCTGAATGAAACTATCAATCTGCGCACATTGCAGCTCGTTGCTGCCATATGCGATGCGGCGGTGGGAGATGGTCATGTTCGGATAGAGTAGCAGTTCGCGCTCCATCTCTTCGTTCATCTTCTGCCGCCAGGCGTCGTCCAGACACTGGCTTACACCTATTCTATACTCCTGCGGACGATGGCTGCAACCAACACAAAACAGCAGAAATAGTAAGGCAATAAGGGGAATATTTGATACTTTTCGCATGGTGTATAAGGTTTTACGGATGCAAAGGTACAAAAAAAATCTGACATTTGCAAATGTTTGCTAAAGAAAGTTGCAAATATTTTCGTTTTTTAGTTGCACTGTTGGTTAGTTGCACTGTTAAGGTTTAGGCACAAAAAAAGCACCGAGCAGTGTTGAGAAGTCAGGCTTTTATATCCGTATTCACATGATTGCAAGCGAAAGATTTGAGCAAATCGGGGACAATAATAAAAAATATGCATTTTTTCGGTAAAAAAATTTGCATATTCGAAAAAAAAATTGTAACTTTGTAGCCGCTTTGGAAATTTTACATTTCTATGGCGGCAATTGGGAATTAACGTAAAATACAATACAATGAAAAAACTATTCTCCATTCTGTTTACTCTGTGCATGGCTATATCGATGTATGCATCGTACGGCATACTGGTGAACGGCAAGACATATTTCGCGGGTACCAAGGTAGCGAATAACGGGGATTATGAGCAGCACCTGGCACATGTGAGCGTCAAGGCGGGCGATTACTGTCAGTTGTACGACCTTGACAACAAAGCCGCCTGGGCGGTTGCGTTGGACACATGGTCGGTAAAAGGGTTCACGAAGAGCGGCGACCGATACAATGTGACCGTGACCGGCTGCTACGACTTCTACATCAAACTCAAATACGGCGCTGATCAGCTGTATATAGGTAACGGTTCGGATTGCGGCGAGGGCGAGGTGCTGACTACGTCGGGTTTCTCTATCACCGGCAATGCAGCGCTGGTAGGCGAGGACAACGCCTGGAACGAGGAAAAAGCAATCAAGGTACAGGAGGACAGTTATACATTCAAGAACCTACCTGCAGGCGAGTACAAGATGAAGATCATCGCCGCTGCGTGGCTGGGTTTCAGCGAGTTGACACAGCCTGTGGCCGAAGGTCTGCGCGCAGATAAGGACGATAATATATGCTTCACGTTGGTTCAAACGGGTGACGTAAAAGTGACCTACACAGCTGATGTGTTCAAGCTGGAGGGTAACTTCTACGTCAAGCACGTGGACAAGACGAAGATCAAGCTTGTGCCGAGCGAGGAGTGGAAGAGTGCCGATGCGAAGATAGCCGCATGGATCTGGGGCGAAGGCATAGAGAGCCAGTGGACAGCGTTCTTCACGCCGTTGAGCAAAGGTTCGGATACCCTGGTTGCCACGCTGACCGTTGAGCCGGATTCGATTGATTTTGTGCGTTTCAGCCCGAAGGCCAATGCACCGAGCTGGGAGCATAAGGAGGGGACAACATCACTCGTTTGGGGCGAGATGAAGGACAAGATGGACTACACGAGTATGGTGTGGACTATCCTGGATTGGACGAATGGACAGTGGGATCCGTATGACCGTCCGTGCGAGTCGTATGGACTGATGATCGACGGCAAGTACAAAGCCGGCAAGAAGAACGTGAATCAGAGCGAATGGACGGAATATATGTTGCGCAACCTGAAGCTGAAGAAGGATCAGAAGATACAGATCTGCGACCAGTGCAACAACAATGCTTGCTGGGTGATGGAGAAGTTCGCCGAGACAAGCTTCACCTTCCCGATACAAAAGATTGGCGGTCAGAAGTACTACATAGTAGAGGAGGACGGCGAGTACGACTTCTATATCAAGTTCATCTATGAGAACGATGAGATCTATGTATCGAAAAAAGGCACCTACACTACGGCTGTCCGCAACCAGTGCGAGGATGTGCTGCTGCAAGCCTTCTACAATGAGTCGTACAACAACAGCGCCCCCGGTGTAAGCGAGTACGGCAACACTAAGTGGGAGACCTTGCTCAGACAGGTTGATACTCTGGCCAAAGACTTTGACCTGATATGGTTGCCGCCTTCGTCCATGGGTACAGGTATGGGGTATCACCCGAAGAAATACAGCGATCAGACCTCAAGCTGGGGCTCACAAGAGCAACTGATTGATCTGATACAAAAGTTACATGCCAGGGACACTAAAGTTATTGCCGACGTAGTGATCAACCACTGCGAAGGCTGGACGAGCTGGTGCGACTTCCCGGAGTTGGACTTTGGCGAGTTCGGTGTGTTCCACCCCGATGCTTCGTACATCTGCCGCAGCGATGAGGTGAACGCCGATTGGAACAAAGAGAACGCCGGTTCGTGCTACGGTGCAGCCACCGGTTCGTATGACGATGGCGAGAACTGGGAAGGTGCGCGCGACTGGTCGCACAATGATGTATATGTGCAGGACATGTTCAAGGCCTACCTGAAATGGCTGCGCAAGGTGATCGGTTATGACGGATTCCGTTACGACAAGGGCGACGGCTTCAACAACTGGCATCACGACAACTACAACAAGAATGCAGGGCCGTATATCGCCTTCATGGAATGCTATAGCGGAACGGATGAGATCCAGAGGCGAATAGCCGAGGCTAACTACAACCTGATGGCGTTGGATTTTGACACCAAGTGGCACGTATTCAACTCGTTTGCCGGTTGGAACTACTGCGGCGAGCACGGTGCGTTGGGCGACGGATTGCTCGGTCGCGGCGACGGTCATCATGCCGTAACGTTCATTGAGAGTCATGACTGGTTCCTGCGCCCAGACAACGAGAACGAGTTCGGCGGACGCGGTCAGTCGATGACAAAGGATCTGAAAGCTCGTCTGCTGCAAGCCAACGCGTTCCTGCTGAGTATGCCGGGCGTGCCTTGCGTGTTCTATCCGCATTGGAAAAAGTACAAAGACTTCATCAGCTCGATGATTGCTGCGCGCAAGGCTGCGGGAGTGCACTCTGACAGCGAGGTTCGGGATGTACAGACGGACGGTACAGCGGGTCTGCAACTGACCGTAGTGGGTAAGGATAACGGCTACTTGATTCTATGCTTGGGCACCAAGGCTCATGCGTCGGGATTCGAGGGCTTTGAGAAAGAGCCGCGCGTCAGCTACTACGCTGAGAACGATTGCGGTTTGGGACATGATGCCAGCCTGCAAATCTGGGTTAAACCCAGAGATCAGCAACCGACGGCTGTAGAGACCACGGAGAAGCAACCGGAGGTAAAGAGCGAGAAGTTCATTCGTGACGGTCAGATCTTCATCCGCCGCGGCGAGATAGTGTATGACCTGATGGGAAACGTTATAAAGTGAAAGGTGAAAAGTAAAAATTGAAAGGTGAAAAGTAACTAATAATATAAACAATTGATACAATGAGAAAAATTACTACCCTATTATTCGTTGTTCTGTGCTGCGTGATGGCGCAAGCGCAGAACTACGGCATCTTGGTGAACGGCAAGATGTACTATGCCGGTTCGAAGGTAGATGAGTTTGAAGGTTTCCAACAGTACCTGTCACATGTACAGGTGAACAGTGGCGACTATTGCCAGTTGTATGACGCTGACAATCAGGCAGCATGGGCAGTTGATGTCAATCCTCATTCGGAAAGTGGTTTCTCGCGCAACGGCGACCGCATCAACATCTCCGTTTCGGGCTGCTACGATTTCTATATCAAGCTCAAGTACGAAGCCGACGAGTTGTATATCGGTCCGGGTTCGAACTGCGGTAGCGGGCAGGATATCTCGGGTGGTGGTCCGATTGAACCGGGTTACGCCGGTTCGGCACCGGCCAGGTGTCCGGATGTGCTGCTACAGGCATTCTACTGGGACAGTTACAAGGATCACGGCTACGGCCGCACGAAGTGGATGGATTGGTTGAACAACGACGCAGGCAACGGTCTGTCGTGGGCTGAAGAAGCCGGACAGTGGTTCGACCTGATCTGGTTGCCACCTATGAGCAACGCTACCGGCGGGACAGGCTATCTGCCTATTAAGTACAGTAATCTGAACAGCGACTGGGGAACTAAAGGTTACTTGGAGAAACTGATCACCACCTTCCACAAGAACGGTGCACGCGTGGTAGCCGATATCGTGGTCAACCACGTGGCAGGCAATGCCGGTTGGTGCTCATTTGCCAAGTTGGACTTCGGCGAGTACGGCAAGTTTGAGCCCGATGCATCGTGGATATGTAGTACCGATGAGATGAACTACGACAGCGGCGCCGGCGAATGCAAGGGCAAAGCTACCGGTTCACCCGACGACGGCTACGGCAGCGAGGCTAACTACGAAGCCGGCCGCGATTGGGATCATAACAACGCCAAGGTGCGCGAGATGATCAAAGCGTACCTGAAGTGGCTGCGCAACGACATCAAGATCGACGGCTTCCGCTACGACTATTGCAAGGGTTTCCACAACAGCCATATCAACGAATACAACAGCGCTGCGCAGGCGTACTTCTCCGTAATGGAGATGTGGGACGGTGACGTGAACGTACTGCAGTCGCACCTGAACGATGCAGGCTGGAACACGTTGACGTTTGACTTTGCTACGAAGTATCAGGCATTCAACAACGGCATAGCTGCCGACAACTACGGCGGTCTGCGTGGTGCCGGTCTGTTAGGTGCAGGCAAGAGCCGCTACGCCGTAACGTTCCTGGACAGCCACGACTCGTTCCAGCGCGACAACAACGAGTTCTGCGGCTCGGGCAACTCGATGGGCGTTTGCAAGGACAAGATCCTGCAGTGCTACGCTTACCTGCTCTCGATGCCAGGTGTTCCTCTGGTGTTCTTTCCGCACTGGGTAACATTCAAGGACCCGATCAAGAAGATGATCAACGCGCGCTACAAGACCGGCGTGCACAGCGAGTCGTCGGTTAACGACGAGGCTGGCAACGGCTTCTACAAAGCTACCATCTCCGGCACGAACGGTGAGATACGCGTGCTGATTGGTCCCAACTCCGGCTACAACGACACACCGAGCGGCTACACACTGGCGGTGAAGGGCACGAACTACGGCGTATATTACAAGGCTACCGGCAACCGTGGCGACAAGAACACCGAGCGGCACTCCGTAGATGTGGAGCAGGTAACGGTAGACGGACAACAGATGAAGGGAGAGAAGTTCATCGAGAACGGACAACTGTTCATCCGTTGCGGCGAGCAAGTGTATGACGTGATGGGAAAGAGAGTGAAGTAGTGAATAGTTAATATTTAACAATTTACATACATTCAAACTATTAATACAATGAAAAAAATCTTTACATTATTTGCTGCATGCATCTTTGCAGCAGGTATGTTTGCTCAGAACTACGGTATTCTGGTAAACGGAAACACGTACTTTGCCGGCACTAAGGTGGATGAGTTCGAAGGCTTCCAGCAGTATCTGGCACATGTGCAAGTGAAAGCCGGCGACTTCTGCCAGCTGTGCGATGCTGACAACCGCGCTGTCTGGGCAGTGGACATCAACTCTGCTTCCGTACAAGGCTTCACGCGCAATGGTGACAAGTACACCGTATCCACCGACGGTTGCTTCGATTTCTACATCAAACTCAAATACGAGGCTGACGAGTTGTACATCGGTCCGGGTTCGAACTGCGGTGAAGGCATCCCTGTTGACGGCGGTGGCCAAGGTGGCGGCGGCAGCGAAGGCGGAAGTGATGCCTCCGGCTACGACTTCTACGTTATGGGTTGGATCGACGGCGCTGATGCCGGTGAAACAGCTTACGACAAGTTTGACGACAAGTACAAATTTGTGGACGGCAAGATCACTCTCGACTGCAAGATGGGCAGCTACATTGGCGTGAAGGACGAGAATGTCAACTACTATTACTCCCGCACCAAGACCACCATCAACGACAGCCAGGTGAAGCTGGAGTGGGCCAACGGCTGGAGCCCCTGTGAGAAGTGGTCGATCCCTGAAGGCATCAACTACATCATCATCCGTAGCATTGCATTCAAGGGCGACATCGTTCTGGAGCGCGTGGACAAAGCCACCTACGATGCCTATCATCTGAACCTGGACGGCGATGACGATGCTGTAGAGGATGTAAGGCAGGACGCATCGATCGTCAAAACCATGGAGAATGGACAGGTAGTGATCATCAAGAACGGTGTACGCTACAACATGCTCGGTGCACAACTGCACTAATCAATCAGGGTGGTGTGCTTGATTGCACGCCACCTTACTATAACCATTAGAACCCTACTCTATATGAAACGATTATTTATCAGTTTAGTAGCCGTACTGTGCACCTTGTTGCTTGCGGCGCAAGTTATGCCGACCCCTAACCCTATCCCGGTAGGTTACAAGGGGCAAGTAGTTATCACGTTTGACCCGTCGGCAGGCAATGGTGGCATGAAGGATGCCACGAAGTGCTACGCGCACACCGGTCTGATCACCTCCGCCTCAACGAACAACAGCGACTGGAAGAACGTGATCGGCTCATGGCGCGGATCGACGCAGCCGCAGCTAACGCAGAAAGGCTCCAAGTGGGAGCTGGTGATCCCGAACATCTACACGTTCTACAACGTGCCCGAATCAACGGACATCAAGGCACTGGCATTCGTGTTCCACGACGGCCCCGGCGGGAGCAAGGAAGGTAAGGCTGCATCCGGCGATATCTTCGTATGGATAGGTGAAGAGACCATAGGCGATATATGGACAGCTGTTGAGGGCGTATCGGCAGTGAGCAAGGCGCGTCCTTCCGGCATAAGCAACGGCATTTACTACGGCAATGACGGCACATCTGTTACGCTGTGCACCTATGCTGCCAGCCGCACCGAGTCCGCCAAACGCGTGTTCCTGCTCGGAGATATGACCGACTGGAAACTCAGCAAGGATTATCAGTTATATAAGGACGGCAACTACTTCTGGATCACGCTGACCGGTTTGGAGAAGGGAAAGGAGTACCGTTTCCAATACGCCGTTGAGCGTGCGGACGGTGTGCGCAAACAGATATGCGACCTGTACTCCGAGAAGGTGATCCACCCCGACGATCAGTGGGAACCTCGCAAGGTTGACCCCACCCTGATCAGCTATCCTACCAAGGGTGCTGACGGCGGATATGTGACCGTCATCCAGCCGGGTAAGGAGGAGTACCAGTGGTCGGATGCGACGCTTAACTTCAAGCGCCCGGATAGGAACAACCTCGTCATCTACGAGCTTTGGGTATATGACTTCACTCCCGACCGCACGCTGGAGGCCGTACGCGACCGACTGGATTACTTGCAGCACCTGGGCGTGAACGCCATCGAGCTGATGCCTATGTGCGAGTTTGAGGGAAACATGAGTTGGGGCTACAACCCCGTGCTGTACTTTGCGCTGGATAGGGCGTATGCCACGCCTAAACAGTTCAAGCAGTTCGTTGACGAGTGCCACCAGCGCGGGATTGCAGTGATCATGGATATGGTGTTCAACCACACCAACGGCAGCAACCCCATGGCTAAGCTCTATCCATGGACGAGCAGCCAAGAGTCGCAGACCGAGCTCAGGTTCAACCCTTGGTTCAACACGGCATCTGAGGTCAAGCACAGCGACAACAATTACGGCGAGGACTGGAACCACGACTTTGCTCCGGCGCACGAGATGTTCAAGCGCTCCGTGCAGTACTGGGCGAAGGAGTACAAGGTGGACGGCTACCGCTTTGACCTGAGTCATGGTCTGTGCGGACGCAATGCATATGATCCTGTGGAGAACTTGACGGACTACTACAACGGCCTAAAATCCGTTATCTCCGACGGCTACTTCATCCTGGAGCACTGGGGCGACAAAGCGGGCAGCGACCGTCCGAAACTGATCAACGAGGGTATGTTGTGCTGGCTGAACACCACCAACGCCTACGACCAGGCGGCTATGGGCTGGCTGAAGGACGGCGACTCGTTCAGCGACGCAAACAAAGACGGCTATGTTACCTACTGCGAGTCGCACGATGAGGAGCGCATGCAGTACAAAGCCCGTAAGTGGGGCAATGGCAATCTGCAGACCAACGTGGCTGCACGAATAGCACGCGTACCCGCATGCGTGGCATTCAACGTGCTGCTCAACGGTTCGCATATGCTCTGGCAGTTCGAGGAGATCGGTTACGACTTCTCTATCAACAGCGACATCGACCACCCCGAAGGCAACAACAGCGATTATCGTTGTAATAAGAAACCCCGTCCGGAGACGAAAGGATACTTTGGCAACTCCAGCCGTAAAGAGGCGTATACCAAGACCGCGCAAGCCCTGCAGCTGCGCACGCAACTGCTGCCTAACGTATTTGCCGGCAACCCCACAGAGGCGAACATCGGCGGTGGCAAGGCGCTGCGTACGATACGCTGGGGGAACGATGTGTTTGTAGCAGGTAACTTCTCCGCCACAGATGCACAGACAGTGAATGTGCCCACCGGTTCGTGGTACAACTACTACTTGCAGCGCAAAGAGAGCAACAGTACGATCAGCCTGCAGCCGGGTGAGCTGCTGATCCTTACCGGCACACAGTTCACGCTGCCAGAGATTCCGGACATCGGCTACCTGAGCGGATTGGAGGATATCATTGCACCCCCGCAGCAGTCAGGTGTGCAGAAGTTCTTCTACAACGGCACATTGTACCTCCGCCGCGGCAGTGAGACATACACCATCGACGGACTACGCGTCGAGTAACACAATAGTCCGTTAGACGACTAGTCAACTAGACAACAAGAAGAATATGATTCTTTGCGTAGCAGAGAAACCTTCTGCAGGAAGAGATATAGCCAAAGTGCTGGGTGCGAACACCCGGCACGATGGTTTCATGGAAGGTAACGGCTACTGCGTTACTTGGACGTTCGGTCACCTGTGCGCCCTGTATGATCCGCATGAGTACAACGAGCAGTGGAAAGGCTGGAACATGTCATTCCTGCCTATGATCCCCGAGCGGTTCAGCATCAAGGTCAGCGGCGACGAGGGCGTACAGAAGCAGTTCGCCATCATCAAGAAGCTCATGTCCGAAGCCACGGAGGTGATCAACTGCGGTGACCCGGGTCAGGAGGGTGAACTCATCCAGCGCTGGGTGTATCAGCAGGCGGGCTGCAAGGTGCCGGTCAAGCGCCTATGGACATCCTCGTTAACGGAGGAGGCTATCCGCGAAGCGTTCAAGCAACTCAAGGATCAGTTGGCCTACCAGCACCTGTACGAAGCCGGACTGATGCGCGCCATAGGCGACTGGCTGCTGGGCATGAACGCATCGCGCGCATATACGTTAAAGTACGCACGCGGCGTAGGAAAAGACAGGAGCATCCTGTCCATCGGGCGCGTGCAGACCCCTACTCTGGCGCTGATCGTCAAGCGGCAGCAGGAGATAGAGCATTTCGTGCCGAGGACGTACTACGAACTGAAAACGCTGTATCGCGATACATTGTTCAGCTATGTTTTCGGCAAAGACTCAGACACCCCGGAGAATTCTGAGAACTCCGACAACTCCGAGCTCCGCGGCTTTGCCACAATGGAAGAGGCGCAGGCGGTGATTGACAGCATCAAGGACCAGCCGCTCACCATCACCTCTGTCGAGAAGAAGAAAGGCACGGAGTACGCGCCGCGTCTGTTCGACCTGACCTCGCTGCAGGTGGAGTGCAACAAGTCGTACGGCTATACTGCCGAACAGACCCTGAAGCTCATCCAGTCGCTGTACGAGAAGCATGTGACCACCTATCCGCGTGTGGATACCACCTATCTGAGCGAGGATATCTACGCCCATGTGCCGAAGACGCTGGAAGGCATCAAGGATTTCTTCCCCGAAGTGCAACCGCTGCTCGGACTGAAGGCGGACGGCAAGAAAGGCGAGGGCTCGCTGCCCAAGTCGAAGAAAGTGTTTGACAACAAGAAGGTAACCGACCACCACGCCATTATCCCTACGGGCCAGCGTCCGGACAACCTGACCGAGCAGGAGAAGAAAGTGTTCAGGAAGATCGCCCTGCGGTTCATCGCGGTGTTCTACCCCGACTGCCAGGTGAGCAACACGACCGTACTTGCCAAGGCGGGCGAGTATGACTTCAAAGTGACGGGCAGACAAGTGCTGGTGCAGGGATGGAGAGAGGTGTTCGCAAAGGCCGCCTCATCCTCACCGGACAATCCGGACAGTCCGGACAATCCGGAGACCGCAGAGCCAACAGCCAACGGCCAACAGCCTGTGGCCACTCTCCCGGACTTCGTGAAGGGCGAACAGGGCCCGCACGAGCCGCAGCTGAAAGAGAAGACAACCACCCCGCCTAAATACTATACCGAAGCGACCCTGCTGCGCGCCATGGAGACGGCCGGCAAGACCGTGGAGGACGAAGACCTGCGCGACGCGATGAAGGAGAACGGCATAGGCCGTCCGTCCACCCGTGCGGCGATAATCGAGAAGCTCTTCCAGCGCAAGTACATCGAGCGCCAAGGCAAGACCGTGCATGCCACGGCTTTAGGCATCGACCTGATAGCCAAGATCATCTCGCCCCTGCTGATGTCCGCCGAGCTCACCGGCCGCTGGGAGAAGAAGATGCGCATGATCGAGCGCGGCGAGTATGAGGCGCGCGACTTCCTGGCCGAACTCAAGCAGATGACCACCGAGGTGGTGCGCGAGGTCAAGGCCGACATAGCAGGTCAGCCCTGCCCGCTGTGCAAGCAGGGACGCATCATACGCGGACGCACACGCTACGGCTGCTCACGCTGGCGCGAGGGATGCACATTCGCCGCTCCGTTCTAACTGAAAGGGGAAAAATGAAAGGATAAACAGCATAAAACATATTTCTATGAAAGCAAAAGACATTTTCGCTATTGTAGCATTGGCACTTGCCATCCTATCTATGCCCGCAGAGGCGCAGACACGCAAGGAGATACGCGCAGCCAAACGCGAGCAATGGCGTATGGAACAACGTCATAAGGCCGAAGAGGCGGAACTACGCCATCGGATGCGGATGGACAGTATTGCCAACTCGAAGAAGGTGGCGGAAGAGCGAGCCGCTAAGGCGGAAGCTGAACGTAAGGCCGCTGAAGCCAAACGCGAAGCAGCAGAGGCAGAACGCAAGGCGGCGGTAGCCGAGGCTAAAGCCAAGCAGCGCAAAGCCGAAGAGCAGGAAGCCATGAAGGAGGTGGAGTTCGTTGACCCGTGCGGCGAGTGGGTATCGGCGGGCGACCGGTTCTTCGCACACGGCGTGGGCGAGGATCTGGATCAGCAGTTGTCCGTTGAGATAGCGCGAACCGTAGCACTGGAGGAGCTCGCTTCGCAGATCTCAACGCAGGTGCAGTCGCTCGTAAGCAACTACCGCAAGCAAGAACGGAAGACCGTTGACAGGCAATCGCTCTCACGCATTGAGGGACTAACCACCGCCGAGGTCAATCAAGCCACCGGCTATCGTATAGCCTGCCGGAAGGTGATGACATTCGTGCAGGACGGGCAACGGATCTTCAAGACCTACATAGTGCTCGAGCTCAATGAGGATATCCTGCAGGGGCTGTACGGCGCTATCCAGCAGGATGAGGAGCTGAGCGTGGATGCCGAATACGAAGCCTTCAAGCAGGAGTTCGATGAGCACTTCAAGCCCCAACAGCAGCCGCTGGAAGAAGAGAAAACAGAAGAGAAGACCGAGGTAGCCGATCGTCCCGCCGTGGCGGCTGAGGACGAAAGCGTCAAGCAAGAGACCCACCGCGAGAGCGAGAACGAACACGAACATAACCTCGACGACTATTAATACCTATGAGACGGATCACTCTTCTTAGCCTGTTGCTGGTGGCCCTCACCACCCTGGCGCAGAACGCCCCCGACTGGTATGAGATTCATTCGCGCCGGCAGGCTTATCCTGATGAGCAGTTCTTCACCGGCTTTGCCGAAGGGCAACAGCTCAGCACCGAGCGAGCAGAGGCAGCCACTCAACGCATCAAAGATGCGGCGCGCGTGGAGGCGGTGAGCACGGTGCGCGTACATGTGCTGAACACCACAACGAACAAGGCGCTGTCGCAAACCATACGTACCATGGACGGCACGCTGCGCGAGTCAACACGCGAGTTCACATCCACCACACAGACATCGGTGAACGTAGAGATCCCCGGCTTGCAGATCGAGTCGTGGACGAACCCCACCAACGGCAGTATAGCTGCCTTTGCGTACGTCAAACGTACCACGCTCATCCGGCTGCTGCAGAAGAAGATCATCGTCAGCGTGACACAGATCGAATCATCGCTCGACCGCATCGACCAACTTATCGCCTCAGGGCAGAAGATGCAGGCACGCGAGTTGGCGGAGCAGGTCATGCAGCAGCTGCTCGACCTCGATGAGACGCAGAAGATCCTCGCCGCCGTCGATCCCGATGCCGATGAGGAATCCCTACAACTGCAGGAGACACGCATACTGCATCAGCGACTGATGCAGGTGATCGCCGATCAGACGAAGGTCGCGGTGTATGTCACCGGACATGAGTCAGTCAGCGAGACTGCCAAGCAGGTGGTAGGCGGCGAACTGGTGGCCGGAATCGTGGCTAACAGCGAGTACAGCGCCGTGGAGCGCACCGCGGAGTTCCTGGAGCAGATTGCCAAGGAGCACAAGTACCAGCGCTCCGGCAACGTGGATGACCGACAGATACAAGCCCTCGGCAAGCAGTTCGGCGTGCAGATAGTGTGCGCAGCGAATATTATGCCGCACGGCGAGCAATGTTACATTCAGGTTAGGATGATCGATGTGGAGACCGCCACCGTCATGGCTACGGAGCGCGAACTGTCGTCGCTGACCGATCTGCAGCAGCTCATGGCGGCGTCCGAGAAGTTAGCCGGCAGACTGGTAGGTGAGCAGCGCGAACAAGTGACGTATGACGAGGAGTTCTCATCCGTGCTATCCTCATCCACCAACGACTGTGGGATTATGTCTATCGATAACACCGGCTCGGCTACCGTTGTGCAATGCAAGTACCTGGCCAAGTGGAAAGCCACTATCCGTATCTCGCCCGATGCATATATCCTCGACCGCGACACCGACAAACGGTATCGCATCAACGGCGCTAATGGCATAAGCACCACGAAAAAGACCATCGTCACATCGCTGCTTACACCCTTCACACTCTACTTCGACAAGCTGCCGCAGGGCGTCACACATATCGATATCATCGACCCCGCAAAAAAAGGCTGGCGATGGGAGGGCATCATCTTGCGGCCATACGGTAAGCCCGACTACTACGTCTTCGAGGATAACATCGAACCCCAATACCAGACTGTACTTAAGTTCCAACAAGAAATGGAATAATAAAGGGAGTGCCCTCTTAAGAAGCACACTCCCTTTGGATTATGCAGAAATAATCGTTCGATCGAAGAGAGGTCACGTGATTTCGCCACCCCTCAACTACTTAACCGTCGCGGCAAAGCCTCCGCCTGCTGCCATGCGGATGGTCAGGGTGTCGGCGTTGGTCACCTTTCTTTCCGTTACAGTGTACGCGTACGGTCGCGTCTGCCAGTCGGCACCCTCGTCGTCCGCCCACAGCGTGAGCGAATATTCGCCCTCGTCGAGCATGCTGAGCGGTACTCGTACCTCGCGTGCCTCCTCGTCCGTGATGCCGCCTATGTACCAGTTGTCAGTACCGCGTCCCAGGCGCGCGAACACGCAGAAGTCGCCTATCTTGCCTTCCACCAACATCGATCGCTCCCAGTCGCACGGCACCTCTTCTATGAAGCGGAACGCATCCTGATGCTCCATGTAGTGCTCCGGCAGGTCGCACACCATCTGCAGCGGCGAGTAGAAGCACACGAACAGCCCCAGCTGGTTCATCAGTGTCGAATGCACGCGCGTGCCGGGTATAACGGGATTCTCGAACTTGAACACGCCCGGAGTGTAATCCACAGGGCCTGCCATGATGCGCGTGAATGGCAGTACGGTTACATGCTCGCACGGGCTGCCGCCGTCGGTGCTCCACGCGTTCCACTCCTGCCCGCGGACGCCCTCCTGCGTCATCAGGTTTGGCCAGGTACGCTGCAGACCGGTGGGCATAACAGGCTCATGATTATCAATCATGATGTGGTACTTAGCCGCCGTCTCGATCACCTTACGGTAGTGCCGCACGCCCGACTGACCTTTGTTCCACTGCAGGCCGTCCACCGTGCGGATGATAGGCGACACGTAGCCCGTCTTGATGGCATGAATGCCGTGCTGCTGATGATAGGCATATGCCTCATCCAGTACTGACTCGTAATCCGCTGCATTGCCGCCGGTCTCGTTGTGACCGACGATCTCTACGCCTAACTCCTGCGCCAAGTTGCTTAGGTAATCCATATCCCAGTCATCGTACGGCTCGGTGAAGGAGAAGTGCTGCCAATCCTCCCAACCTTTGTTCCACCCCTCAGCGAGCACAGCATCAATGCCATGCTCCTTAGCGAAACGCATGTAGCGCTCCATGTTCGCGGTCGTGGCGCCATGCTTGGGACCTTGCTCCCAGGTCATCGCCTTGATATGCATGCCCCACCATATACCCATGAACTTCATCGGTTTGATCCAGCTCGTGTCCTCGATGCGGCAGGGAGGATTGAGGTTGAGCATGATGCGTGATGCTACCATCTGCCTCAGGTCGCGCGCCAGGATCACCATCCTCCACGGCGTGGGAAATGGTACGGGTATATAAGCCTTGTCGGGCAACGGTTGCGCCTTATCGTCCAACCACGGCGTGAGATAGATGCGTAGCGCGCCGTCCTGCACGTGCAGGTTCTGCGCCGGATAATTGCGCAACGCTGCTTCGTGCACGAAGGCGTAAGTGCCGTCCTGCATCTCTATCGTGATGGGCGAGCACATCGTGTCGGTCTTATCCGATAGCGGCGCTTTGGTCCATAAGCCCTCGTAGTATTCCGTACGCCAGGGGATAGACCACGCCTCATGATCCGCCACGAAGCGGTACTCACTCGCCTCGTCCAGCACCGTCAGGCGTTTTGTCTCCTGCTCGCTGAACGAGTAACGGAAAGCAAAGCCGTCGTCAAAAGCGCGGAAGATGATGTCCATCTCTACGCCCGTCGAATGCCGCAGGTGAACGGTCATCTCGTTGTGGGTGTCGTTTATCTCGCGTTCCTCACCCCACACCGTCTCCCAGGTCTGCTGGTTGAACCGGCTGTCCACGCCGCGCAACGTGAACTCGCGGGTCAGATCAGCCTCGGCGCACTGCATACCGAGTGCCGACCAGTCGATCACCGGCGCACCGTCACGCGCAACGCTGTACTCCGCACGACCGTCGTCCGCCAATCGGAACGATACACTCAGCGAATTATCGGGGGATTGAATAGTGGTTAACTTACCGCAGCCCACGAACAATACGGCCGCAATTAGGAGGAGAATGATGCGTTTCATAGTATTAACTTCAATTATTCCGTTGCAAAGATACGACTTTTTTTTCATATTTGCAAATCTTAAGGCAGAAATCTTTCATTTTTTTTCATTTCCCCCATTGTGTACCCGAAAAAGGGTCTGTTAATCGGTGCAATGGGCTTATATTGCGCAATATATTGTTCACCGGTTGGGACGACGGATCTTGATCAGTCTTTTTATGGTCCAAGTTGGTCGGGGCAACTGATCATCCTGCGCGAAGGGAAGACGTACGATGTGACGGGGTTGGAAATGAAGTAAGAGCAGAAGTACACAGGCGGTGGCAAGAATGCCACCGGGGTGGACAACAAGAGCAGCGGCATCTCTGCCGCTGCTCTTGAATAAATGTTAGGGATAAAATGTTATTGATACGGTGTCAGGCTATTGGGGGCGGGAGGAGATGAGTTTCTCGCGTTCGATAGCTTGGATGAAGGTATCGAGTTTGACGTACTGCTTACGCAGGAGTTTCGTAGAGCCCGGACGAGGACGTTTCTCGAATGGTGCTTCGAGATCAGGTCGTTTGAACTGTGCATAGAAACGGCGCGTATAGTCAGCAAGCTGCTGGCGGAGTCGTATGACATGTGTGCATGGTTACATCATGATGTATGCGGATGTGAAGATGATCGTCGGGGCGTCGGCGGTGCCTTCAGGTAGCTGGATGAAGAACGCGCCGAAAGCAGGGATTATAAAGTCATCGATGCCCGGAGTGAAGAATTCGTAACCTGTTCCGTTCCAGACGAAGATAGGCGATGTGATGCCTTGTGCTGCCAGTCCGCTGAGCAGGTATCCGTAGGGGTACGGGTTACCGACGAAGCACCAGTTGGCGTTCTCGGCGTGCTTAGCCGGATGGAGCGAGAGCGGTACATAGACGGTGTCCATGCTCTGCGCCCGTACAGGCACATTGATGCGCAGGGTAGCTGTGTCGTCCGTGGCGCGTACGAGCAGCGCCTGCCGGCCGGTGGGCACCGCTGCCGCGTCGATGTTCTCCCATCCGGAGTTGCCTTGTGCTCGTTTCTCGCAGTTATAGGTAGCCCATGCGATGGTGCCATCGGCTGTGATGTCCTCAGCGCTCATGCCAAAGGCAGTGGGCAGCATGACGAACGTCCAGTTCTTGCCAAGAGGGAACGCCCACTCGTCGAGTTCATCGCCACCGTCCAGGCACTTGAACTTGCTGAAGTTCTTCCAGTTGTCCGCCTCCTTGTATAGCTGCCGCGACTCGCAGCGCACGAACAGGGTGTCGAACACATCAAACGCCTGCACGCCGAGCGTAGGTGGTGTGAGTGCCTCGCAGGTGACACGGGTGATCATCGTGTCCTTCCAGAACGCCTGTGCGCCGATGGATGTCAGTGATGCTCCGAGGTGGACGCTGCGCAGGTGGTTGCAGCCGGCGAAGGCATCGGAACCGATGGTGAGGACAGTGTTGGGGATGACGATGGATGTCATCTGCTCCAGGTATCCGAACGCCCATGTGCCAATGCTCTGCAATCCTTCGGGCAGGACGATGGTGGTCAGGCTGTCAGCGCCCTGATTATAGAAGGCGCTGTTGGCGATGGAGCGCACGCTGTCGCCGATGATGTATTGCCGCACCTGAGCGCCGAAGATTCCTTGCAGCGTACTGCCCGAGGAGAAACCACCTTGTCCGACTATGCTGTCGGAGTTGATGGTGATGGTCTCGATGGGGCACTTGTAGAAGTTGTTGTTCACCACCTTGCTGACGGTGTAGGGGATCGTCAGGCTGCGGACGTTGTCGTACGCGCCATTGGTGTAACTACCGGCATTGTAGAAGCCGTAAGCGCTGAGCGAAGTCACGCCCTCCTCAATCACGATGTCACGGATCCGCGGGCCATATTCCGCCCAAGGTACTTGACCATTGGAGTTGGTGTTATAGCTTGCCATCGCTCCTGTACCGCTGATGGTCATCACGCTGTCGCAACTGAGCGACCACGTCACGTTGTCGCCCTGCGCGCCGCAGGTGCCGGTGATCGGGGTGCAGAGAGTGGAAGGATCGATAAGATCACATGTTGCTCCCGCTACAGTCTCCGGCGTGGTGTTGTATTTGGTGAGTTGACCTGTCACCTTAACGAAGTCGCCTACGGTGGGTATATTATCCGGGTTCGTCAGCACGCAGCGATAGGCTTCAAACACCTTACCGCCGGCCTGATCGTCAGCCATCCAGAAGGTGATGTTGTTGTACTGCGAGCTATAATCGGTAGTGATCGCCGTTATATACCCATATACGGAGTATGTTGCGCCATTGTTGTACGCTTCGTTGTTAGCCGATACTGTCATCGCTGCAGCAGCAGCCTCCGCGCAAGTAAGGTTGATGACCGTCGGTTCAACAATGGCATGCAGATAGTTCGCGGCGTGCGAGCAGCCGCTGTTGGGATCGAAGGAGAAGAGCACCTGATAGACGCCGGACTCCTCAACCGTGAGGTGGTAGTTGTCGCCACCTTCAATCGACGGCCATTCGCGGACGTTAACCGCGTGGTTGGTAACAACCTTGTACTCATAATCCACACCCGTCTGCAGCGCGACGGAGTCGATCGTATAGGTGTACATGCTCTCGCCTTGCAGGGTGAGCTCGGTCAGGGTGTCGCTGTAATCCCAATCGTTGCCGAACAGTGCCGATGTGCCGAGCAGGGAGTATATTTCATCCTGCGGATCTGTGGCATTGGCTACGATGTACATGTATCCGCCTACATCGCTCCATTCGGGGTTGTATGTTGGGCGGAAGTAGATGGTGACAGCGCCTGCATGGGGGGCGTCAACGACAATGTTGTCGCCATCGGGGAACCATCGGCTGTTCTCGTTGCCGATGACCTGCACAACCTTTAGATCATTTCCTAAGGTCAGTGTGGTGTTTAGTATGTATTCGTCCGCCACTTCGGCGTTGGCGGTGAACAGATCAGCCGCGGTGGGCGACCAGTTGTTATGCGTGCCTACCAGATAGTATCCGTCAGCGAGTCGATCTGACTGCGTACCACCACCACCGCTGAACGTGCCTTCGACCTTGAACACATCTACGGTGTATGTTACTGTGACGTCAGTGGGGTTAGTTAGGGTGAAGGTGATGTTGCCGTCAGTGTCTTTGGAAAGGCCGTCGCTGACTGTTGTCAGGTCGGTGTATCCCTTGGCAGTGTTCCAAGTGCCGTCGGTGGTGACCTTCATTGTGTATGTGCCGGCAGGCAGTTGGGTGAAGGTGTAACTGTCTTCCGTTACGGCGATAGCCGATGGTGACCAGGCTTTGTCGCTTGTCAGACCGGCATTCACAACCAATGCGCTGTCGCCTGTTATGTAGAACTTAGGTGTTTCCTGTTGCGGATCATCCGGTTCAACAGCCGTTGAGCCGTACTTCGACCACTCACCCGTTACGCCCGGGTCGCCCCAGACGGCCTCGGTGGAGGTGATGGTGTAGAGGTTGGTGCTGTCGGTCGGGATAGTTAGGTCGACGGTCTTCGCTCCCCAGTCGGTCACAGCATCCGATCCGTTGACACGGGTGAAGATCACGTTAGAGTACACGGACGCATCAACATCAATGTACCACAAGCCGTTCTCGCCATCCACGGGTGTCATGCGCTCACCCGGCCAATCGGCGTTGTGGGTGCTCTCGTCACGATAGAGGTATGCGCCAACGGCAGCGTCGCTTTGTGTCCACCAGTCTTGCGTCACTTGGCAGTAGAGGCGATTGATGTTGGGGGTGCTTGATGCCACGATCATGACATCGGTGGCATTCATCATCAGGGCGTACGGATTACTGCTGCCGGTCAATGTACCCCCAGATGCCGCATACCCGCCGGTAGGAGAGCCGTTGAGGTTCAGACTGACGACATCACCGTCGCCGGCAAAGAGTACGCCATCATAGGCTAATCCTGCGCCGTAAGACGTTAAGCCGCTGACGTTATACGTGGTGACTGCACCTGCATTAGCTACCGTCACGCCTTCACCCGCCATGATAGAATAAGCCTGCTTGGCTTGCCATGCCCCGAAAGGCGTCTGATAGTAACTGTTATGGAAGACTAAGTTGTCTTCCCCGCCACGGTAAAAGGTTTGGCCTTCATAATCATCAGCAGTAAGCTCGGAGGGAGCAAACAAGCAGTCGTTAAACACGACACCGTCAGGTTGCTCATTTCCCCACCCCACGAAGCCACCTATACTATGAGCGGATCCTGTTATTTGTCCGGCGAACAGGCAGCCGTTGAACGTAACACTGCCCGCTTGAATCAGACCATGGAAACCACCGCATGCAGAATTGCCATAGCTGACCTGCGTTTCGCCAACGTTATTGATGATGGCTGCACGGACAGCGCAATTGGTGATCGCCACATCGCCATCCGAGAACGCCACCAAACCGGCGTTATATCTTGCGCTGCTGGAATTGATGCCATCGATGACGAGGTTCTTAATCGCTGCGCCGACGATGTAACGGAAAGGAGCCGCAAAATCTTCAGTCGCCGAAATAGTGAAGGTCAAAGTATGTCCGTTGCCGTCGTAGGTGCCACTGAAGGGGTGAGTTGGCGTTTCGCCTGAGCCTGAACCTACCATCGTGCTCACACTGATGTCTTCCGTCTGACGAAAGAACGTACCACTATAATCCGTACCGGCATTGACCCGATCGGCCAAGAAGTTCCACATATCGGCAGAAGATATGAGATACGGATCAGCCTCTGTTCCGCTACCATCGAAATCGCCGGCATCTGCTCTATTACCGCGGATTGGCAGTAACGACTTGAGTTTGTTTGAAGTATTGCCCATCGAATAATCAAAGAAGGTATCCGACAACTCCGGATAGTCCGACACATAAGCTGTCGCACTCCACATATTCACGGCACAAGCCAGTACCGAAAGCAAAGTATAGAGTTGGATTCGTTTCATAGTAACACTTACTGATTATCTTTTGCCGGTTGGATGCACTAAAGTGGACAATGCACACTTTCGCGTACAAAGATACAAAAATTTTACTGAATTTGCAAATTTTGAGGAAAATTTTTTCGATGAACGGCGATATTTTTACAAATTTTATCAAAATCGCATATTTGGGCTGAGGTTGCGCTGGTTAAGGGTTAGACAACAATTACCAAAAGATCTTGATAAATTTGTTGGGAAATGTGCAAAAAATGTTGCTATACAGCAATGAGAGTATGTCAAAAATTCAAAATTTTTATTTATTAGTCAAAAAAACAAAACATCACAAAAATAGAGGGCACTGAAAAACCCTCGTGAG
>DBXI01000014.1:71077-83563 GCA_002309255.1 Bacteroidales bacterium UBA1216 | reverse complement strand
AGCGGTCTAATTTCAATCACTATTCCTAATAGCGTTACAAGCATTGGAAGGCGTGCTTTCGAAGATTGTAGCAGTCTGACTTCAATTATCGTTTCAGGAGGCAATAAGAAATATGACAGCCGCAATAACTGCAATGCAATTATTGAAACAGCCACAAACAGCTTAATAGCCGGTTGCAAGACAACGGTTATTCCCAAGAGCGTTACAAGCATTGGAGGTGGTGCTTTCTCTGGTTGCAGCGGTCTGACTTCAATCACTATTCCCGACAGTGTGACAAACATTGGATGGGGTGCTTTCTCTGGTTGCAGCGGTCTGACTTCAATCATAGTTTCAAAAGGTAACAAGAAATACGATAGCCGCAATAACTGCAATGCTATTATTGAAACTGCCAAAAACTGCTCAATAGTCGGTTGCAAGACAACGGTTATTCCCGATGGTGTGACAAGCATTGGAGATGGTGCTTTCTATGATTGTAGCGGTCTGACTTCAATCACTATTCCCGATAGTGTGACAAGCATTGGAGATGGTGCTTTCGAAGGTTGCAGCGGTCTGACTTCAATCACTATTCCCAACAGTGTGACAAGCATTGGAGATGGTGCTTTTAAAGGTTGTATAGGTCTGACTTCAATCATAGTTTCAAGCGGTAACACAAAATATGACAGCCGTAATAACTGTAATGCAATTATTGAAACTGACTCAAACAAATTACTCGTCGGTTGCAAAACAACAATTATTCCCGACAGCGTGACAAGCATTGGTGATTCTGCTTTCAATTTTTGTACTGTTCTGACTTCAATCACCATTCCCGACAGTGTGACAAGCATTGGAGACCGTGCTTTTTGTCGTTGCATAGGTCTATCTTCAATCACTATTCATGACAATATGACAAGCATTGGAGAAGCTGCTTTTTGGGAATGCCGCTGTTTGACCTCAATCACTATCCCCGACAGTGTGACAAGCATTGGAAGATATGCTTTCGACCGTTGCAGCAACCTTAAAGAAATCTGTATTCCGAAGGGACAGAAAGCACGTTTCTTGCAAATGGAAGGTCTGAAAGAATATGCAGATAGAATAGTGGAGCGGGACAATGAGGAACCAACGATTCTCACAAACCTTGCGAAGGCATACGTTGACAAATACGGAGTAGAATTCTCCGATTACGGCAAGACATTGGTAAAATGCCCAAAAGATTTTCAAGGAGAATACACTATTCCCAATAGTGTGACAAGCATTGGAAAAAGTGCATTCTGTGGTTGCAGCGGTCTGACTTCAATCACTATTCCCGACAGTGTGACAAATATAGGTAGTAGCGCATTTGAATTTTGTGGAGGTCTGACTTCAATCACTATCCCCGATAGTGTGACAAATATAGGTAGTAGCGCATTTGAATTTTGTGGAGGTCTAACATCAATCAATATCCCAAATAGTTTGACTGAAATAGGGTCGTGTGCTTTCTCTGGTTGTAGCGGGCTGACTACCATCACTATTCCCCAAAGTGTAATAAGTATTGGATGGGATGCTTTCAATGGTTGTATCGGTCTGACTTCAATCATAGTTTCAAGCGGTAACACAAAATATGACAGCCGTAATAACTGTAATGCAATTATTGAAACTGACTCAAACAAATTACTCGTCGGTTGCAAAACAACAATTATTCCCGACAGCGTGACAAGCATTGATGATTCTGCTTTCAACAGTTGTACTGTTCTGACTTCAATAACTATTCCTGACAGCGTGACAAGCATTGGAAATCATGCTTTTTGTCGTTGCATAGGTCTATCTTCAATCACTATTCCTAATAGCGTTACAAGCATTGGAGAGGGGGCTTTTTTGGAATGCCGCTGTTTGACCTCAATCACTATCCCCGACAGTGTGACAAGCATTGGAAGATATGCTTTCGACCGTTGCAGCAACCTTAAAGAAATCTGTATTCCGAAGGGACAGAAAGCACGTTTCTTGCAAATGGAAGGTCTGAAAGAATACGCAGATAGAATAGTGGAGCGGGACAATGAGGAACTGACCATCCTTACCAATCTTGCAAAGGCATACGAATTGGGTGTTGGTGTGCGGAAAAACATTGTGCAGGCGGTATTGTATTACACGCAGGCTGCTGACAAAGGCAGTGCGGAAGCCGCATACACTTTGGCAGGCTGGTATGCGAAGGGAGAAATCCTCCCGCAGGATACAGACAAGGCCCTGCAACTATACAATCAGGCAGCCAAATCAGGCTATAAAGATGCGAAACGCCAAGCCGGGAACTTGCAAAAACATATAGAACAAGAAAAACAGCGACAGGAAGAGTTACTACGCAGACAAAAAGAAGAACAGGAGACTGTACGCCTTGTCGGGCAGGAACGTTTGCGGCAGGCAGAAGAACGACAAACTAAAAACATAGCGAAATATATTTTCTTTGACACTGAGACGACAGGTGTTCCGCGCAATTATCAGGCACCCGTGACAGACTCATACAACTGGCCGCGTTTGGTTCAATTGGCATGGCTGCTAACTGATGAAAAAGGCAATGTGCTGAAACGCAAAACGGCAATTATCCGTCCGAACGGCTTTACTATTCCCGCTGACGCTTCAGCCGTTCATGGCATCACAACACAAAGGGCGTTGCAAGAAGGACTGCCGCTTGTCGATGTGTTGGTGGAATTTATTGCAGACCTCGGACTGGCACAATGCATAGTAGGTCATAATATCGAATTCGACCAGCACATTGTCGGAGCCGAATTGTACAGATTGGGGCGGTCATACGACAAAGTGATGAATACTCCTGCTGTTTGCACCATGAAAAAGAGTATTGACTTTTGTGCCATACCAAGTACCAACAGATATTACGGCGGTTACAAGTACCCGAAGTTGGAAGAGTTGCACAGAAAACTGTTCGGAAGGACATTTTCCGATGCGCATGATGCTCTCGCGGACATCACAGCGACCAAAGACTGTTACTTTGAACTCCAGCGCAGAGGTATTATCTGATAACAATATCCCCGTCCGCATAAAGTAACCAACTAATGGCATTGGCAATACTCCGGCACGGTATGGAGTGTCTGCCCGCCTCATAAGAGATAGAAGACTTCTTCCTCGGATGACCTGCTCCAGGACTGCCACCAACACTGTGAGCCTTGTACAAAACAAATATACGGCACCTTGCGGAAGATACAGAATATATTAGGAATCAATTAACAGATTGTACAATTATGCAGAATACTCCCGTTTTTGTATATCGTAGTGGCTTGATTACTGATAAAAGTTATGTGGAATGGCTCTCTGAATTGAAACAACGTTTTCAGAAGAGTCAAGTAAAGGCGGCTATTCGCGTGAATAGTACTATGCTTGAATTCTATTGGAGTTTGGGGCGTGATATGAATTCAATGCGTGCAGAAAGCAAATGGGGAAGCGGTTTCTATAACCAGCTCAGCCTTGATTTGAAAGAGATGTTTCCTGAGCAGACGGGTTTTTCTGTAACCAATCTCAAATACATGAAACGGTGGTATGCGTTTTATAATGAGATGCTTACAAATCGTCAACGACCCGTTGACGAAAATCGTCACCAAGCCGGTGATGAAATTCGTCAGCAGCCTGCTGACGAATTATACCCAAATCGTCAACGACCCATTGACGAATTAGAAATGCCGGAATTTTTTGGACAAATTCCATGGGGGCAACATATTGATATTATCACCAAATGCAAGAATCTAGATGAGGCGATTTTCTATCTTAATAAGGTTATTGATGGTGGTTGGTCACGCCCGCAGTTAAGCGATAATATTGAAGCCCATCTTTACCAAGCAACAGGAAACGCTGTTTCCAATTTCTCGACAACTCTACCGGCTTTGCAAAGTTCCTTGGCGCAAGAGATATTGAAAGACCCGTACCATTTTGAATTTCTGACACTCAAGCCGAAGTATGACGAACACGATTTGGAAGAAGCTCTTGTGGCAAACATCACCAGGTTCTTATTGGAGTTAGGGCAGGGGTTTGCTTATGTCGGTCGGCAGATGGAGTTGCGGATGGACGAAGATACGGCGTTCTTCCCGGATTTGGTGTTCTATCATATACCTCAAAAGCGATATGTCATCATCGAACTCAAAGCGGTGGAGTTTATGCCGGAGTTTGCCGGTAAGTTGAATTTCTATGTGACTGCCGCAGATCATCTCCTTCGTGGTCAAGGAGACAATCCTTCTGTCGGAATACTGATTTGTAAGACGGCAAAGAAAACCGTTGTCGAATGGTCGCTCAAGGATATTCAGAAACCGCTTGGCGTGGCAACCTACCAATTGGAGGAAGTGGTCGAGCGTACGGTTAAGGAATTGGAAATCGCAAAAGCAAAACAAGTGAAAGAATGACCGCAGAACAACTACGCAATAGCATCCTCCAAGAAGCCATCTCCGGTCGTTTGGTTCCGCAAGATCCAAACGACGAACCGGCGTCTGTCCTTCTCCAGCATATCCGTGAGGAGAAAGAGCGGCTTGTGAAAGAAAGTAAACTTAAAAAGAAAGACCTCGTTGAAAAACCTATCAAAGAAGAGGAGATTCCTTTTGAGATACCGAGCAGTTGGGAATGGGTAAGACTTAAAAATATTGTCTCTATACTTGGAGATGGTATTCATGGAACTCCTGAATATGATATTCATGGAGCGTATTATTTTGTAAATGGAAACAATCTGTCCCATAATAGAATTATATTGAAAGGAGATACTAAACGTGTTAACGAGAGAGAATACCTCAAATATAGAAAGATTCTAAACGAAACAACTATTTTAGTATCTATTAATGGTACTATTGGTAATGTCGGACATTACAATGGAGAACCTGTAATATTAGGAAAGAGTGCGTGTTATTATAACCTAATGGATGCCGCTTTAAAGCCGTACATTACTACATTAATGTATACTGATTATTTCCTAAAATACGCGAAAGGGAATGCAACTGGATCAACAATTAAGAATGTTTCATTAGCAGTAATGAATGATTTCATTGTACCTCTTCCCCCTCTCGCCGAGCAGAAGCGTATTGTGGCTAAGTTAGAGGAATTATTACCTATCGTGGAGCAATACGGCAAAGCCCAAAAGGAACTTGATGAACTCAACGCCGCTCTTCCTGTTCGCTTGCGCCAATCCATACTCCAGCAAGCCATCCAAGGCAAACTTGTGCCGCAAGACCCGAACGATGAGCCTGCGTCCGCTCTCCTTGCCCGTATCCGCGAGGAGAAAGCACAACTTATCAAGGCCGGCAAACACAAAAAAGAGAAGCCTTCTGCACCGATCACCGAAGACGAGAAGCCCTTTGAAATCCCTGCAAGTTGGGAGTGGGTGAGATTAGGATATTTAGTGCAGATTGAGGCAGGGAAAAAAGATGCTAATTTCGGAGATGAAAAAGGTACTTATTATTTCTTCACATGCTCTAATACTCCATTAAAATGCAAAACGTATTCATATGAAGGAGAGTATTTAATTATGCCAGGAAATGGTGCTAATATTGGGCAAGTCATACATTATAAAGGTCAATTTGAAGCATATCAACGTACATATCTCCTTAAAGCAAATGGAACAATAAATCTAGAATACTTGAAATACCATTTAATGTGTAATTGGAAAGAGTATAATCAAGATAAATTATATGGCTCTGCCATACCATATATTAAACTTGGAAACCTAACATCATATTTGGTTCCTCTCCCACCATTAGCCGAGCAGCAGCGCATCGTCGCAAAGATTGAAGAGTTATTTGCAGAGATAGATAAACTGACCAAATAACATGAGCGGGAATGAACAATGGCACTGGCAGACTGGCAAGGCATGGTACGGTATCGGCATATACCATGTCACGCTGACCATACCATCGCGTGAGCCGTTGTTCGGGGAGTTGGTCATTCCTGAGAATGATCCGGCTAAAGCATGGGTGAGGCGGACGGAGTTGGGCGACAAGGTGACAGAGGAAGCATTGCGCATTAACCACTACTATCCGGAAATACGAGTCATACAGCACTGCCTGATGCCCGATCACCTGCATGTCATCTACTACGTCACCGAGCCGATGTACAAAAGCATCAAGAGCGTTGTTCGCGGGTTCTGGCAGGGAGTAAAGAAGATCGGCCGCGCCTATACGATAGACAAGGCAACTCCTTCCACAGGACAAGAGACTCCGTTCATTCAGCCCGAATTTAATTCGGGAAAAACTGACGGAGAGAAGATCTATCCCTCCCCAATCTTCACCGAGATACCGTTCATCCGCCCAATGTCGAAACACGGGCAGTTGCAGACGATGATACGTTACGTGCAGATGAATCCGCAGCGCCTCGCCACCAAGCGGCTCATGCCGGAATACTTTTGCGTGCAGGAAGGCATAGAGATAGCGGGGCGCACCTACCGCAGCGTCGGAAATGCGGACTTGCTCCAAAGAGCGCGGTATATGCCTGTGCATGTGCGCCGCACTTGGGTGGAGGAGGCCGAGCAACACGACGACAACAACCATCTACGCAACTATATGAACGGCTGTGTGTTGGCAGCTCGACAAGGCGCGGTGATGGTCTCGCCCTTCATCTCGCCGCAAGAGAAAATGGTGCAGCAGGTGCTGCTCCGCGAGGGGCACCCGTTCATCCTCATTGCCGACAACGGCTTCCGCGACTACTACAAGCCTGCCGATGGCATCTTTGATGCCGTGGCAGCAGGCAAGGTGCTGATACTGTCGACATGGGAGTACGATCCTATGAAGAAACGGGTCACCATGGCACAGTGCGCGCAGATGAACAAGATGGCGGAGGAAATTTGCCAATACCTATAACTCCGTTTATTCCGTCCGAATTAAATTCGGACAAAATGGACAGGATGAAGCAATCAATGCTAAGATAGAACACCTTATCGCAGAAATCGATAAATTAACACAATAACATCATGGCTGAAGAATATAATGCATTTAACAGTAAGTTAACAACAGATTTTGTATTAAACTCAATAAATAATCCCGAGATTTGGGATAATGGAGCCGTATTCAATAGCTTAGATGAATTTCTGCAAGAGACTGATTGGTCAGGTATTGCTTCGGAGTCAATTATCCCCAAATACGAGCTGCGCTCTTTCTGCAAACGCATTTTCGACAAAGAAGTGCGGCTTGCCGTGATGAAGTTCTTGCATGAATACGCAAGATACTATTTTTACGATAGTGCTTGCAACTTAGCCAATGATAGTTTATTACAGCTGGGATGGAATCCATCAAACAATGATATTGAGAATAGGGCAGATGATTATATGGTCGATTTTCAATCTGAATTGGCAACACAAATCAGTCAAATAGAAAAAACAGGCGAATACTCGGGCAATAAGTTTAGCGCTCTCGAAAAGAAAGTTACTGAACTGGAAAAACAAGTCAAAACCTTAAAGGATGAAAACAAAAAGATTAGCGACGAGTTGTATTTCATTAAGCATCCAGAGGAATTTGGCAAGCATATACCTATTGAGTTGAATGACCAAATATTCATTAATACAATGTCGTATTTAATTTCCAAAAGACTTGCGACCTCCCACGATGAACATGTTTCTTATGGATTTGCACTTAATAGTTACTATTGGTATGGTTCCAAATCGCTTTTCGGCTATTTCGTTGACAGGATAAGCCACGAACTAGAATTACGAGATTCGGGCGGACGACTGAATTGGAAACCATTTAAGTGTGCATTTGTAAATTTCGATGATCTTATTGATGAGGCACGTAATGCTGTATCAAAATATACACAAAATAAGCGTGCACGTAAGCCAGAACAAGCAGATATCATCGAAAATGCTATCAAATATGCCTGTCAAATGAAAGGAAAAGAAGAGGCGAGAAGCAAGAAAAATGCTGAATCACGATAATTAAAAGTGGGGCGTCCGATATTAAATGGATAATTTATGCCTCATAAGCAGATAACGAGCAGATAATTTTTGATAAAGTGTATGATATTGTGCAGATGTTTTTCGGAACATGTTCAAATGCTGAGCAGATAGCTTAAAGCACTATTTCCTAAGTTCACAAGAACTATAGTGTAAATATCAAAAAATTTTCGTACCTTTGCAGCGAATTTCAGAAATGAAGTTCGCCGCATTTTTTATTACTAACCAGCGAGGTTGGATGCTTGGTTTGCACGTGCATAAAGATCTTTACAAGTTGAAGACTGAGCATAAATCTCAAAGGTTATGACAAACCCAACAAACATCTCCGCCACAAGCGGACAACTGCAACAAATCTCCAATGTGCTCAACCGACTCCAACTATGCACATGGGGGCGCTATTACACCTATCTCGTCTGGGAAGACTGGGACTGGCTCGTCATTCTCCAATGTCTCCAAGATCACAACCTATTCCGCTCCAATCCACAGCGTCCGCCGCTCAAAGCGTTCCAACGATGGGTCAACGACAATCAGTTCCCCCAGCTCCTCGCGCATTGCTCTGCGGAAAGTATGAGCTATGTCCATCGAAAGTTCAACGGTGCCCGCTACCCATGGAACAACGTCAAATGGCAACCTGCTGTCCTCCGACGCTGGCGTCTCCTCTATCGCCACCTCGACAAGCTCCTCAACGAACTCCCAACCACGCCACCAACCCCACAATTTTGTGTGACTTTGTGACTTTGTGACTTTACTGCGTCAGCCATGATTGGCTGACCTAACAGGGGCGTGACACCAACGACACGCCCCTGCTTCTGTTTTGGGATAATTTTGGGTAATTTTTTGACTGACTATATCCGTCTCCACGTCCCCTCACTTACCTTCTCGATCTTCCGGTTGCTCCGCCACCTGTTCAGCAGCATGAACACCGCCGAGTGCTTCACGCTCTGCCCTTTTCGTGCGCGCAGTTTCACCAGATCGCCTGTCGTGAACTCCTTCGGCAGCAGTTCCAGCAGCGATGTTGCTGAGCCGCGTTCACCATTAAGCGAAGCGTCACCATTGAACAATTGCTCAATTCCCTCGCCCCACAGCTCCATCTGGTTCCGGAACACGTACTCCGCCACCCACTCGGCAAACGCACCCACCGTCTTCGTCCACTTACCGTCCTCCAGCAGGTAGCACAGCATCCCGGCTCGATAACCCATCACCGCGGCACGCCTTCTCAACGTATCCATCGCGTGGCTGTCCGCATCTATCGCCTGCTGACGTTTCTTCTCCAACCACTCGCTGATCACCGTCCCAACCTGCGGACAACTGATCCGCACTACTCCCTCCCTTGAGGGGAGGGATGGGGAGAGGCTATCCAACTGCCGTGCCCACCGGATGATCTCTGCCTTTTCACTTTCCGTGTACGGCGCAAACACCGGTATCTCCGTGAAGCTCGTATCCGGCAGTTGCGCAAACGCTACACGGGTCGCCAGTCCGTTCTCCAGGTCCTTGAAGAACCGTTTCATCGAGTTCGGCGTGCCCGTCAGCAGCAGATTGTAATACACCTTGATATGCGCATTGAAACTTGCATCGCTCATATACGCCTGCCCGTACTCCGCATTGTCGAAGGCCAAGCGGTAGATATCGCTTTTCTGACTCCACACACCGGCTTTCTCGCTCTTCACCAGCGTATCCATCTCCTCGCCTATGCCTATCAGGTGCTTGCCTTGGGCGTAGGTCAGCAGTTGCAGCAACTTCGCTATACTGATGCTCACGCCGTTGTTACGCGGACATGCGTGCGGGTCTTCGGGCTGGTTCTTGCTGTTCTTCGAGGCACGCAGTTTGTCCTTGTATGCCTGCTCTTTCTCACGTTCTATCGCATCCTGCTCATTGATCGGCGTCAGCAGCAGATCCATCGGTTTTCTGATGAAACTTTTGCCGCTCGCCGCCGGAGCCGTGATACAACTGAAGAAACTCAGACTCTGCTCCTGCCTGTCCAGATACTCAAACCGTACCCGCGTCGCCAGCGCACCTAACACAGGCAAACTCGCTATCACCATCGCAGGCCTGTACTCCTCCGGCAATCGGCGGCACAGCAACTTCAGCAACCGCGGCAACGCCGGCATAGCCATCCCCGCAGCACTAATCACTCTCTCCCCTTCGAGGGGAGAGCCGGTGAGGGGTCTTTCTCGTTCCGCCACTGCTATAGCACTCTGCAGCACCACCGGCATCTCGCTCTTCCGTGGGCGTCCTATCGCCGAACTGATCGCCTGCCTGCGTTCCTGCGCGCTCAATCCGAAGTCTGGCAGTACCTGCAGCAGCACTTCCGCATCAAAGTCGCAGATGTACCGCATATAGTTCGCCAAACTGAAATACACCGTGTTCCGTTCTCCCTGTACCGCTCCGCCACCGTTCCCCGTAGCAATCATCAACTGCTCCACAATCTCTTTATACGGTATCCCTCTATAGCATAGTTCTTCGTTAATTGGGGCCCCCGACACAACGGATGTTGTGGTGGGGAGAGCGGAGGCATCGGGCGCCTTTATGGAACTTTGTTCCATCTGATGCGCCCCGATTGCCGAACGCGGTGGCAACGCCAAAAGGTGTTCCGTGCTCGGCATCTCCGATGTCGAGAATAGTGCCTCATCGCAGTACAGCACATACTCACGTGGCACAACGTAGCTTGCCCGTGCCAGATCTTTCGTCACCGCATCATACTCCTTTATCCCCAGCACGCTCGCCATCCGCATCTGTGCCTCCTCTATGCTCTCCAACTCTGGGGTCCCCGACGCAACCTGTATGGTTGTGGTGGGGAGAGCGGAGGCCGGCTGAGCTTTAATGAGCGCGAAACGCTCAGTCGGTGCGATGCCTTGCCGAACGCGTAGCCGCTCACCGATCACCCGCAGTCCTTTGCCGCTTGCCGTCACCGCCACCAGCACTATCCCGTTTGCTTTCAGCCATTCATCGCTCTTCCCTTCAGGGAGGAGGCGGAGGTAGGCTGCTCTCGGCTCCTCTACATGATCCACATCCAGCATCGCCAGTCCGCTNNCCGCTCGGCACGGCATCCGCGCTCACTCTGCGCCCGTTCTTAAATCCCTGTGTATGCGGCAGTATCACCGGCAACCGTTTCTTTAGTGCCTGTTTCCTGTCGTTATAGTCCGCCGCCTGAGTATCCAGCATCGCTATACGCTTGCAGATGTTCTTCACTTCGGGCGAGTCTATCAACTCGTCCCATTTCTCTTTCGTGAGCGGCATCGGTTGCCCTTTGCTCACGCTTTCTTGATAACATATTCGTGTCTTCATCTTCTTAATAGTTTTTAATTGTTGGTAATTGTTGACCGGCCTTAATTTTCTTCCTGTGGTCCATCGTCCGCCTGTCTGCCACGATTCGCGCGTTCTGACTTTTCTCCGCGTTCCATTTGCCTTTAGGGTCGGTTTTCCAGTTATACCCAATCGGGTGTATCTCCGCGTGCTCTTCAGGATACTCTTTCTGTATCTTCCGCGCACGCTTGTGTATAGCTTCCTGCATCTGTGCCCACTCTTCTTCGGTCACATCCATCACTTGGATCTTCCTCGGATCGTACACCTCGCAATCCACTATCACAGGCTCCATCGTTGCCCTACAGTGTGTCGCCAGCGGCACACCATAGCATCCTCGTACCACGCCACTGTCGGCGTAGTAAGGGCAGATGTTACTGCACTTCGCACTGCCCTCACATAACGCCATCAATCTCATCTCGACACCTCCTTTCGTAATGCTCGGATCTCCGACACCAACGCCTGCATATCCGTCTCGCACAGCGTCTCGCCTAACTCCTCCGTGTACCCGGCCAACTGATCAGCCAAGTCCCTACCGTCATCGTAAGACTCGTGCCTCAGGTAAATCTCCAACTTCACATGCCGGTCATTCGCCGTCACCTGAGCAGACATCTGCCCATCTTGGATGCGTCTGATTAACTGCCAGTGTTTCCACGGCTTCTTCTCCTGCGGAGCAACACCTCTCTGTGTGAACGTGAAGCGATCCTCACCATTCCGATAGAGCGTGCCTCTACGGCTTTCCTTAACTTTCAGATTTCTCTTCTTCATCAGCGTAGTCACATCTACGCACAGGTAATTTTGCTTTTTCATTTGGGCAAAAGTTTTGTGCTCGGCTTGTCAGTGAATGCGCATTCCCGGGTACCCAAGCCCGCCAAACTTTCGCGTGTTAATTTATTAGTTTATATCGACCAATCTTGGGCGATCCTCCGCCCGTTTGTCGATTCGTATCACTGTATATAGGACACATTTTGTGCCAACACATTTCGTGTGACTTCTCACTCCCATGAACCCATTTTCGTGTAACATCTCGCCATTTCGTGTGACATCTCACCCCCGCCAAATCATTTCACGTGACATCCCGCAGGGGCGTTCTTTTCGGCGGTATTTTTACNNCCGCCGCTATCCGCATGGCTTCCGTCTTCGTTCTGTGCTCAGTGCGTCAGCGCGGAGTCCTGCCGAACGCGAGTCACATAGTCACAAAGTCACATAAAAATTTGTGTTCATTCCTCTCATAATATAAATATAAATTATATATTTATATTATGCCATTTTCACCAAGCCACAAAGATGTGTGACTTTGTGACTTTGTGACT
>DBXI01000014.1:70447-71039 GCA_002309255.1 Bacteroidales bacterium UBA1216 | reverse complement strand
CCAAAGAGCTTTGCTCGAATGGGGTGCTATACATGTATGGCTGACCATAGGATCTTTTGCCACATCAGCATTACATTCGTCTACATTTTCAACATTTTCTCCCATTTTATTTGCAATCCCACCAGAGTTTGACGTATCTTTGCATCGGATTTCGATAAAGAGTGTATCGACCATATATGGGCGATGTGAGTATCACGAGTCATCCTCGTTCGCATACCGTTCGCATCCCGCACATGCCCGTATGATGCCAACCGGTAAACCAGTAAACCGGTAAACCGGATAACCAACAAAACGCAACAACTATGAAAGCAGAACTTATCATACCCATTGAAACCCTCCGCGGCAAACTCAACGAAGACGGCTATTACTTTCGTGTGTGCAATGGCGCACAAATAGTCCAAAAGTGCCCACGCCGCTGGCACGACACACCTGCACGAAAAGCCGCAAGAGAGCGTTTCGTCGCACAATACGCCAAACGAAAACAATAACATCCACCCTCGCTACCCGGAATAGCGAAGCGGTCAGGATTATCCAGAATTTCCGGAACCTAAACCTTAACTATTAAAAATGGCAGAGATTAAGCCGATGGCTC
>DBXI01000014.1:69645-70421 GCA_002309255.1 Bacteroidales bacterium UBA1216 | reverse complement strand
TTCCGCACGAACAAACAGACCGGAAAAGTGACGACCGGCAAGTTGTGTAACCCGAGTACGAAAGCACCCAGTGCTGCGCAGGTCGCCAACAAGGCGCGATTCGCAAAGGTGGTAGCGGCTGTTAGGACGATCCTCGCTGACCCAACCGAGAAGGCGAAGCTGGAAGCTGAGTACCGGAAGCAGCACAAGTACGGTTCGCTGTTGGGCTACGCCGTGGCGAAGCTGAACGGGAACTATGATGCTAACGGAGATTTAATCGGGGATTAAACTCCGTAGCAGACCGGCCTGCGGCCTGACAGACCGTTGTACTGACAGACCGTTAACACTGTTAGACCGCCGGCGCTGTTAGACAAATGAATTATTAACCAATTAAACCTAAATTATTAAAACTATGGCAAAAGTAGAATGGAGCACCGGTATTGATCATGTAAGCGGTGCATTGAGTAAACCAAGTAAGAGCGGTCAGCACAGCTGCACGAAGATGCTGCTGGCTACCCACCGCACCGCGCCGACGGAGAGCAGAGACTGCAACCGTCTGTTTCTGCGCAAGAAAGTGAAGCGTTCAACGCCTGTCCTGGCTGACGAGGTGGCACGTCGCAACCGCTTCGGGGCTGTCGCACAGGCGGTCAACGCACGCATGAAGAACCTCGCTTCGATTGCTACCGATCAGGCGAACTTCAATGCACAGAAAGACGAGCCCGGCGGCAAGAAGACCATGAAAAGCTACCTCTGGAGCTTGGAACTGGCTACCTACGACCAGAACCACTAATTGACAA
>DBXI01000014.1:40591-69621 GCA_002309255.1 Bacteroidales bacterium UBA1216 | reverse complement strand
AAATGACAAATGACAATTGACAAATGCGGTTAGAGAGTACGGATTGAACGGATTAAACGAACATAAATCCGTGAAAATCCGTGAAATCCGTACTCTAACAAAAAAAATCATCCGTACTATGAGAAAGGTAGTAGTAATTGTAGCCGTACTCACGGCGATTGCGCTGAGCGCGTGCAATGTCACCCGCACGATCACCACGACCTCATCGAGCATCCAGCGCGGCGACACGACGGTGATCATCCAGAGCAAAACGATCGAATCCTACGACGCGACCAAGCGATTGTACTGAAACGTTAAACGTTAAACTGTTAAAGCGTTAAATTGTTAAGGGGAGTGTGTCCGTGTGGCATGCTCCCTTTTGGGGATGACAAGGCAAAGATGGTATGATACGCACCTGTTGCGGGAAGCAGTTCTTTAACATACATTCCTTCTAAACGATTGTAACTCTCCGATTTATCACATATCTTGTTACCATTTGTTACACGTTTCGCCAATCCCGTGTTTCTTCATGCAGAGCAAAACGCAGAGCTACGATTTTTGGCCTAATTACAAAAATGGGGTGAAATAAATCGGCAGGCATGTTGTCGCACCATCTTTTTTATAATCCTTTGTGAATAGCAAGACTCGTTCGCCAACATGTGCAGAGTATTTCTTACAAAACACATCCAAAGACTTGTGTGTTTTATACCCCGAAGACTTCACTTCGATAGGCAAAAGTTTATTGCCACGAGATAAGAGAAAGTCTATTTCATAGTTGTGATTATTGTCAGTAGGGAATGTATAATAAAACAACTCATTGCCGCTTGCGCGAAGCATTTGGGCAATCAAATTCTCATAAACATACCCAAGGTTTGCATCAAGTTTGTCGGAAAGCAATTTGCTGTAGATGGTATTTTCAGTATAGTCTTTGTCCCAAAATGCCAACGTAACAAACAGACCTGTATCAGCCAAAAACATCTTGTAACGATAGATATTTTGCGACAAAGGCATCCCTACATTCGGCTCATTGACATGGTAGGCTAAAGATATAGTCATACTATCAGCCATATCAGCAACGACACTTGCAACTCGTTGCGCATCTTGATTTTCTATTACACTTGATATTTGATAGCGTCCTGCATTGCCGGTCAGTTGAGCAGGAATGGCGGCAAACAACTGCGATGCTCTTCCTGTGCTATCTATTTTGTTGAAGTCCTCTTTGTATAGCTCAATTATTTCACGTTTCTTGGCATCAACGAACTGCATATTATTGGTTTGCATGTACGTATCAACCGCTTGTGGCATTCCTCCTACAAGCATGTATAACCTCAGGTCTCGCATCAACTTACGATGCGAACCTTCAAGCGGTCGTTTCATTTCCCAAAATTGACGCAAGATGTTGAAGGTCGTTTCGTTGCCCAAAGCCCAATAGAACTCCTCAAAATCCATCGGTTGAAGAGTTAACCGCGTTTCTTCGGACGGGATGACAATGTCCTTTACATTTCTCTTTAAAGAAAGTAGCGAGCCTGTTTCTATATAATCATATCTGCCATCCTGTACAAGGTATTTGATGGCCTGCCTTGCTGCGGGTTTGAGTTGTACCTCATCAAAGATAATTACAGACTCGCGCTTGTACAATGTAATGCCCGTCTCAACTTGCAGACGCATAAAGAAAAAGTCCAGATTGCTCATATCATCAAACAAACTGTTGATCTCTCTACTTGTGCGTGCAAAGTCTATTAGGATATATGTCTTGTACTCGTTTTTGGCGAACTCCTCCGCCAAAGTCGATTTGCCGACACGTCGCGCACCTTTGATGAGCAGAGCCGTCGAACCATTGCGCTCACTTTTCCATTGGAGCATCTTTTGATATAGTTTCCGTTTGAAGATCATAAAACCATATTTTATAATTTCCGATGCAAAGATAATACAATTTTTCGAAAATCGCAAAATGTTTTTGTTCAAAAATGCGTAAAATCGCAAAATTTATTTCTTTTGACATGCGTAGATTCGCATTTTATATGGCTTACTGCGAAATCATGCACAGCGGTAAATAAGCTCGCCGAGTTCATAGGATTAACGATGAACAATAGTGATTCTCTTACAGAATGTTGCAAAAATTTTTGAAGAAAAATGTTCCCTGAGCGCAAAATTTATTTCCACGAAATGTTCCCTGAGCGCAATATTCATCCTGCCAAATATGCGTAAAATCGCAAAATGTTTTTGTTCTAAACTGCACAAAATCGCAATTTTTGCAATTCTAAACTGCATAAAATCGCAAGTTTCAATTTTCTAAACTGCACAAAATCGAAAAAGATGAAGGAAAACGGATGACAAGATTTCTTATCTCGCATCGCTCGAACGATTATTTCTTCGTAATCTTGCACGGCGGATGGGTAAACTTGGTGTCATCCCGACTCACAAAAAAAACAGGAACCGAAGTTCCTGATTTTCTTTGTGCTTGTCGGGATGACAAGATTCGAACTTGCGACCTCCGGTCCCCCAGACCGTTGCGCTACCGGACTGCGCCACATCCCGCCTCGCGTTCGGCAAATCTCGCTATAAGATGTCGTTGGGCGACATAAAGAGCTCGACTGCCTCCGCTTCTCCCCATCGCAAACACTTTGTTGTTTTCGTCGGGGGGCCCATCTTAGGCTTGCGCCTCGAAAGGGCTACTTTTGCAAAAGCGGGTGCAAAGGTACGACATTTTTTTGACAATTGCAAATTTTTATTGCAAAAAAAATCAGTTTATGGCACAATAGTTGTATTTTGACATTTGGACATGAAAAGACGGCTATACATAGTGCTATGTGCCTGCATGCTGGCAACAGGCATACAGGCTCAGGAGGCGGAGAACGACACGCTGTACTACGCCATGCTGCATGAGGTGTATTGCTATGCGCCGCTAAAGTTCAAGAACAAGCAGCAGGAGCGTTTCTATTGGCGGACTGTGCGCGATGTGAAGAAGACCCTACCCTACGCCAAGCGGATCAATCAGGCAATCATAGAAGCCGAGGACACGCTGGCGCAGATGACGCCCAAGGAGCGCCGACGCTGGTGGAACAAGCGCGAACGGGAGCTGTTTCGCGAGTACGAGAAGGATTTCAGGAACATGACCGCCTCGCAAGGACGGATGCTGATGCTGCTGCTGGACAGGGAGAGCAACAGGACGTCGTATGAGCTGATCAAGACCTTCAAGAGCAAGTTCACAGCCGACTTCTGGCAGTTCATAGCCAAGCTATTCAAGAACGACCTGAAAGAGGAGTACGACGCCAAGGACAAAGACCGAATCATAGAGCGAATCATCACCCTGGTAGAGGCGGAACAACTATAAGCGCACGAACCACAACGACCCCAAAATTGCCCTCACTACGACCGATAAGCATGCGGCGTAGTGGGGGATTTTGATGCAAAGCGAGCGATTTATGCAAGAAAAATGCAAAAATATTTGCATATATGCAAAATTTTTCGTAATTTTGTAGGCTTTTTTCGTGTGACGCATGCGAGAGTGCAGATGCACGCACGCGAACATCATAAAGAAAACTAACTACATGGACTATCAATACCTCAATAACATCAATTCACCGTCAGACCTAAAGGCGCTACCACGTGAGGCGTTGCCTGCGGTGTGTGCCGAGCTGCGTGACTATATAGTGAGCGAGCTGAGTCATAACCCGGGTCACCTGGGTTCGTCGCTGGGTGTGATAGAGCTGACCGTGGCGTTACACTACGTGTTTGACACGCCGAATGACCGGTTGGTGTGGGATGTGGGTCATCAGGCCTACGCCCATAAGATCCTGACCGGCAGGCGCGACGCGTTCCCCACCAACCGCCAGTTCGGCGGACTGGCTCCCTTCCCCACCCCGGCAGAGAGCGAGTACGACACCTGTGTGTCAGGCCATGCGAGCAACTCGATATCCGTTGCGTTAGGGATGGATGTAGGCGGTGAGCGGATTAGCAGATTAGGGGGTGAGCGGCGCAAGGTGGTGGCGGTAATAGGTGACGGCGCGATGACCGGCGGGTTGGCGTTTGAGGGGCTGAACAACGCGTCAATGGACAAGAACGATCTGCTGATCGTGCTCAACGACAACAACATGGCTATCGACCCTATCAAGGGCGGATTCACGCAGTACTTAGTCGATCTGACCACCTCGCGCAGCTACAACAAGATGCGCTGGTGGCTGTATCAGTTGATGACCAAGTTGCACCTGATGTCCGACCACAAACGCGCGAAGATCCTGCGGTTCAACAACAACCTGAAAGCTGTGCTCACGCGTCAGCAGAAGAACATCTTCCAGGGACTGAACATCCGTTATTTCGGTCCGGCAGACGGCCACGACGTAGTGGGGTTGGTGCGCATACTGAGCGAGATCAAGGACTACAAAGGCCCTAAGGTGCTGCACATCGTAACGCAGAAAGGCAAGGGTTATGCGCCGGCGGAGAAAGATCAGACCGTATGGCATGCGCCAGGGGAGTTTGATGTAGAGAGCGGTGAGCGGTTAGCGGTTAGCGGTGATGGGCTGCCGTTGTGGCAGGAGGTGTTCGGTCAGACGTTGCTTGAGCTGGCGCAGCAAGACCCGCGCATAGTAGGTGTGACCCCCGCCATGCCATCAGGTTGCTCGATGACGATCATGCAGAAGGAGCTGCCGGAGCGCGTGTTTGACGTAGGCATAGCCGAGGGGCACGCCGTGACGTTCAGCGCCGGCATGGCCAAGGAAGGCGTGGTGCCGTTCTGTAACATCTACTCATCGTTCCTGCAGCGGGCATACGACAATATCATCCACGACGTGGCGATAGGCAAGATGCACGTGGTGTTCTGCATCGACAGGGCCGGTATCGTGGGCAACGACGGCGCTACGCACCACGGATTGCTCGACTTAGCCTACCTCAGACCAATCCCGAACATGCAAATAGCCGCGCCGATGACGGCAAGTGATCTGAGGCAGATGATGGCGATAGCTGTGGATATGCAAGGGCCAGTGGCTATCCGTTATCCGCGTGGCAGGAGCAAGGATAGAGAGTTGCCGGCGGTGGAGTACGGTAAAGCCGTTAAGTTGAGAGATGAGAGTTTAGAGTCGAGAGAAGTTGGAGAGTTAAAAGATGAAAGTAGCAAGTCGAGGATTTGCGTGCTGAGTATAGGTGCGATCGGGAATACGGTGGAGCAGGCGCTGGATGCACATGAGGATCTGAAAGATGTGGGGCACTACAATATGCGCTGGCTCAAGCCGCTGGATACGCAGGTCGTGCAGGATGTGGCGGAACGCTACGAGACCATAGTGACCGTAGAGGATGCAATGGTTAGCGGTGGACTGGGTAGTGCCGTGCTGGAGATTGTGGATACGCGTAAGGTACGCGTGATGAGGATGGGCGTGGATGATCAGTTCGTCACACACGGCAGCACAGCCGAGCTGATGCACATGCTCGGGTTGGATGCAGAAGGCATTGCAGCAACACTAATGAAATTGAAAAGTGAAAAATGAAAAATGAAAGGAAAAGGTAATTAGGCTTTTGTCTTTTATCTTTCGACTTTCGACTAAACAAATATACTATGCGAGTTATTATTGTTGGAGCAGGCGAGGTAGGCACGCACTTGGCTAAGTTGCTGTCGCGCGAAAAGATGGACATCAGTCTGATGGACGAGCGCGCCGAGCAGATAGAAGGTTTGGATGCCGACTACGACATGCTGACCAGGGTAGGTGTGCCCACATCGATCCACGACCTGCAGGAGATAGGCGTAAGGGATGTGGATCTGTTCGTGGCCGTGACGCCATCGGAGTCGGAGAACATGACCGCCTGCCTGATAGCCAACCAGCTGGGCGCGAAGAAGACCCTGGCGCGGATAGACAACTACGAGTACCTGCTGCCGGAGAACAAGCGTTTCTTCGAGACGATGGGCCTGAACCACCTGATCTACCCCGAGGTGCTTGCTGCGCAGGAGATATGCGAGTCGCTAAAGAAGAACTGGATGCGCTATCACCTGACGCTGTGCAACGGTCAGCTTGACCTGTGCGTGCTGAAGATCCGCGAGGGTGCGCCGATGATAGGTCAGCAGTTCATGTCGGGCTACTTCAGCCACGGCAACTACCGCATAGTAGCCATCAAGCGTGGTCAGGAGACGATCATCCCTGGGGGCGCGGATGCCGTGGAGGCTGGTGATATGATCTACGCCGTGTGCACACGTGAGAACATGTCTGTGTTGCGCAAGGAAGCCGGCAAGAGCGAGAGAGAGATCAACAACATCATCTTCTTCGGCGGAAGCAAGATCGCCCAGAAAGCCATTCTGTCATTGCCGGAAGGTAAGACTGTGAAGGTTCTGGAGGCAGACCGTGAGCTGTGCGAGAAGCTGTCGGAGAAGCTCGGTGACGCGCTGATCATCCACGCTGACGGCAGCGACATGAGCGTGCTCAAAGAGGAAGGCATACAGGATGCGGATGCGTTTGTGGCGGTGACCGAGCACAGCGAGGCGAACATCTTCGCCTGTCTGGCCGCACGGCGGTTTGGTGTGAGGAAGACGATAGCCGAGATAGAGAACATGGACTACATCAGCATGGCCGAGCAGCTGGAGGTGGGCGCCATGCTGAACAAGAAGACGATAACCGCCAGCTATATCTATCGTCTGCTGATGAAGGCGAGCGTGCAGAACGTGCAGCACCTGACGTCTGCCGATGCAGAGATTGTGGAGTTCGTGGTGACGGAGGACAGCCGCATCACGCGCGATGTGATCAAGAACATGCGTCTGCCGGCGGATTGCAATATAGGTGCGCTGGTTCGTGCCGGTGAAGGCATATTGGTTAACGGTGACACCCAGCTTCTGCCCGGTGACCAGGTTGTCGTCTTCTGTAAGAGCCATGAGCTGCAACGCATAGAGAAGTACTTCAAATGACAAAGACGTTTAACTGGAAGATAGTATCCCGGACGTACGGCGACCTGCTGCTAATCGAGTCGCTATTCATGGCTGTGCCTACTGTTGCGGCTTACCTGTACGGTGACCCAGACGGCGGTGCGTTTGCTGTGAGCACGCTGATCACGCTCATCGTGGGCTTGATAGCGATGCGCGTAGGTCGTGATGCGCAGCGTCGTGTGAGCGAACGAGAGGGTTACGTGATCGTGGCACTGGTGTGGATCGTATTCTCCGTGTTCGGCATGCTTCCGTTCTACCTGAGTGGTGCGCTGGAAACGATCACCGACAGCTGGTTCGAGACGATGGCAGGCTTCTCCACGATGGGTGCTACGGTGATCGAGAACGTGGAGGTTCAGTCGCATGCTATCCTGCTGTGGCGCGCTATATGCCAGTGGCTGGGCGGTATGGGTATCATCGTGCTCAGTGTAGCTGTGCTGCCGCTGTTCGGCTTGGGCGGTATGCAGCTGTTTGCTGCCGAGGCGACAGGTGTAAGTTACGAAAAACTCTCGCCGCGTATAGCCGGTACAGCGCGACTGCTATGGGGCACGTATGTGCTGCTGACTGTGCTGGAGACCGTGCTGCTGAACTTTTTCGGCATGGATATGTTCGACTCCGTCTGCCACTCGATGGCAACCATAGCTACCGGCGGATTCTCCACCAAGAACACCTCGTTGATGGAGTGCAGTCCTGTAATCCAGTACATTGTAGCGATATTCATGCTGCTGTCGGGTATCAACTTTGTTCAGCTCATCTACTTCATGCGCGGCAACCCCGGCAAGCTCTATCGCGACGAGGAGACTCGCTGGTACATGGGCGGCATACTGGTCGGAACGATTGTGCTGACTATTGGGTTGTTCGTCTATTACACATGGATTGAACCCGCCCAGTGGCTTAATCATCTACTCAGCGGCAATGTGTTGCGCGGCTATGCTGCACAGGCCGAGTGGGCGTTCCGAAATGCGCTATTCACCACTTGTGCGGCAATCACCAGTACGGGTTTTGCTTCATCGGACTACGTGCTGTGGCCCAAACTACTCTGGGTGTTCGTGTTCCTGATGATGTTCACGGGTGGTGCCTCGGGCAGTACCGCAGGTGGCATCAAGTGGGTGCGTATAGCAGTATTCGCCAAGAACGCCCACGCCGAGATGTACCGCCGCATCCACCCGAATGCCGTCATCCCCATCCGGTTCAACGGCAAACCGATGAGTCAGACCGCCACGAACAATGTGATGGCGTTCATGTTCTTCTACATGCTGGTCATTCTGGCAGCTACGTTCATCTTCATTGCCTGCGGCATCAGCCCAGGCGAGGCGTTTGCTACTGCTGTGAGCGGCATGGGTAACGTGGGCGAGAGCCTCGGACAGTATGGTCCGAGTGGTAATTACGCTAACTTCCCCATGGTAGCCAAGTGGGTGATGACCGTGGTGATGCTCATCGGACGTCTGGAGATCTTTACTGTTTTACTGCTCTTTTCACCTGTGCTATGGAGGAAGTAAAAGTTAAAGTGTTAAGTTGTTAAGCCATTAAATTGTTACATGAATCCCTCCCGAATACTGCTATGCATACTGAGTACGTTCATCGTCCTTGGGGCGGTGTGCGTGCTGTTTGCCGGCAGGTCGGAAGTGGTGCGCGTGCCTTCGCTGGCATCGGTGCTATCGTTGCCAGAGCCTCAGCAGGAGGATACCTTGCATGCGGAAGTGGAGATACAGGCAGACACCCTGCCGGCGATAGCCGACACCCTGACGCTGGCGGAAGAGGTGGAAGAGTCGCAGCAGGTGGACAGCGCGCCAACTAAACCTGTGCCAACCGAGCTGCCGAAGGCGCTGCCTCAGACGAGGCTCAATCTGTCGGCGTTCTACGTAGCATTGGGGCAGGCGGACAAGCAGTCTGTACGTATCGTGCACTACGGCGACTCACAAATAGAGGAAGATCGCATATCCATGATACTCCGTCAGCGATTGCAGGAGCGCTTCGGCGGTGGCGGAATAGGCTTGATACCTATGGTGCAGACTATCCCCACCTACACCGCCAAGCAGCAGTTAGAGCAGGATGGACATGAGGTGCCGAACAGTTCTGTGAGGCGTTACTTGGCTTACGGGCCATCGAGCATGCGACTGCAGGACGATAACAGCTACGGTCCGATGGCGCAGTTAGCGTATATAGATCAGCCTATCGATGTGCGTATTGAACTGCTGAGCGAGCGCGTGCCGACGAAGGATTTTGACCATGTGCGCGTGATTTGTTCGGATAGTGTGACCGTCATTGTTGCCCCGGACTCCTTGCCGGCGTCGCAGCCGCTGATAGTTCTCGGCGAACCGCGGCGCGACATTCTGCTGCACTTCGAAGGTAAGGGAAGTGTGTACGGCATATCGCTGGAGACGGCTACAGGTGTGCAGGTGGACAACATCCCTATGCGCGGCGCAGCCGGCACGAACTTCACCACCATGGCACGCAAGCCCTTTGCCAACTACTTCCGCGCCACGAACACCGCGCTGGTGATCATGCAGTTCGGCGGAAACGCTATGCCGGCTATCCGCACGAAGGCGGCGGTGGAGAAATACGTGCTGTCGATGCGCCAGCAGATCCACTACATGATGGCGGCCGCCAACGGTGCTTCGCTGCTGTTCATCGGGCCGTCGGATATGATAACGACGGTGGATGGCGTGCAGCAGACCTACCCCTTGCTGCCTCTGATGGATCAGTTACTGGCAGAGATGGTGGCGGAGGAAGGTGGATCGTACTTCTCGCTCTTCCGACTGATGGGCGGCGCAGGTAGCATGGTTAGCTGGCGCGACAAGGGCTTGGCCGGCGACGATATGATCCACTTCACACGCGCCGGAGCAAAGAAAGTAGGCGAGATGCTCGCCAAACAGCTGCTCGAAGACTACGATAAGATAGGAGAGAGTCAAGATTCAAGGGTTGAGAGCCCAGATACAATAAACAGCGCAGCGACAAACAGCGAAGCGATAAACAATGATTGAATGGCTCACATATGATCCCACGCACCCGTTGCTGTTCACCCAGTTCTACTTCTGGGCGTTCTTCGCGATTGTGTATGCAGGCTTTGCGCTGATCATGCAACGCACAGGCAGCTCGCGCGCTCGCCTGCATGCGCGAAACATCTATTTAATGGCGGCGTCGTGGTTCTTCTACTACAAGACCTCGGGCATCTTCCTGCTCATATTGGCGTTCATCACACTAAGCGATTGGCTGATAGGTCAGCAGATACGTCGTTCGGCGCGGCCTAAGCTATGGCTAATACTGAGCGTGTGCATCGATCTGTCGCTACTGTTCTACTTCAAGTACGCGTACTTCTTCACCAACATCTTCAACGATGTGTTCGGCACGTCGGTGGAAGTGTTCGACATCTTCGCATATATAGGAAATGGCTTTAGTTATGACGGACGATTCATGGTGGACAGGATCATCCTGCCGGTAGGTATATCGTTCTATATCTTCCAGGTCATCTCGTATGCGGCGGATATCTATCGCGGCAAGATTGAGCCGGTGAAGAACCTTCTGGACTTCGGGTTCTATGTGTCGTTCTTCCCGCAGCTGGTGGCAGGACCGATTGTCCGTGCGTCGGAGTTCGTGCCGCAGCTGTACAAGCCGTTCTTCCTGACAAGGCGGCAGTTCGGCGTGGCGGTGTTCTGGATATGCAACGGATTATTGAAGAAGATCATCCTGTCGGATTACCTAGCGGTTAACTTCATCGACCGTGTGTTCCAAAGCCCGATGCTCTTCTCCGGCTTTGAGAACTTCTTTGCCCTGCTGACGTACTCGATGCAGGTGTATGCGGATTTCTCGGGCTACACGGACATAGCTATCGGCGTGGCGCTACTGATGGGATTCTACCTGCCGAAGAACTTCGACAGTCCGTATAAGTCGCGCACCCCGCAGGAGTTCTGGCGGAGGTGGCATCAGTCGCTCTCTCGCTGGCTGAAAGGGTACGTGTATATTCCTCTGGGCGGCAACAGGACGCTGCTGGGCAGACCGACAAGCAAACTGTTGGCATCGAACTGCAACTCGTTCCTGACGATGCTTATCGGCGGATTGTGGCACGGAGCAAGTTGGAACTTCGTGATCTGGGGCGCGCTGAACGGCGTGGGGATGATCGTGAACAAGTGCTGGCGCGCAATAAGCGAACATCTACGGTATGTACTGATGACGCTGCTGGCTATAAGCATGGTGTCTGCACGGCAGTTGACGCACGAGGTCTATCCGCTCATCAACATGATCGAGGTGTGGGTGCTCATCCTCTGGTTCGGAACATCTATCTGGTACGTCGGCTGGCTCTGGGGTTTCCGCAGTGATACCAACCGCTTTGTCGGCTGGGTGGACAACGCGTGGGATATAGTGCAGACGTTTGTGTTCATCTCATTCACCCGTCTATTCTTCCGTTCAGCCAGCAACCTCGATCCCGCTACCGCTAACCGCGAAGCCTGGGCGACAGCCAAGCAGATGGTTAATCAGATCGGCTGCGCATGGGACAACTCGATCATCTGGCCGTTCATGCAAGAGTACAAGTACGTAGTGCTGCTATTCGTAGCCGGGATGATCATTCATTGGCTGCCGGACAAGCTGAAACGCCGTTACCGCCTGTGGTTCGCTGCATTGCCCCTGCCACTGATGGTACTGGTGGTAGCCGCGGTGGTGATCGTTGCTTATCAATTCATAACAGCTGATATGCAGCCGTTCATCTATTTCCAGTTTTAAATAGACCACTTCGCTGAAAGAACAAAGACCGTTTCACTAAAAGAGCAAAGAATGATATGATTATCGGCGTAACAGGAGGCATAGGATCAGGAAAATCGACCATACTGCGCGTGATAGTGCGGCGAGGTTATCCTGTGTATGACTGCGATGCGGAAGCGAAGCGGATCATCATAGAGGATTCTGACGTGCGCCGGCAGATAATCGGCCTGTTTGGCGATTTGGCCTATCATGACGGTCACTACAACACACGCTACGTGGCGCAGCAGGTGTTTGCCGATCATGACAAGCTGCAGCGACTCAACGCCATCGTTCATCCGGCAGTTAAGCAGGATATATTGCGCTGGGCGGCAGATAAGCCGATAGCGTTTATTGAGACGGCTATACTCTTTCAGGCCGGTTTGGCTGATTTGTGCGAGGGTGTAGCGGTGGTGACGATACCTGTAGAGGAACGCATCCTGCGCGCCATGCATCGTGATCGGCACGCCAGCCGCGAGGATATAGAGCGACGCGTGCGCGCCCAGCACCCGCCCGAGGATTATTTGCCTACATGCGGCAAGCCATCTATCCTGCTCGTTAATGACGACGATACACCTCACAGCTATCTGGCTGACCAACTCCTACAATTTGCGCAAAGATTATGAAACCATCTATCCTACCTATTGTTATAACGCTACTACTCTTCTTCTCATGCGGCGTGCGTGAGCAAAAGAGCCGCGAGCAGCAACCTCTACACTGCGAAGTGATGACCGTGCAGGCAACAAGCTCGATCAGCCGGTACACGTACATGGCTACCGTTCAAGCCGAAGCGCATATCCCGCTCAGTCTGCCGTTTGGCGGCACGATAAGCGAGGTGTGCGTCAAGCCGAATGCCCGTGTAAGCAAGGGTGACACCTTGTTACGCGTGGATGATACGCAGGCGCGCCAGACACTTGCAGCGGCTAACGCTTCTCTCACGCAGGCACAGGATGCTATGCAGCGCACCATGCCGATGCACGAAAAGGGGCTGATAACTGATATACAGATGGTTGATTTGCAGACCAAACTCGATCAGGCGCAGGCAGCCGTCACATCGGCAGAGAAACGCTTGCAGCAATGTGCGCTGGTTGCTCCACAGAGCGGATTGGTTACGTTCAGTAGTCTGCATGCAGGCCAGCATATAGCGCCCGAGTTGACCGTGATGACGCTACTCGATCTGTCCGGTTTCACCGCCCTTATCCATGTGCCCGAAGCGGAGGTGGCTATGCTGCATGTAGGCGACCGCGCCACACTGAGTATACCGGCCTTGCAGGCGGATAGTATCCATGCGCGGCTGACGCAGATAGGCGTACAGGCCAACGCGCTCACCCACACCTACCCTGTGGAGGTGTATATCAGCACCCCTCCGGCAAACCTGCTGCCCGATATGGTAGGCACGCTAACGCTGCTGCGTGAGGAGCAGGTAGCCGTGATTATCCCGCAGCGCTGCGTCACGCTCCTGCCAGAAGGACCGGCTGTGTGGGTTGTGAATGATAGCGGCCAATCCGAACGACGGACTGTCAGCTTGGGTACTTATCAGGCCGATGGCGTGCAGGTGCTCTCCGGACTACATGACGGCGACAGGCTGATAACCGCCGGCTACCAGAAACTTTACAATGGCGCTATGGTAGAGTACTAAGATTTTGTGCAGTTTAAGGGAATATGATCATTATAGTTACTGCACACTATACCGACAAACCACTATCAATTCAGTTGTTCGAAAAATTCGAACAACTGCCGCGGATGGCAAGAACTACGCGGCCAACTTCTACCATTTGGATGCTATCATAGCTAACTGACATAATAAAAAGGCATTCAAGCGAGCACCCCGGTGCTCGTTTTGCGTACATTGGGATGAAATACGCAGATATTTCTATATTCGCGCATTACACTAATGGTTGAGGGCGTATCGGATGCTCAAGTGACTAATGAACTATGTATTTTTTTTAGGGACGACCAATGTACATTTCTGCTACTACCTACCAGTCAAGGTCGTAGGTGAGGACGAGGTAGTGGCCGTGTGAGTGGGCGTTGGTGAGTTCGATGTTGGCCTTGTTGCGGGTGATATTGATGTCCCGCGAGTAGCCGTAGGTGTAACGGTATGCGAGGCCGAGGGAGTTCATTTTATCGACGCGCCAACTGACGCCGATCTGTGCGCGGATTTGGCTCAAGTACTGACCGAATGTTTTGCCGGCATAGGCGGTGGCTGCGCCGTTCTTATCGACGCCGGCGGAGGTATTGAGGTACTTGGTGGGCTGATTGAGCGTGTTCCAGAGCTCGACGTAGGTATAGACCTTTAGTGGCTTTCCGGGGATAGTGTACTGGGCCTGGAGTTTGTGGCGGAGGTAGAGCTCTGTCTGCGGCTTTTCGTGGAGGTTGACCGAGTCGGTTCGGAAGTTGGCATCGAGGCGTTCGCGGAGCGAGAACTTCCAATCCTCGTAGGTATAGGAGCCTGTGACGAAGAACGTGGCGCGGTGGCGAAGGAACTCGTTGGCGGGGTTGGCTATAATGGTGGTGCCATCGGTGGTGGTGAACTTGTTGCCGTAGATTTTGAGCGTGTATTGGGCACCAAGTCGCAGGTAGGGGATTGGTGCGTAGCTCAAGCCGACCGTAGTATATGAGCGGCGGAAGTACTGCGGATTGCGGGTAGTAGCCGCGTCCAACTGCGAGTAGGTGGACTCGAACGGACGTGAGAAGATCTCCTCTGCAAAGTAGAGGTTGATGCCCTGGTCGCGGAGTTTGAAGTGCTTGGTGAAGTTAGCCTGCACACGTAACTCGGCATAGTGGGTGGTGGTGTTATCCTCAGAGGACAGCGCCTGCGCACTGGCAAACAGAGGGAGGAAGGTGAGTAGTATGGGTAGTAGTTTGCGCATGGGTGGGTGGTTGATGCTGTTAGATCAGCCAAAATTGGCTGATTAATCCTTGAATTTGGTGATGGTACCGATGGTGCTTTCTTCGCCTTTGGCGAGCTGGTACTTGACCTTGATGTAAGCTACGTCGCGGAGGAAGTCGATGTGTCCGATTTCGAGTTCGGTGATATTCAGGCCAGTGCGCTCACGGAGGTCATCGAGCAGGGCTTCGCGATTCTCGGGGCGGATATTCTCGATGCGCTCATAGAGTATGATCTTCGTTCCGACATGCTTGCGTGCTACCCACAGTTCGAATCCTCCTGCCAGGCAGATGAGTGCGATGTTGGCAAAGAGCAGCTGGTGCCAGGCGAGCGAGTCAGCATGCAGCGAGAGGGAGTTCATCACAGCTTGCGCGATAATGATGAATAGGTAGGTCATCTCGCGTATGGGAACAGTCTCGGTGCGGTAGCGGATCATGCCGAAGATGGCGAACAAACCAAGCACGAATCCTGTCTGGATGTCGAGGATCTGCATCAACCAGAGGAGGAGGAACATAGCCGAAGAGAAGAGCATGAAGGTGACGTAGTAGTCACGGCGGCGGCTGACCTTATAGTAGATGCAGTAGATAATGAGCCACGCCATCATGAGGTTGAAGAGGAACATCAGCGGCAGGACGAGCAGGTTGTCGGCGATGCCGAAGGTGTCTGCAAGGTTATGCATCAGGTAGTTGATGCTATCCGATGTGCCGAACTCGGCGGCAATGGACGGATCATAATCCGTGAACTCCAGTGTGGGGTTGTTTAAGTCGGGTTGAATCATATGAGTTGATTTTTTTGTAGTCGATGTATCTTGGGTTTGAATCTATTCTTTTTTATCTCCGGTGTGGTGAGGGCTGTGCCGATGCAGTACTTGCTGATCTTGAGCGGATGGATGCGTAGTTGCTGCGTGATGGATAGCATCGGTGAGGGGACATTGCCGTCGCGCTTGAGTTCGACGATCACCAGCTGAGGGTTGCTGTGCTCAACGCCTGTGCGCAGGTTGGTGAAGCGGAGTGCGGTGTCGATAGTCAGGCGTTCCGTCTTGGCCTTGTTGACAAGTGTGATACGCGTGAAACAGGTGCGCAGCCGCGGGCTGATCTGATCATAGGTGTAGCGGCTCTTGGCGGCTATGAACTCATCAACGCGGATGGGGTCTTCCTTCGCCTGTCCGATCATGTCGGGCGCGAGGGCAGTAGAGGGGAGCGAGATGCGCTTCTTCTTGGTGCGACCTTTGTTGTTCTTGCGCTTGACCTCGAGGAAGAACAAGTGGCTCTCAACGTAGGTGCGCACGCGTATCTTCTGCCGGACAAGTTGCCGGTCGTGGTGGCGGATGTACATGTCCAGCTCCTCGGTGTCGTAATAGACAGTGTCGTAGTCGCCCGTGCGCTTGCCGGCTATCTCCTGCACAAAGTAGTCGCTCTCAGCCATCTGCAGCAACTCAGGCAATAGGGAGTGCGGCATCACGAACTTCGTGTCCACACGGTTCATGAGCTTGACGTCGCTCATCTCAGCCAAAGTGATGGGCGTGAAGCTTTGTAATATGTCAGCGAGGAGTTGCATTGGAGACTTAGCGTGATGACGTGATTACGTGATAACGAGATTACAACACGAGGTGATAAATTACTCCTGAAAGATGTACTCAAAGACCTTGACGGACTCAAGTTTGCCGTTGGGGAGGTAGTTGTACTGCTTGGCTTTGGTGCCGTTGGTGTTGTACTCGTACTTGCAGATGCGGACGGGCTTGTCCTTATCGTTGTACTCCACCTCTTTGGCTACCTTGCCGCCTGTAGCATCGGTGTACTCGAAAGTCTTGCGCCACTTCTGTCCGTAAGTGGCGTACTCTATCTCTTCTATCTTTCGTCCCTGCTCGTCGTAGGTGGTGACGCGGTCAAGCCAGCGGGTGTGGGTCTTATCGTGGGTGTTCCACTCCTTGACGGTGAGGTTCTTGCGGCGCTCGCGTTTGGCGAGTGTCTCGGGGCTGACGTACACCTCCTGCGCCACCATCGAGACGGCGAAGAGGGTGAGGAACAATCCTATAAAATAACGATGATTCATGATCAGTCAAATATTACCAATATAAGCTAATATTTTTTTTACCTTCCACCGGGTCGACCGCCTCCACCACCGGGACCACCTCCGCCGCCACCGGGTCCTCCGCCGCCGCTGGCGCTATAGGTGGAGAGGCTGACGGATGAGCCGCCGCTATAGGTAGCGGGGAAGTATGCCATGTTGTTGAAGATCGCTGTGCCGGAGGGTGTGACGCCCTTGTAGAGTGCGGGCTGGCTGGCGCCGGATACAACGAGCGTGGATGCGTTGGAGCTCGGAGTCTTGAAGGCGAATGTCTCGCTGCCAACGACGAGTGCATACCAGGTGCTTGTTGAAGCGGATGCCTGATAGAAGGTCTGCGTGAGGCTGGCGCCGCTCTCCAGACTGCCTACGGCAACGATTGTTCCGCCGGAGATGTAGAGTTGCTTGCGTTCTTCGGAGTTGGCATCGATAGCCACCTCGGGGGTGCGAGCACCAATGGCATAAACAAGTCCGCCCTTGATGTAGCAGTTTCCGTTAGCATCCAGTCCGTCGTTGCCGGTGGAGTACGCGCACACGCAGCCTCCGCTGATGGTGAAGTCGCCACCGGAGTTGATGGCATCATCGTTGGCCTGCGCATAGACATAGCCGCCGGTGATGGTAATGGTGCCTTTGGCCTCTATACCTTCGGGGCTGCTATTGGATGAGGAGCCACTCAATCCTCCCCATCCGCCACCGCCATCGGATGATGTGCCGTTGCAGATGACTTGGATATCGCCACCGCTGATAGCGAGGTTGGTGAGGGTCTTGATGCACTTGTAGTCGCTGGATATGCGGATGATGCCGCCGGCGATGGTCAGATCGTAATCGCAGACGATACCTTTGTCGCCCGCCTTAGTGACGGTGATAGCACCATCGTTAACCACTATGATCGAGTCGCACTGTACACCATCCTCGCCGGCAGAGATGCTGAACGTGCCACCTTGGAAGTAGACACCATCGTTGGCATGTATGCCATCGGATGCAGCGGTGAGGTTGAGCGCGCCCAGACCGGACTGGAAGTAGATATAGTCGTCGCTGGCTATGGCGTGCTTGGTGTTGCCCTTGACGGTCAGGCTGCCTGCGCCGGAGAAGAAGAGTTGTCCCTCGGAGAAGAGCGCGGCTTTCTGATCCTCGTCAGAGGAAGCATAGGTGCTGCCGTCAGTGAGGCTGTTCGAGCCACTAAGCACGATGTAGCCGGACTTCTTGCACTGGCTGTTGATAGCGGGACCATCGCTGCAGACGAGGGTGAGATCGGAGAGCTGGAGCTCGTACTTATAGTCGGAGTAGAGCTTGAACTGTCCGTTGCCGCTGCCGCTGAGGGTGTAACGGACGGACTTGACGGTAGAGGTGATAACAACGTAGCCATTGCTGTTGCTGGTGAGTGATACGCCTTCGACGTTGCCACTGACGGTAGCTTCGTTTCCACTCCAGACGATGTTGAGGCCTTCGGTGAAGGTCTGCGTGGTGTCGGGATCAATGGTGATGGTTGAGTCGGTAGGCGTAACGACGGTTGTCGAGTCGTTGCCACCCTGACCGGAGGTAGATGGATCCACTACGTCGGGCTCGCAGCCTGCCAATGCAAGCAGGAAAACGAGGCACAGACTGATACTATATCTTTTCATTGTTGCGTATATTAATTGTTCAGGCATAATTGCACAACAACCGTGCCACTTTTGCAGCATAGTGCTATGTTTTGGGAGAAAAAGGCAGCATAAATCTACCAATTGAGCTATTTTGCCGTCATAATGACATAGATGATGATCGGTGCCGCCACGAGTGAGGAGAGCGTGGATATGGGCAGCGACAGACTGAGGCTGTATGAAGCGAGGCTGACCATGCAGTCGCATAGTAGCAGTAGGTTGGCGCCGAGCAGGACGCATGCTGGTACAGTGAGTCGATGGTTGGAGGTGTGCATGATTCCTCGTGCCAGATGGGGGACAGCCACGCCGACGAACGCGATGGGACCACACCAAGCTGTTATGCCTCCGGCGAGTAAGGAGGTTGCCAGGACGATGCCCAGGCGTGTGCGGCGGATATTGATACCCAGTGCGCGGGCGTAGTTTTCGCCCAGGAGTAGGCCGTTCAGCGGTTTGAGCAGGGCTATGACCATCATCGCGCCAACAAGCAGCACGACAGCCATCACCTGCAGCTCTTGCCAGCCTACGGACGAGAGCGAGCCGAGCGTCCAGACGATGAAGAGCTTGAGGGCATCAGGGTTGGCTATGTTCTGCATGATGTTGACGAGCGCTCCGGCTATGGCACCGACCATCATACCGACGATGAGCAGGCTGACATTGTCCCTGACCTTTCCTGCCACGCTCATCACGAGCAGCAGGACGAGTGTGGAGCCGATGATAGCCGAGATGGCGACCGTGCCTGCACCGGCGCTGACGAGGCCGAAGAGCGAGGTGCACATGATGACGAACGCCACACCCAGGCTGGCACCTGAGCTGACGCCGAGAATGTAAGGGCCAGCGAGGGGGTTTCGGAAGAGGGTCTGCATCAGTATGCCGCTCACGCTGAGCGCAGCGCCCGCCAGGATGGCTGTGAGTGCTTTAGGCAGACGCAGGTTGAGAAAGATGTGACGATAGATACTACCCGGCTCGTCTATCTGCTGCCATAGCGCGCGCGGCGAGATGAGTGTGCTACCGAGACACACATCCGCCAGCAGCAATCCGATGAGAGCTACCGTCAAGATGATGAATATGCCTGCCTTGCGTTGCATCATTAATCAAATGTCCACTTCACGCCCAGGCAGGGGTTGCACATGAAGCCTCGGCTTGTTGAGCCGGAGAAGTTATAGCTGAACTCTATCTCCGTACCTATGTTCAGATTCGGGCACTTGAACCATCGGCCTACGTTGTACCAGAGTTGCGGCTCGGTGAGGATGACGAATGATTGTCCGGTAGCGAGTTTTTGTCCCCAAATGTCGAGGAAACCGGAAAAGCGCAATCCTGGCAGTGTACAGAAGTCGTCGCACCCCCATACGAAGGTAAACTGGATAGGTGCCAAGTTCTTGAACTTATTGAAATCGTCGGCGATGAACTTATAGAGGAGCTCGAGGTTGAAGATGTTTTTGTAGTCGGCAGTATATAGGCAGTAGTTGAGTCCGAGTAGGGCAGCGTGGTTGATTCCGTAGCCGTAGATACTGTTATCGGGTGCTTTGCCAATGCCCAAGCCGCCGTTGTACTCGACATGTATGCTCAGGTCGCGTGCAGCGGTGTTCTGCCAGAAGTTGAGGCAACGTGCGATCTCGGTATATGCCATGAAAGGCGTGTTGTTCGGGTCGTTGGGGTGAATGGCAAAATCCAGATCAACGAACGCGAACGTGTTGCCCCAATTGTCGGGGTAGAAGAGCTCGAGCGTAGTGGTCACCCTATTAGAACGCTGGTTTGGGCAAGCTGTACTCTGTGAGCCAAAATCATAAAAGACCTGCAGGTTAGTGCCAGCCTGTGCGGGTGTAAGGAACACCATGAGAGCAATCAGGATCAACGCTGAAAACAGTGTACGTGGGTGTGCAGAGTTCATGGTTAGTATACTATTTAGTTGTTATTTTTTCTGTCCGGTGATGGTATATTCTCCCTGAGGAGTGATGACGATGAGTGCAGCGTCGCGCAGGATGACGCGTGCTGGGGCTGCTGCATCAGGTAGACTGATGCCTGTAGCCGGATACAGTTCCTGGCGGACGGGATAGAGGGTGAGTACGTCGCGGTCATAGCTGACGATCACCTCCATGGCGCACCACTCGTTCTCCACCGGTTTGCCGATGTTGAATCGGTTATCCCACGCGTACGCGCGATCCTTATAAGTAAGAGTCGTCTTGCCTGTGACGCGCACGGAATCGAGATAGAGGTAACGGCACACATCAGCGGAATCGATGGCGGCATCGGTCAGCTCGGGCTGCACGGCGATGTTCTTGCCTATATTGAACTGCTCGGTGGGCGTTATCTCCGGCACGCCGAAGTAGTTGATAAACCGGCCGGTTATGCCCGAGAGTTGGTCGCCTGCCTTGACGTTAGCGCCATAGCGCTTGCCGGTCTGGCCGTCGCCGCGGTCGAAGAGGAGCATGGAGCCGGTGAGGTCGCGGATGTAGATATAGTTGTCGTACTTCTTGGTTACCAACACCTCGCCCAGATAGGTGGTCGTATAGTCGGCCTGGTGAACCGCCTCGTTGATGGTCATCGGATTGATGCGGCTGAGCAGTATAGTCACTCGCGTCTCTACCGTGCCGGAGCGTAGCACGAGTGTATCGGTGTAGTGTCCGGCGGCGGCTATGTTGTAGGAGATGGTGAGTTGGTCGCCATCGCGATCGAGCGTGGAGGCTGACAGGCTGAACACCTCGCCATTGACGAGTGTGGCAGTGATGTCCTCCGTCAGGCGGTTGGCGTTCACTTGGATGGTTCGCTGGTCAGTGACAGCTGTTGTGGTGCCGAAGTTAACGAACGGCGCAACGATAGCCGGCACGTCGCCTATCGCCTGCACGCGGCGGTAGAGGCAGACGGGGGTCTGCGAACGGTTCTGGTAGCAGGCGAACAAGGTGGGGCTGTTCGAGCCGTTGTATTGTATGATCTTAGCCAGACTGCTGCCGAGGTTGGTAATGATAGCCTCTCCGCCGTCAGCGATCCGGATGTCCCAGAAACCATAGTTGCCGTAGGCATCATCCACTACATCCGTCCATACAGCCAAGCGGTTCTTGGTCTTGCCGCCGGAGGCTACAAGATAGGCCTGCTCGTAGCGCAACTCGTCCTGGAAGATGTAGGCGGTCTGCCCGTCTAGATTGGCTATGCGCAGGGTGTAGATAGCCCTTTCGTCGGCATCGACCTGCGAGCGGTCGGCCGAGTAGCGCGCCTTGACGGCGTAGATATTGTTGACGCTGTTGTACTCGTCGAAGTAGCCCATCACGTAGTCCACACCCTGTTTGTGCACACCTATCACCACCTGGTCGGAGTCTTCAAGTTGGGCGAGGTCGTTCACGAGCTGATAGGTGTCGATTGTGAAGACCGAGCTGCCGCCGGTGGCTGAGCGGATGGTGATGGTGTTGATATAGATAGCATTCTCTGTGCAGTCGACCCAGAAGCGGATCTTCCCCGTCTCGGGTGTAGCAATGGTGATAACCGAGTCGCGGTTAAGCGTACCGGCACCACTGGTGGCGGGTTTGTTGACCGTGATGGTGTGCGGCGCATTGTCACCCACCTGCACGTTGATCGTACCGCGGCCTTTACTGCTGTTCTGGCAGAAGTTAATGGTGACCTGACGTACCTGTTCGAACTCGAGCACAGAGGTGGCTCCGGCACCCGTTGAACCGGTCTTGATGCCAACCCCGGCGCTATTGAGTGAACCATCAGCATACGTGCGTCCGGCGTTATAATCCGCACCTTCCTTGTCGCAGATCCAGCCATCGGTCTTGCCGTCACAGACTGTTGCATCCACACGACTCGCCCACTTGACGGACGTAAATGTATAGGTCGTCACACCTGCCCAAAGCGTACATGGAAGAGCCAACAGTAGACTAAGAAATAGTTTTTTCATCGTATTCTATTTAAGATATCGTTTCCGTAATAATTCTATATCATCAGGTGAGAGGAGGAGTTGCTCTTGCAGATAACTGTTCATGCCTCCGAACTCGCGGTCGATGAGGTTGAGTGTGTTACGGAAGTTCTTCGTGCTCACGCCCATGAACGCCTGCACCACATCCATCTCCGCCTCACCACCTCCGCGGCTGATGATGTCGCTATTGAGGCGGTTGACGAGTTCGCGGTAGGCGTCGTTGGAGCGGTCGAAGTCCTCGATGATCTGTTCTCGCTCCACGCCCAGTGCCGACAGGATGAACGCTGCACCCCAGCCTGTGCGATCCTTGCCCTGGAAGCAGTGCCAGAGCACGCCACCATCGGGCGTCTCGACGATGAGCCGGAGGAAGGTCGCATACTGGAGCTGGGAGTACTCGCTGCGGATGAGCGAGGGGTACATATCCGCCGCCATGGCTTGCACCTCGGGGTAGAAGGAGTAGTTGACGATGTGTCGCTCCAGATCGAGAAACGCCTCTTGGGGTATCGGTTGTTCCGTCACCCGCTCGGCGCTCAGATCGATGGTAGGCAGCAGATGATGCGTGGCACCCTCAACCTCCCTGTCCGGCAAGAACTCCGCCTCGCCGAGCGAGCGGAAGTCGAAGATACGGCGGAGCCGGTATTTATCCTGCAACAGACGGATATCTGCATCGGTAGCATCGTGCAGGTGAGCGGTACGCAGCAGCATACCACTACGTACCTGCCTACCTGCGGCGGCGCTCATACCACCCAAGTCGCGAGCGTTGACTATATTATCAAAATCAATTGTCACCTTTCAATTTTCTTATCTCGTTACACTCGAACGATTATTTCACCTTTCACCTATCACTTCACTCCTCCGCCGAGTGCGATGTAGAGGTCGATAAGGCTAATGAGGCCGTTATAACGGTTGGTGACATCTGCCAGTTGGGCATTCAGCATGTTTTCCTGCGCGGTGAGCACCTCCAGATACGATGCTTTGCCTTTCTTCATCAGTTCGCAGGTGCCCTGATAGGACTCCTGTTGGGTGGTGAGCAGGCGCTGGTAGAGTTCATCCTGCTCTTGTGCACTCTTGCAGCGGAAGATGGCGTCATTCACTTCGCTGCCGGCACGGAGCATGGTCTCCACATACCGCTCGGCTGCTTCCTCCTGCTCGAGTTTGGCAATCGTGAGGTTCGCCTTGAGTTTGCCACCGGCAAAGATCGGTTGTGCCAAACCTAACACGGCATTCATGAGCAGTTGTCCGGGGTTGGCCACCACGCCGCCGTTGTTCGTCCATCCGATGAGTCCGGAGAGGGACAGTGCGGGACAGAACGCAGCTTTCGCCATGTTCGTCTGGTAGTACGCGGCGGCTACGTTGCGCTCTGCTGCCCGCACATCAGCACGGTTGCTGAGTTGGGCAGCAGGGATCGGTTCAAGCGTCCATGTTAGGAAGTCATAACTCGTCCACGGCGAACGAGCAATATCGTGCGGCTCTTCGTTCAGAAGGCGGCACATGGAGAGCTCCAATGCATGGATCTGTTCGAGCAGCTGCTTGCGCTGTATCTGCACATTGATGAGCGAGGTCTCCATCTGTCCGATGGACGGCGAATAGGCTTTGCCGTTCTTGACCAAGGCACGCTGTACTTCGAGCACACGTTGCCAGATCAGTTCGGTGCTGTCAAGGATAGCAGCCTGGTAGTCGAGCAGTTGCAGCTGGGTGTAGGTGCGCGCGATGGTAGCCACGAGGTTGGCATGTGCTACAGCAAGGTTGTCTTCTGCTTGCTCGCGCAACACATCGGCCTGGCGCTTGCGGTTGGTGAGCGTTCCGAAGCCCTCACCGCCCCAGTTAAGCGCGAGCGGCACTTGGTAGGTCAGCGTGGCACCGGAAGTGCCTGCGCCCGGCGTATAGGTGCCGACAACGCCTACTTGTGCCGTAGAGATAGCGAGCGTCGGGATGAATCCGAGCTTGGCTGCACGAAGGCGTGCATCCGCCTCTTTCACTGCCAACTGCCGCGAACGGTAATCGACGTTCTGCTCCAAAGCTTTCTTAATGTGCCCTTGCAGAACAGGGTCTTGGATAAACGATTGCCAGTTGGCATCGCTGACCTTGGTCACGAGTTCGTCTTGTTGCGCTTGCTCAGCTGGCGTGTATTTCTTGAAGATACCGCAACTCGACAGCATCACAGAACTCAGAACCAAGACTACGATGATCATGGGCGCCTTAGCTGACTGCTGATTGCTGACCGCTGACGACTCTTCCGGCGCGCCTTGGAACTTCTCATGCAGCTTCTGGAAGATGATATAGAATGCCGGCACAACGAACACCAGTGCCAGTGTACCAACCGCCATACCGCCTGTCACGCCGATAGCCAGTGCGCGGTTGCCGTTGGCACCTGCACCACCTTCGATGATCAGAGGAATCATACCGGCAATCATCGTTACCACGGTCATCAGGATAGGACGCAGACGGTCTTCACATGCACCCAATGCCGCCTCTACGATGCCCATGCCTTGCTTGCGTTTCTCCACGGCAAACTCCGTGATCAGGATAGCCGTTTTGGCTAGCAGACCAATCAACATGATCACACCGGTCTGCAGGTAGATGTTGTTCGCCTGCCCGCAGAGTAGCGACAGCGCAAACGAGCCCATCAATCCGAACGGCACACTCAGCAGCACGGCAAACGGAATGAAGAACGACTCATAGAGCGATGCCAGAATCATATAGATCAGCAGGATACAAACGAGGTAGATGAGTGCGGTGAGATTGGATTTGCTGTTCTGCTCCAACTCACGGCTCATACCGCCAAACTCGTAGCCGTAGCCGGTAGGTAGGTGATCTTTCGCCACATCTTCAATCACCCGTAGCACATCGCCTTCGCTGTAGCCGGCATTGGGTTGCACGGAGCAAGCAATGGACTGGTAGAGGTTGAAGCGCTTCTGCGAAGCCGAGCCCACGGCAGGTGTGAGGGTGACGAACTGCGAGATAGGTGCCATCTCACCATTCACGCGAACGAAGATATTGTTGAGCGAATTGGGATCAAGGCGGTATTCGGGTGCAGCACCGGCCATCACACGATAGACCTTGCCGTACTGGTTAAAGTTGCTGATATACGCACTACCGCAGTACGCACCTAAGGTGTTCAGCACTACATCGGGCGAGATACCTGCGCGGTCACATTGCGTGGCATTGACATCCACCTTGTACTTTGGGAACGACTCGCTGTAGAGCGACATAGCCATCTGCACCTCGGGGTGCTTCTGCAACTCGGCAAGGAAGGTATTCACAACCTCGTTGAACTGCGACATGTCGCCACCTTGCAGATCCTCCATCTGCAGGTCGATGGCGTTACTGTTACCGTAGCCCGGGATCTGCGGCATCTGGAAGGGGAAGACTTGTGCATCCTTGATGTCCTCGCAACTCAGGTAGAGCTTGTACATCACCATGTCGATGTAGTGCTCCAAGCCTTCGCGCTCCTCCCAAGGCTTGAGGCGGACGATGAGCGTTCCGTAGCTCACGCCTGCACCGGATATCAATCCGTAGCCGGTAACCTTCGCATAACTCTCCACTTCTTCCAATCGCAGCACATGCTCCTCGACCTGAGCCATGATCTTGTCGGTCTCCACAAGCGGCGAACCGGCAGGTGCTGTTACATTGACGAGGATAACGCCCTGGTCTTCCTGCGGCACAAGTCCCGAAGGCAATGAGCGCATCGAGAACACCATAGCTACGGCAGCCAGGATTAACCATATCCACGCTTTGCCGGGTTTCTGCAGGAACTTACTTACGCCGTTTTTGTACTTGCCAAGGATAGCATTGTATGCAGCGTCATAGGCTTTCTTCACGCGCGCGCCAAAACTGTCTGATGACTGACTGCTGTTGGCTGACGGCTTAAACAAGATAGCCGTAAGTGCCGGACAGAGCGTGAGTGCGGATATACAGCTCAAGCCCACCGAACTGGCGATGGTGATTCCGAACTGGGTGAAGAACGTGCCGCTCGTGCCGGGCATGAACGTCACAGGGATGAACACCGCCATGAACACCAGCGTACACGAGATAACCGCCACCGTCACTTCGCTCATCGCGTCTTTCGTGGCTTGGTACGCCGACTTGTAGCCTGCCTCCATCTTAGCCATCACCGCTTCGACGACGACAATCGCGTCGTCAACCACCGTTCCGATGGCGAGCACCAAGGCAAAGAGCGTCAATATATTAAGCGAGAAGCCTGCCACCTTCACCACCGCAAACGTACCCAACAGCGACACGATGATCGAGATAGACGGGATGAGCGTCGCCTTGAAGTTCTGCAGGAAGAAGTACACCACCAGGATCACAAGGATGATGGCAATGATCAGCGTCTCCACCACGTTATGAATAGCGGCATAGAGGAAGTCATCACTGGTCTGCAACACGGTGAACTCCAGGCCGGCAGGCATCGTCTTCTGCAGATCCTTATAGATATCATTGATAGCAGCATTAACCTGCGTGGCGTTGGCTCCGGGTGCCTGGTTGATGATGAACACTACACCGGGTTGACCATCGATGCGCGAGGAGAAACTATAGCTCAGCGCACCTAATTCCACATCCGCTACATCACGCAGGTGCAGCACATTGCCTTGCGAGGTGCGCAGCACGATGGACTCGAACTCCTCAATCGACTGCAAACGACCTCTGTACTCGAGGTTGTACTGGTAGGTGTTACCGCTCTGTTCGCCAAGTGCACCTGTCGCGGCTACCATGTTCTGGTTGCCGACGGCGGCGAACACATCTTGCGGGTCAAGTCCGTAGCGCGCCATCACATCGGGTTTCATCCAGATGCGCAGCGAGTAGGTGTTACCCAGGTTCTGCACCGCGCCCACACCCGTCACACGCAGCAGACGAGGCTTGACGTTGATGTCGATATAGTTGGCAATGAAGTCGTTGTCGAACTTGCCGTCACGGCTGACCAGCGCTGCAATCTGCAGGATGTTGTTCTGGCGTTTCTCCACTTTCACTCCCACGCGCGTCACCTCTTGCGGCAGCAGACCGAGTGCCGCTGACACACGGTTCTGCACGTTCACCGCCGCCATGTCGGGGTTGGCGCCTTGCTTGAAAAAGACGTTGATGCTCACATCGCCCGTTGCACTGGCTTCGGAGGTCATGTATGCCATGTTCTCAACACCGTTCACGGCTTCCTCGATAGGCATAACAACGGATTTCATCACCGTGTTAGCATCGGCGCCCGAGTACGACGTCGAAATCATCACCGTTGGCGGCGCGATATCCGGATATTGCTCTATCGGCAAGGTCTTAAGGCATATAAAGCCCACCAAGGCTATCAGCAGCGACAGACACACTGCCATCACCTTTCTATCTACGAATATATTTCCCTTAGCCATAACTTACCAAATTACGCGATCTTTCTCATGAACGTTAGCAGCTCCCTTCGCTACGATCGTCTCACCCACTTCGGCACCGGACAGGATAACAGCCCGCTGGCCGTCACCCAGTTCTTCTATATCCACGATCGCGCTGGTGGCGAGGCTATCTGCGCCCACCTTATACACCAGCACCTTGTTCTGTATGCGCATCACAGCGGTCAGCGGCACGAGTATCCGGTTTTCCCACTCTACAGGCATCACTACCGATCCCTGCATGCCCGAGAACAGTTCGCCATCGGGGTTGGGGAACGTAACATAGCAGGTCACCGAACCTGTACTCTGATCCACCATACCGGAGAAACTGGTGATGCGTCCTTTATGCTTGTACTCCTTGCCGTCCTTGAATCGCAGCGACATCGGCGGAGCGATCTTCACCAACTTATCCAGACTACCGGACTCCGCCACCAAAGCGTGGATCTGGCTTTCAGTCAACGAGAAATCGGCTTCCATCTCGTTCACACCGGCTACGCGTGTGAGCATCGTGCCTTCGGTGATAACATCACCTATGCGAGGAAGGATATTACCCACCAATCCGTCCACCGGACTCTTGATCGTGCAGTAATCCAGCCGCAGTTCGGCATCACGCACGGCGGCACGTGCCTGCGCCACTTGTGCCTCAGCCGACTGCAAGGCATTCTGGCTCGTGCGAAGCAAGTAATCGCTGATGATACCTTGTGCCGCCAACTCTTTGTTACTTTCTGCCTCTAGCTGGGCGTTGTCGCGGTTAGCAATAGCGGTCTGCAGATCAGCCTTAGCGTGCTCCAGGCTGTTCACCGCACTACGGTTATCAATCACGAAAAGCACATCACCTGCCTTTACGCGCTGACCGTTCTTCACCTTCACCTCATTGAGCGTACCCGTGCAGCGCGACACAATCGACACATCGCCTGCACCTTTGATAGCTGCACTCCATGTGAGCGGCGCTGTCACCGTCTCGCGGTGAAGCGTCAGCGTTTCGTAACTCGTATGCTGCCTTTCAGGCTCCTTCACACAGCCGGTCAAGCACACACACATACCTAAAAGAGATAGCATCAGTTTATTCATCCTTTTCATATATCTGTAAACTTTAATTATTCCAAAACGACTACAAGGGTACAAAAAAATATTGACATATGCAAATTCTATCTCGGGAAGACCCTGTCAATGAGTTGTGCGAACTCCTTGTATGCAAAGGTGTCGCTCAGTTCGCTCAGCGAAGCCGCCAAGCCGCGGTAGTGCCATTCGTGAGAGGCTTTGTCCTTGACGTGGAAGATCTTCCACAGCTCGTCGCCACGAGTCATATAGTCGCGGTAGATGGCGCGCATGTTACTGAGCTTATCGCCCATGGCTACTATCTTTGCATCGTGCGATGCGGCAGCCAGACGATCGATAGCCGCCTGCTTGCGGTCGTGCCAGCTGTCCTCCTCGCTGACGCCGGCAGTGAACTGATCGCTCTCAGCATGCACCAGCTCAGCCACGCGGTCGCCGAACTCACGGCGGATATCCTCCACAGTTACATCGGTGTCCTCAATTGTGTCGTGCA
>DBXI01000014.1:0-40561 GCA_002309255.1 Bacteroidales bacterium UBA1216 | reverse complement strand
ACCGCCTCCATCGGGTGGACGATATACGGAAAGCCCTTACCGCGGCGTTCCGTGTTGTGGTGCGCATTGACGGCAAAGATGATGGCTCGGTCGAGCAGATCGGAATCGATATATTTATTTGCCATATAAGTCTTTGTTCTTTTAGCAGCCAAGCATGGCTGCGGTCTTTGTTCTTTCAGCGTAGCGGTCTAATAAATCGTCCCCTCCAACATAGCACGGAATTGGGGCATCGGGAAGTGGGTGTCGCGTTCGATCATGATCGTCTTCAGGCCGGCATAGATACGTACCAGGCGCTCTATCTCGTTGAGATCTGATCCGGGACCAAAACCTGCAACGGGGCAGTCGGGCTTCAGGAAGTACTCGGGCGCAAACCCGTCCCAGAAACGGCGCGCCGTGGCGTTGGACATATGGTTCACCTCCTGCGTCCACGCCTCATCGTTCAGGCAGCAGCACAGGTAAACCATCCCTATGTCGAACATCGGGTAGCCGTAGCAGAAGTCGCCCAGGTCGATGAAGTACTGCGTGCGCACGCCATCCTTCTCGGTGAAGATGCCGTTGCCGAACTGAAGATCGCCGTGGATAGCAGTGTCGGCATCAGGTGCTGAAGCGATGTAGTCGCGCAGTTTCTGCTTCTGTTCGGACGTGAAGTCGGGGTTGGCTGCCAGCATGTTGTACAGGCGATCCTTGACGCTCTCAAACTGCGTGGTGTCCACGTGGATGGAGTGCAAGCGTTTGCACAGCTGTGCGAACTCACGGCCGTACTCCTCGGCACGCTCGGGGTTGTCGCCGCAGGCACGCGAGTACGATTTCTTACCCTCCACACGCTTGAAGCGAATACCCACCTGCTTGCCGTCTGTCACCAGATCGCCGGGCTCGGGCGTGGGGATCCCCATCTTGTACACCTTCTGCGCCAGCTCCAGCTCCAAGGCTGCTGCCTCGAAGTTGCGGAAGTAGAGCTTCATCATGATCGACGGGTCGGTCTTGTGGTTAAAACTGGCACCATTGGCTCCTTCGCCGGTGCGGATATAGTCATTGAGGTCAATTAGTATGGGGTTCATATGTGTGTGATTTATAGTCTTTGTTCTTTCAGCAGCCAAACTTGGCTGCTGTCTTTGCTCTTTCAGGCCGCAGGCCGGCCTACTTCATGAACGGCAGGTTCTTCGCCGCGTCGAAGGCGGCTTGTGCGAGGAACTCGTTCTGCGCTCCTTCGCCATTAATAGCATTGAACAGGCGCGTCAGTCCTATCTTGCCTCCGCCCTGCGCCAGGATATATACGATGCAGATGTTCTGCACGCCAACGGCGGACGAGAGGATGTCCAGGTCAGTATTTCCGAGCTGGTGACGCGCCAGGTAGTACGCCTCGTCGGTGTACTGCTTGCGCAGGCGATCAACGTCGCCGAGCGTCTTGCAGCCCATGGTCTTAAATACGCCCAGGTAACTAATGAGCGGCACCTCTTGTATCTCAGCCTGGTTGAGTGCAGCAATGCGGCGGTTCAGGCTATCGAAGGGCTTAGCCTTCAGGTAACTGCTGAAGGTGTCGCCATCGAGCTGGACGTTGTCGAGCTGTCCGTCCTGCACGAGCTGCTGTACGCGGCGGCGGTAGTCTGTGATCGCTATACGGATACGGCTGAACTCATCATCCGCCAGTTCCAGCATACCTGCCAGACGGTTCATCTGCCGCAGGTACTCTTGTGGGATCTCCACGCCGGTCTTGTAGCCTATGTCGTGGTAGATAGCTGCCCAAGCGTGCTGCACGGTGGTGCGTAGCTGCAACTCGAAGCGGATAGTGTTCAGTTCGGGGTGCTCAGGGTCATTGATCACGGTCTTGGGCAGACGGCAGATGTAGTGCAGCGAGTTGTAGCCAAAGCTGTCCAGGTCGTGCAGCCGGCGCTTATCGACGGAGTTGTCCCAGTCGATGTCGAAGAGCTGCTCAACGATGGAGGCTATGCGATCCACATCATCGGTGTAATACGTGATCACACGCGCACCGAGCAGATCGGTGATGTCGGTCACGTCAGCGTACTTGCTGCCCTTCAGCACTAACTTGCCCGCCAAGCTCTTGCGCGTCTTGATGCGCGCCTTGACGGTCGTGACCTCGATGTTGTTGTTCTGCAATGTCTGCTCCATCAGGTTGGTCACCAGCCCCAACATCCGCTCCAGCGTAGGCCGCAATTCATCGTATTGCTCCAGCAGAAATTCCGTATGAAGATCCATAATCTTTGCTCTTTCAGTGAAACGGTCTTTGCTCTTTCAGGCCGCAGGCCGGCCTTAAATTATTTCGAACAAACTTATGAATCCTGTCATCATGAACACCTGACGGATGTCGTTGCTGATGTTACGCACCTGCAGCTTGCCACCTTTGGCTGCGGAAGCCTTGCGCAGGGAGAGGAACAGGCGCAATCCGGACGAGGATATATACGCCAGATCAGTGCAGTCAAGCACGATGTGTCCCGCAGCCTGCTCGGCCAGGGCTTGGAAGTCGGGCGTGATCTCCACAGCCGCAGCGGTGTCTAATCTGCCTTCCAGACGGGCAACAATAGGGTCGCCGTTTTCAATAGAAATTTTCATATTATCTAACTATTTAACGATTTAACAATTTAACTGTTTAACATCTTCACCAGCGTAAGAATGTTCTTCTCCTGTTTGCGTTCGTAATGGACTTCGTCCATCAGTTGTCGCACCAGATGGATACCTAACCCGCCTATCGCGCGCTCCTCGACGGACAGGGTTATATCTGCCTCTTTCTGCTTGGTGGGGTCGAACGCAACGCCGCTGTCGGAGATGATGAAAGTGACCCTGTCAGTTGTCTTCTCAGCCTCTACGAGCACCCGCCCGGAGTTGGTGTCAGGGTAAGCGTAGAGCATCACGTTGCTCACCGCCTCCTCCAGGGCGAGGTTGATGGGCATATTCAACTCATCGGGCAGTCCGATCATATCCACCCACTCGGCCAGCGTAGGTATCTGCTGTATATCGTTGCGCATCACGAGCGAGAAGTGCTCGCCGCTGCCTTTGCTCTTTGGTTCTTGTGCCTTATTCATTGTTGTTTGTTCTTTACTCTTTGCTCCTTGTTCTTTGTTCTTTGTTCCTTGTTCTGCGGTACGCTCCAGCAGTTGCACGGCGAACATCGTCAGGTCGTCGCTCTGATCGGCGTCACGCACGAAGTTGGCCACCGCCTGCTGCATAGACAAAATGCGTTCGCGCGGCGTGGCGGACACCTCGCTGCCCGTAGCCAACTGCTCCTGTATGCGTTGCATACCGAACTGTTCATGCGCGCTGTTCTCCGCCTCGGTCAGGCCATCGGTGTACAGGAACAAGGTCTCGCCTTCCTCCAACTTAGCCGACTGCTCGCTGAACGTAAAGCCCTGCATCACGCCCAACGGCAGATTAGCCTCGCAGGGCAAGAGGGTACATGGCGTTTGATCAGTCAGCATATTCTCTACCGGCAGGAGGATAGGTGCATCGTGGCCTGCGTTGCAGTAGCGGAGCTCGCCTGTGGTGAGGTCGAGTGCGCCCACGAGCATCGTGACGAACATATTCTGCTCATTGCTCTCGCTGCTCAGGCGCTCGTTCATCTCCCACACGATCTTCGCAGGGCTGTCGATGTACGAGGTGAAGCTGCGGAAGAGCGAGCGTGTGACTGCCATCACCAGTGCGGCCGGAACGCCTTTGCCGCTCACGTCGCCAATGCAGAAGAAGAGCTTACGGTCGCGGATATAGAAGTCGATCAGGTCACCGCCTACCTCTTTGGCAGGGATCACCTCGCCAAAGGCGCTCAGGTTCGGGAAGTCGGGGAAGGGCGGAAAACGTGTGGGCAGCATAGCCATCTGTATGTTCCGAGCAATGCTCAACTCGCTCTCTATGCGCTCCTGTTGGTTACTCAAGTTAACCAGATTAACCAGGTTCTTCGCCGAACGCAGCAGGATGAATACCAGTAGCGCCAAGCCGATAAGCATCATGATCGTCACTAGCAGGCCGACGCGCTTGAGCTCGGCGTAGATCACCTCGGCAGGAACGATGATCGTCATCTTCCAGCCTGTAGCATCTATATCCTCGTCGAAGATCTCGTACCGGCGTCCGGCCGTCGTGTCGGGACTAGCCACTATCTCTTGCCCCGTAGCCGAGCTAATGGAGCAATAGCTGTCCTGATACACATGCAGGTAGTCGGAGAGCTGCTGCAGGTAGTCGAGCGACATATCTACGCATACTACCGCCACTATCTTGCCATCGCTATCATGCACGGGGCAGGAGCAACTCACCACCCAGGTCTGCGAACCCGAGTCGTCCAGGTAAGGCTCGCACCATGTGCAACTGTCGGTTTGGATGCCGTTCAGGTACCACTCCATCTGCGTGTAGTCGTGCTCCGCACTACCTATCTGGCGGGTGAAGATGCTATCCTCCGTGATGCGGCTGCTGCATACCTCGAAATATTCTCCGATCCGTTCCCCAGTCGCCTTGAGTTTTTTCCCCTCAAAGTAACTGGGGATATAGGCAACAGCCACGCTGCTGGTGTTACGTATGGTGCGTACGATGGCACGTGTGGCGTAATGGATAGAGTCCGGATTATTGACATGCTGCTCTGCCAGCATGGCTAACATCTTAGCGGCGGTCTCCATCTCTACGGTGTGCTTCTCTATCTCCTGCTCGGCGCGCTTGAGCTCGGTGCGCGCGCGCTTCTCCGCCTCCCTGCGCAGCGCACTGCGCGTGTAGAAGAACTGCACGCACGCTATGGCCTCAAGCACTATAGCAGCCACAAGGATGACCCACAGACCGGAGCGGGTGCGCATGGAATTATTATCGTTGGGTTTCATGATCACACTGTTGTGTACGGGTTAATCTCATACCAAACGGACGCACATACGAGCGCGTATTCAGGCGCGCTATATGCGTTCATTACAAAAAGCGCTGCAAAGATACAAAAAAAATCCCACAAATGCAAATTTTTGTGGGATTTTTTTTTATAATTCAAACTTTTGCCTGAATATTCACGTTTTTTGCGCTAAATCGCGCATCATCCGTACACTTCTATCGGATGGCGGATAGGTGCCCCTTGCGACGGCTGCGGTGCTGTAGGCGACCCTGCCAGCTCCATGAGATAACCGCTCGCCAGGCTATGCACCTCTGTTACGGGTGAGACGTATGTTCTATTTGTTGTCTGTTGCATTGTGTTGCCGATTTAGAATGTTGTTACCTTCTTACCCTGCGCATCATACATCACGCCATCGCGCAGGATGAAGAGTTGACCGTTCACAATCTTTTTCACTACAAAATCTGTGCCGCGATTGTCGCTATCCAAAGCATCGATGCCGGTAGCAGTGTCCTTAACCCTACGGGTTACGAGCAGCGCATACGTATTGTCTGTGCCGGCATTGAGGTCGAGTGTGTAGTCGCTCATGCTCAGATCCCATACGATCACGCCATCGCGAGTGAGATAGATATCCTCGGTCGGGTTATTATCGATAGCGATGGTGTATTCGCCGGCTTTGGGCGCATAGAGGCTCATCGGGATGATGGTCTTGTCGCCGCTGAACGGCATATCTACTGCACCGAGAACAGATCCCTTGGCATTTGCCCACATACGTGCTACCGATGCACCGGTGGTGGTCCCCATCTTCTGCACATCACGACCGATGGTGTAGTTCATCGTAGCCTCCTCGTCGCATGTTACGAACAGTCGGTCGCAGGTCTTTCCATTAGCGCGGAGCGAGAGATCAATGTCGCAGATGTCACTGCCTTCTTGCTGGCGCTCAGGAGCACGCAGCAGACCTGTTGTGGCTGCGCTGGCATCACGCATAACAATCGTGCTGTTGGCTGTAGCTTGTACGAAGTACGCAGCACCAACCACGAAGTTGTAGCTCTCGGTGCGGATGATCTCGTAGCTGTTGTCCTTATGGTTAAGCAGCTGTGCATAACGCGGTTTCTCGTTATAGGTCACATACGACATCGTTCCGTTACCTATACTGTTCCAGCCGTTGTCCACGCCGTCACCTTCGGAGGCGGTCAGGGCTTGTTGCATATTGGCATTGAAGGCACCCCCATCAATCATCTTGAAACGATAGGTGTTCACAGCATTCTCCACTGTCATCAGATAGCCAACACCCGGCCGCAAAACGCCTCTGTACTTTTTCCAGCCATACTTGCCTTGTGCACGCAGGTCCTCATGATAATCCATGATAGCGTAGTTCACCTCGTTGGTGATCGTCTGCCATGCACCGTTCTCGTAGCGCGTGATGCCGCGCAGAGCGTCAACAGGGAAAGGAACTGTGAAACTGTACCAGCCGTAAGAAGCAGCACCTTCCGAATCCAAATCAAGCACAAAGTATGCATTGCCCTTGGAAGTAAGCTTCTGATGGCCGGATACTTGACCTGATTTCGGAGCATTGTCGCCACCAAATCCTGAGTGCAGCGTGAAGTCGTTGACCTTCACCTCACCTGTGCCGATGTTCAGTTTACCGCCGGCCTCAACAATGATGTTACCATATGTTGCACGGTTCAGCGAGTTGTTGTCGCCGATGTTAAGTGTAGCGCCGTCTTTGACGGTGACCGTGTTACCGGCATTGATGGTCAGACCGCCGAGGGTGATAGTACCTGTTACTACTACATCAGAGTTGGTGATTACACGTTCGTCGTTATCTTCGGGTTGCGAACCGTCCCATACAGTAGCCGGATCAACAGTCACGGTGCAGCGAACATCCGAGTTACCAAGATAGTTAGCGTTGTGCGAAGTGAAGGTGGCGGACAACTCGTAAGTTCCTTCTTCGGGAACCAAGTCCTGCTCAACTGAAGTATTCCAACTGAACTCACCTTCTACTGTCTCGTCATCCAGACCAATCGTTCCGTTCTGAATGTCAAGAATTGCATCAGCAAATGTTTGTCCCTCACTTATAGTAGCAGTAGCAGCATAGGTCTTTGCGGAAACAGGGTTAACCGTGACAGGCAGACTGATCTCTACGGGCAGGAACCAAGTATCGTCATCAGCCGTGAACACAACAGTGGCACTTTCGCCTACTGAAGGTACATAGTCTTTGTTCTTCCATGCTATTGTTCCGGATACGGCCTCTGTCGGGTCGGGGATAATATCCGTGATCACCAGATTGCCCGAGATAAGGGAAGACTCCAATGTCTGGCCGTAGGTTATCTCCGAGCATACCAGCTCATTCGTTGTGATTTCAGGAACATATTTCTCTATTCCTACTACTACCGTGCAGGTTTGTGTTGTGTACCAATTGGTATTGGTCGGAGTGAATACAACCGTATAGCCGGTGTTGTTGCGCTCTACAGCAGTAGAAGTGTTTTGCCATGCAAACGAACCCTCTACCGATGCCGAACCACCGGTCAGCGTACTTGTCGCCAATGTAGCGGGCAGCAGCACGTCAGAAGCTGTCGGGTTAGTAGTGATGGTAGGCGTTACTTTGCTTATAGTAAACGTGAGGTCAACATCCTTTGCCGCATAGAAATACTTATTTCCGGGTTGTGTGGCGCGGAACGTTACGTCACCTTCCGTGATGATGGTAACAGCGCCGGTTGTCTTATCTACTGTTGCAGCAGAACCTTCAACCACAGTATATTCCACTGCCAATTCCGAATCCGATGTTGCGGAAAGCACAAGGTTGTCAGTTGTCTTAACATCCTGATTCTGTTCCCAGGTGATCGTCTGGTCTTTCTTGATTGTCGTACCGATGACAGCGATCTCCTTGTAGAACACCTCGTTGTTAACTACAATCTTGCCCTCATGTGTACCGGCTTCATCGGAAGAATAGGTTACAGTAATGACATTATTAGTACTGCTTTTGCACCCAGTGTTCGATAACTTTGTCGGGGAAACCTTGAATGCAGGGTGAGTAGAACTGATATTAATCTGTGTGCCATTCTGAGGCATACTATAGTTGATGGTAAACGTCTTACTTACCTCTACATTATTATATATCGGCTTGTTATCGTTCGTCTTATCAAAAGTGAAAGACTCCTCCGATAGGTTCAAGTATGTGTACCGTGTTACGGATACATTCTTGAATTTGTCCTGAACAGAGCCGGATGCCCAAAAACGCACACCTTTGGCAGCCGGATTAAGTTTGAACGTCTTTGTCTGATAAGACGTTGAAATATCGGTTCTTTTTCCTGTTAGATTTTTCCATTCTCCGTTAAGGTATTGCTCCACTGCATAGGCTTGGTCGAATGCAATGCCACTATTGTAACATACATCAAAACTAACCACTCCGGCTACATTTTCTTCAGTCCACGTATGCTCATGCGTCGTACGTCCTAATTTTTCGCCTTTCTCATCCGATTGATTCTCTAATATGTAGCAAGTCACCTCTTCTGCCAAACGCACATCTATGTAGAATACGTTTGTTGCACCCTCGTAGTAATATGTTTCCGCCTGCGACACCTGCCATGCTGCTTCACCGGAAATCCTTGCGCTGTAAACAAATCTCTTATCGGGCTGAGGATAATATGTTGCTATATTCAATCCTTCAATCTGCTCTACACTGATAGGGTAGTTGGTATAATCGGTATTCGTTGCAGTGAACGTGAAATCCGTATCGTAGCTATCGATTTCGATTGCCTTGCGGTAGTTCTCCTCACCCTTGACAAGGATCGTATTGGGGTGTCTATCCACGTGAATGGTCAGTTCTGCTTCACCGGCAAGATAATAGGTTGCAGCCTCTTGCGTAACACGCACAACAATATCACCAGCTTGGCCTAAACTAAGTTTTTTGTCCTTGATAGATGGAGCGGTAGCCCCTGAATGGTTTCCTGCAGCCGGGGTGAAACTAACTAAGGTGAATTGCTTTTCCGTTCCTTTGTTACCACTTATCCACAAGTTGTCCAAATCCAAAGAGGCATCACCCACCAAATACGTTGTCTCTCCGTTCCAAGTATATCGCGGCGATGCGATGTCAGTCCAATGTGCCACAAGCGTTACATTGGCAGTTGGTGCGTATTCGGAGCCATCTGTTCCAATAGGATCAGTAGCATCGCCGATATACCAACCATCGAACACCTTGCCTTCCTTGGTCGCAACAGGTAAGGTAATCCTACCTCCTGTCCAACGAGCAAAAAGTTCAATCTTTTTGCCATTTTCCGCTGTCAGGTTTTTAAGATTGGCTTGAGCATCGGTATAAACGCGATCGCCATCTTTAACTGTTGACCAACCGTCAAACGTGAAAGTCGCATCTTCGCTCGACTTGCTGCAATCGCCTCCATTCGCATTGTACGTCACCGTATATTTACGCGCATAAGCATTGCTCTTCAAATTCTGCGGTACGTCATACGTAAAGACCTGATCCGTCATACTACCGCTCGAATTGTTGTTGCCGTTGAACGTTATGGTATAAGTGTTGGGCGTCCACTGCGCATAAAGGATTACATCTACATTGTCATCAGTGGTTAGATTATTCACATTCTGCTTATCCGTGTACGATGTTCCAGTCCCATCATCTTTGGTGTTCCATCCGCTGAAGGTATAACCAACCAAGCTAAAGCCATTAGCCGACAAACTCTTCGCATCCTCGTCATAAGTGCAACTCATCTCACTCGTATTACCCGATGCATTTTCATTGTTTGCATCAAACTTAATGGTGTACGTGTGAGGAGTGAAAATGGCATAATAGGTTGTTGTTGTCGGACTATTAGAATTTGTACTGGTCGCCCTCACAGAAAGGGGATAATATGGATAATCCGTAAACCATTCATTATAATTTTCAGTTGTTGTCGAACCAGACGTAGCATTTTCATCGGTGTTCCATCCACTAAAAGAATAGCCATCGTTCGCTTTCTGATATGCGTAAAAATCAAACGTTTTAGACTGCGGCTCCGATTGATAAAGAGGAAAACCTGGAAACCAAGTGCTGGATCCGTCTTGTTTAGAGTTGTCATCCGTCAACTTATAATCAACAGACGTTTGACCACTTTTAGCCACATACACATAGCCTCCAGCTGCTGGCTGGGATTTGACCACGCATTTGCTGTAAAATGTCTTTGATTTTCCCCACGCATTCCCGCTCATCGCGAGCAGGGCACATGCTAACAGAAGGGGCTTTTTAATTGATTGATTGAATAAAGTAAAAATATGTTTCATAACTTTTATGATTTTTCCTGTTTTATGTTGTACAGCATAATTTCCTGTAGTTTCGCGAAAATGTTCTATTTTTAAGATTGAACCCAAGAATAGGTAATCATTCACGCCAAAAACGGGTGCAAAGTTAAGAATAATCTTTGATTAATGCAAATTTTTCAGCAAAAAAATCACCCGAAAAGAAACAAAATATAGTCCATTCATAAAATCCGTACATGCTGCAAACGACACTTTGCAAAAAACAGGACACATTCTGCCACCTCGAACTTACAAAGTACAGGTCTTTTTCAATCGCAAGTTTTGCTGTTGGGACTTATTAAACAACATAAAAAAAAACGATCGTCAAATATCATTCACTAATTAACAGAAACAATCGTTCGAGTAAAACGAGATAAGAATTAAACTAATCCGTTGATTTTTTTGTGTTTATTTCTTTTGAATGCTTTGCCTGTAAGGTTTTTTCAATCAGTTCACCGCAAGTGGGAAACTTTAGTTGGAAATATTTGACCTCATCTTGATCTTTGCAGTCATTAGTCACATTGTCGAGACTACATCGAGACTAAACCATAGGATAACCATAACATAACCATAGGATAACCATAGCATAAAACACCAAAATACACAATTTTAGCATAACACTATATATATACATAGTATATATATACTTTTTGTTGTCGTTTCATCTTTTGTGCAAATTATTGACCACACTTTACCTTCGTATTTTGTTTATGTGGTTAATTTGTGAACAGAATAATTTTGGGGTCTTTTTTGACGAACTCAAACCCATTGCACTTTTTTTTCAAGAAAAATTTGCAAATGTCAGATTTTTTTTGTATCTTTGTGGCCGATTTGGAAAAACAAACGATTTTGACGGCTTATTTTACAATAAGACGAATGTTACTATGAGACGACATACATATCATATGATTCTGTTGCTGCTACTGCTGCCGATGGCAGTGGTGGCAGAGGTGGCGGATTATCCTTGCCGCGAGCTGATAAGTGCCGGTGCTTACAGCCAGGCCAAGACCGAACTGATGCAACAGCAGGCCAAGACCCCCGACGATCACACGGTGTACTATGCGCTATTTAAGTTAACCGTAGCGCGCAACAACCCCGATCGGGACATCCGTCAGGCGTATGACTACCTCTGCCAGTCGCAGGACAAGTTGAAAGCTTACCCGAAGAAGGACATCAGTCGCGCCGAGCGCAACGGCTACACGGAGCAGTTGTATGCGACGGAGTATGCGAACATTGCTCTGCTCGCGCAGCTCAGTGCGCAACAGAAGAACACCTTGGAGGTTTGGAACGACTACATCAGCACCTACCAGCGCGCGCCGCGCAAGCAAATAGTTCAAGCCATACAGACCCGCGATGCAATAGCTTTCCGTCAGGCGGAGCGCACGAACAGCCGCGAGGCATATCAGGCGTTCATTGAGTCTTATCCTGAGGCGCAGGAGCGCGCAGAAGCGCAGAAGCGGCTATACGGCTTGGCGTATAACGCGATAGCCGAGACGGGCACAGAGCAGGATCTACAGACGTACTGCGACACCTACCCTGAGAGTCCGTACGTGGACAAGGCGCTGGATCGCATAGCCGAGCTTGAGATGCGTCGCATAGCCAGCCGCGATGAGTGGTACGCGCAGAAGGAGTACATCCTTACCCACACCGACAGCACCAACCGCTGGCGCGACACAGCTATGCTGTCGTTCGTGCAATACGCCCGCCGCACACGGATCATCGAGGCCGCACGATGGGGGATGACAACCCTGCCTAAGCCATACAGCGACAGCTGCTGGCTCGTGCTGCGCACCACCTGCCTGGAGGATACGACGTTAGAGCAGTTCGTCAGCTTCCACAACAGCTGCACCCGCTACGCTATCGAGAAAGTGCAGAAAGACGACCGCCGGATGATGGAGGCACACGACCAGTACCGCCTGGGCGCTATCAGCACAGAGGAGTACATCGACAAGGTAGCACCCGCCTACCCTGCCTACTACCGTCTGCAAGGACTCATCAAGGGCGATCTGGAGGCCAAGCGATGGGCAGAAGCCCTGGCCAAGGTCAAGGCGCATGCAGCCGCCTTCGGTAACGACTACCGCTACACCGAACTGGTGCGCATATTAGAAGAACCGGATGATCCGAAGATGGTGGTCACGCCTCTGGGCAACGGAGTGAACACACCCGACGGCAACGAGTTCTGCCCGGTGATCTCCACGGATGGCACACAGCTGTACTTCTGTGGCACCAAGCGCAAGGACAATGTGGGCAGGGAGGATATCTTCCTGAGCACGAAGACGTCAAGCGGCTGGGGCAAGGCCGTAGGCGTCAACGACATCAACACTGCCGACGCAAACGAGGCGCCATTAGGTCTGACCGCCGACGGGCTGACGATGATCATCTTCCGCAACGGACGTCTGATGATCTCCCATCGCACGAAGGACGGTTGGGGCAAGCTGGAGCCGCTGTCACGACGGATCATCATCAGCGAATGGATGGCCGACGCCATGATCACCACCGACGGCAAAGCGCTACTCTTCGCCGCATTGAGCAAGGTGCCACATGAATATCAGATGTCCATCAACATCTTCGTCTCGCTGCTGCAGGACGATGGGCAGTGGGGCAAACCATTTGGTTTGGGTCCGCAGATCAACAGCACGCGCATCGACCGCTCGCCCTTCTTGCACCCCGACATGAAGACCCTGTACTTCTGCTCCGAAGGCCATAGCAGCCTCGGCGGAACCGATGTGTTTGTATCCAAGCGTCTGAACGACAATAGTTGGACGGAGTGGAGCGAGCCCGTGAACATGGGTAAGGTGATCAACTCAGCCGCCAACGAGTGCTGGTACAAGATATCCACCGAAGGTGATCTGGCATACTTCGCCAACCGCACCAACAAGCAGAACGACCTCTGCCAACTCGCCTTACGCAAGGAGCTCCGCCCGCAGGCTGTGGCTACCGTCACCGGACGTGTCACCGACTCACAGGGAAAACCCGTCAACACCATCATACAATGGGAGGATCTGGAGGCACAATGCTCCGTCGGGCAGACGCGCACTAACCCCGAGGACGGACGGTTCTTCATGGTGCTGCCCGAGGGTAAGAACTACGGCTATTACATCCAGAACGACCAGTTCTTCCCTGCCGCGAAGAACATTGACCTGAGGAACAACGCGCAGCCCGTGACCATCGAGCAGGAGATAACAGCCACCACCATCGAGGAGATGATCGAGCAGGAGGTGCCTATCGTACTGAACAACCTGTTCTTCCGCACCGGCGAATACGACCTGCTGCCCGCCTCCATCGCCGAGCTCAACCGCGTAGCGGCGATCATCAAGCAGCACGGCAAGCACGTGGAGATAAGCGGACACACCGACAGCGTGGGCGATGATGAGTCCAACCGCATCCTATCCGAGTACCGCGCTAACTCCGTACGCAACTACCTGATCAAGATAGGCGTGGACAAAGCCCTGCTCACCTCACAAGGATACGGCGAATCGAAGCCCGTAGCCACCAACAACACACCAGAAGGACGGCAGAAGAACCGCCGCGTGGAGATGAAGTTCATCAAGTGAGCCCTTTCAATTTTCAAGTCGAACACCCCTTTCAATTTTCAACTTTATTATGGCTGAGAACTATAACGAGGACAATATTATCCATCTTGACGACCGCGAACACATCCGTCGTCGTCCGGGTATGTACATCGGCAAGCTCGGTGACGGCACACATTCGGACGACGGTATATACGTGCTTATCAAGGAAACCATCGATAACTCCATCGACGAGTACCGCATGGGCGAAGGCAAGGTGATTGATGTGACCGTAGCTGACGGACGTGTCATCGTACGCGACTATGGTCGCGGAATTCCCTTAGGCAAGATGGTGGACGCCGTGTCCATCCTGAACACCGGCGGTAAGTACGACAGCAAGGCGTTCAAGAAGTCCGTCGGACTGAACGGCGTCGGTACGAAGGCGGTGAACGCGCTTTCGAAGGAGTTCATCGTGGAGAGCGTGCGCGAGGAGAAGATGCGCCGCGCCGTGTTCCGCCAGGGACATCTGGTGGAGGATACGGACATCATCGACGCACCGCCCACCGCCAAACGCGGCACACGCATCGAGTTTGTGCCGGACGACTCGAAGGGGCTGTTCGAGAACTACTCGTTCCGCGAGGACTACATAGAGACGATGATGCGCAACTACGCGTATCTGAACACAGGTCTGACGCTGAACTACAACGGGCGTAAGTTCTTCTCCCGCAACGGTCTGCTCGACCTCTTGACCGAGACGATGACCGTGGAGCCCCTCTATCCGATCATCCACATCGTAGGTGAGGATATAGAGATCGCTCTGACGCACACCGACCAGACAGGTGAGGAGTATCACTCCTTCGTCAATGGCCAGCACACCATACAGGGAGGCACGCACCAGGCGGCGTACCGTGAGGCTATCGGTCGAACCATCAAGGAGTTCTTCGGCAAGAACCAAGACCTGAGCGATATACGTAACGGCATAGTCGGCGCCATAGCCATCAATGTGGAAGAACCCGTCTTTGAGAGTCAGACCAAGGTCAAGCTCGGATCGAAAGATATGAGTCCTACCGGCGGCATCTCGGTCAATAAGTTCGTCAACGACTTCGTTGGTCTGCAGCTGGACAACTACCTGCACAAGCACCCCGAGATCACCGAGGTCATGCTCAAGAAGATACAGGACTCGGAGCGCGAGCGCAAAGCTATAGCCGGCGTCACCAAAGCCGCACGTGAGCGCTCGAAGAAGAACCTTTTGAACAACCCCAAGCTCCGCGACTGCCAGGTGCACTTCAATGACGCCAAACCCGTCCGCTCCGCCAAAGATGCTGAGGACGATCTCAGGGACGAGACGTGCATCTTTATCACCGAGGGTCTGTCGGCATCGGGTTCGATCACCAAGAGCCGCGATGTGCGGACGCAGGCGGTCTTCTCCCTGCGAGGCAAGCCGCTCAACAGCTACGGACTGAGCAAGTCGGTCGTGTATGAAAACGAGGAGTTCAACTGCCTGCAGTCGGCGCTGAACATCGAGGACGGCCTGGACGAACTGCGCTACAACAAGGTGATCATCGCCACCGATGCCGATGTCGATGGTATGCACATCCGATTGCTGATGCTCACGTTCTTCCTGCAGTTCTTCCCCGATCTGGTCAAGAAAGGACACGTCTATATCCTGCAGACGCCGCTCTTCCGCGTCAAGAACAAGAAAGAGACCCGCTACTGCTACAGCGAAGAGGAGCGCCTGAAAGCGATTGACGAGATCAGCACGCCCGAGATAACGCGATTCAAAGGATTGGGAGAGATCTCGCCCGACGAGTTCAAGGGTTTCATCGGTAAGGAGATTCGCCTGGATCAGGTGACGCTGCGCAAAGAAGACGCCGTGGGCGACCTGCTGAACTTCTTCATGGGAAAGAACACGTCGGAGCGTCAGGACTTCATCATCAACAACCTTGTAGTTGAAGAAGACGATGTGGAGTAACGATACGGGCTGCTGCGGCCTACATGAGAACTGCGAGAAAGGGCTGAAGATCCTGCGTGACGAGAGCCTCTATTATAACGACGAGGAGCTGGACGCCTACAAGGGGATAGAGCCTGAGGATTATACGCCCGAGCAGGCGGCGGAGATTCGTGAGGTGTTTGAGACGCTGATGCCCAAGGAGGTCAGCGATTGGTTGTGCGCCATGCAAGCCCGCGGCATCAACCTGCCGCCGGATGTACGGGAAGAGGCGCTACTGCTACTGAGTGAATAACTTCTACTAAGCAAATAGAATGATAGTGAACGCATCCGCACACGGGTGCGTTTATTATGCGCCAATAGCCAGGCACAGGAGGCCAATGCAGATGCCGAGCATGCACAGGAGCTTGGGCAGGGGATCTTTCTCGTGGAGGAACATTAGGCCGTAGGCAAAGCCGATGACCGTACCGCCACGGCGGATGGTGCTCACCACGGCAATCATCGAATCGGGATCACGGAGTGCCAACATATACACGTTATCGCTGATGACCAGGAAGACGCTGATCAGAACGATCGGAAGCAAGGAACAAGGAGCAAGGAACAAAGACCGCTGTGCTCCTTGTTCATTTAGCGAAACGGTCTTTGCTCTTTCAGCAACGCGGTCTATCCCCCACACAATGAGCATCATCAGCGCCTGATAGAACGTATAATAGACCTGCACGGCGTTATGATCGTAACGGCGCATCAGGTACTTGTCATACAAGCCCGAGCAAGCGCCGATCAAGATGGCCAATGCCAAGGTGACGTAATATTTATTGGATTGATGGATTGATGGAATGATGGAATGATGCGATTGGCGGAAGGAAAAGGCGAAGACCGTACCGATGGCTATCAGCACACCCGCCCACTGCCAGGCGTTCAGCCGTTCGCCGAACAGCAGCAATGCGCCGACGAGCGTCCACATAGGCCGGGTGGCTTGCATAGGGCTGACAACGGAGATAGGCAGGTGTTTAAGCGACACATAAGCAAACACCCAGCTGCTGAGCACGATCACCGACTTGAGCAAGGTGAAGAAGTGCGCTTGCACATCCAGGCGAGGGACGAAAAGCAGTGAACCCGCCATCATCTCCGGATAAAGCCGCGACAACAGCAGCGGCACACTCAGGATAAGTGCCGACACGCAGATACTGATCGTCAGCACATCAATCACCTTGTTGTCCCGCAACGCGATCTTCTTGCTTACGTCATAACAACCCAAGCACAGCGCGGATATGAATGCCAATAGAGTCCACATGGTTAATTGATAATTGATAATTGACAATTGACATTTCAGGGGGCAAAGGTACAATATTTATTTGACATTTGCAAGAAAAAGCAGTACGTATGTTGTGTTTCCGTTGCCGATGATTAAGATTTGACAAGTAAGATTTGCGTAAGTTAGATTTTTTTTCTAACTTTGTAGGCTAAAACGCACAACTGCGACAAACTAAACTAGCAGGTATTAGATAAAAAACAGAACATGAAAAAGATTTTCTCTATAGTAGCCACACTGGCTTTATCCGTCTGCTCGTATGCCCAGCTGGCTTGGGATAAGGAAATGACGAAAGACGACTTTAATAACGACAAGACCGTTATCTCCAAATCCGAAAACGTCAGTTACGACAACCCGACATTAGGTCTCGGCGGAGGACTGAAGATAGGCAAGATTGTTATCAATGTTTTGGGATTCGGTCAAGCCCCTTACAACGACGAGTGTGTTATCGCCTTATCCGAGGTGGGTATAGCCGACTCGCTTTTCTTTGAATGGCAGGGGGCCAGCGACGGTACGGTGATGGCCTATCAGTCAACCGACCACAACAACTGGTCATTGATATACAGCCATGAGGGCAACACTATCTCCACGTACACAGAGGTCCGGGTAGCATTGGCTACGAACACCCGCTACCTGAAGTTTGCCGCCACAGGCAAGACGGCAGCAGCGTTCCGCAAGATCAAGGTGACCGAACTCAGGAGCATCAGCGCCGGTACGGACGAATGGCCGTTCGGACGGGCAATGGTCGATGACGACGAAGCAACGAAGAACGTGAACATTACATGGACCAACATCGTGGCACAGGTCAGCAGCACGGATCCGCACTTCTCCGCATCGCTCACCACCATCGGACAGAAGAACCTCATCAACCAGACCACCCAGCTGACCATCAAATACTCGCACAGCGAGGCGGGCAGGCACAGCGGCGAGATTGTCATTGCCGGCGAGGGACGCGAGGCACGCATCGCCGTGTCGGGCGAGACGAAGAAGTACGACCAGTCGCTCACCTGGGCGCAGGACCTCGGCGAGTGTACCGTCACCGACATACTCGAGCTCAACGCCTACACCACCTCGGGGCTGGATGTCGTTTACGAGACATCGGACGACCGGGTGGCATACGCCGACGGCAACAAGGTGGTTGTGGTCTGCGCTGGCGAGGTGACACTGACCGCCACGCAGCCCGGCAACTACAAGTACAACGCCGCCAATACCGTATCCAAGACGCTGACGGTCAAGAAAGCCGACCCGATCATTGGCGTGACGGTGGATGAGATGACCTATGGTCAGACACTGAGCGAGGCGGTCATCCACGAGACGGTAGGCCAGGTGCCGGGTTCATTCAAATGGGCAGGGATCGATGCGCAGAGCGTGCTGGATGCCGGCGAGTACAACCTGTACCTGCTGTTCACGCCTGAGAATGAGTGCGTGTATAACCAGCGCACGCTGCCCGTAGCTCTGCGCATCAACAAAGCAACGCAGACCATCATCTGGGACGATCAGCTGACCGACCTCACTGTAGGCGTGCCGGTACGTTCAACCGCTGTGCTGTCGTCCGGACTGCCTATCACCTATGCGTTCACCGAGTGCCTGCTGAGCATCGAAGATGACATGATCCGCCCCGAGAACGAAGGCGAGGTGACCGTAGTGGCGTACCATCCGGGCAACAACAACTACCTGCCCACCACGGTGATCATGACCGTGTTCACCATCAGCCCGAACCCGAATGTGACTACCGATGCCGAACAACTCACACCGCAACAGCTGCGTGAGGCGCAGAAGTACATGCACGAGGGCAAGGTGTTCGTCAGCTACAACGGCCACATCTACGATGCCGACGGCAAACAAATGAAATAACTCTTACATGCGAGGGACAGTCTGAAAATAAACACATACGACCATGAAACGTATTCATCTGTTATCTATCCTGGCGGCTGCAGTTGCTATGCTGTGGTCATGCAGCACGAAGAATGAGTTGGAGCCATCTGTTGCGCCCGAAGGCGGCGACAAGAGCGGTTATACATCCGATGACGTAGTCGGCGGCGAGGGCGGAGTGCCCGGCGAGGGCAGTAGCAACGGCGGAGGTCAGGCGCAAGCCGGACGAGTGACCGCCGGCGAGTGGCGCGACCTGGACAACTGGCTGTTCTGGTCGAACCTGATGACCAATAAGCAAGCCGATCAGGAGGGTTCGGACTACACCGAGTTCAGCAGTTACTGGGGTTTCTATACGAATAACCGCGTAGCGGTACGCGTGACGGATGTCAACGGCCAGCCGCAGCGCGATGTGCCTATTCAATTGAAGCGTCAGGGCAGTGTGCTCTACGAGGCGCGCACGGACAACCGCGGCGAGACGAACCTGTGGGTCGGTCTGACGCAGCAGGAACAGAGCGTGGATGCTTCGGCTCTGGAACTGGTGGTTAACGGCGCCACTCTGGAGCAGGCGCTAGAGGTCACCCATTGGGGCGAGGAGCCCAAGTGGAACGAGTGCACAATGGCCATCAGCGCTACACGCGACATTGACATAGCGTTCATCGTGGATGCCACAGGATCGATGATGGATGAGATTGATTTCCTGAAGGCCGACCTGACGAACATCATCAACACCGTAGGCAGCAAGCACAGCGATGCGGCTATCCGCACGGCTGCGCTGTTCTACCGCGATGAGGGCGACGAGTACCTGACGCGCGCCAGTGACTTTGCCGCCAACGTGAGCGTCACCACCGCGTTCATCGACAAACAGACCGCCGACGGCGGTGGCGACTACCCCGAAGCGGTACACACGGCGCTGGAGAAAGGTCTGCAAGATCTGTCATGGCGTGAAGGCAACAGCATCCGTCTGGCGTTTATGCTACTGGATGCACCTCCGCACAAGCAAGAGGATGTCATTGCCAGTTTGCAGAAGTCTATTCCACTCTACGCCAAGAGCGGCATACGTATTATTCCAGTTGCAGCCAGCGGCGTGGATAAACCCACGGAGTTCTTCCTGCGCTTTGCTGCGATTGCTACCGATGGCACGTATGTGTTCCTGACCAATGACAGCGGTATTGGCGGCGAGCATATTGCTGCCACGGTAGGCGACTACGAGGTCGAACTGCTCAGCGACCTGATTATCCGGCTGATTGACCAGTACTTGCAATAGTAAGATATATGCAATAAAAAAACGAGGTGTACCATTCGGTTACACCTCGTTTGAGTTAATCTGCCTATCGCGCCAGGCGGACAGACATACCGCATTTGCGTTCTTTAGTGCTGCCCTGCGCATGGAAGGCATACGGGCCGAAGAAGAGGCTGTAGGCTTTGATACCGTTGTAGGGCGTAGGAGTATAGTAATAGCCATGCGAACCGACATCGTTCATAACAGAGCCCGAACGATAGCCGGCAGCAGGCAGGAAGACGGCACCTGCATCCTCCAGCACATACCACTGCACGAGGTTGTAGGTGTTGTGGGAGAAGTTATCGCCTTCACCGTTGAAATACATATTGCCTTGCAGAGCCAGGCCTTTCGTAGTGCTGGCGATGAAGGATGCGCCATCAGGTAGCTGCCAGTTGTCCGGCAACAGGATAACGCCGTTTACGCCGTTCACAGTGCCCAAACCGAAGAGTGTGGCGGCATTCGGCCTGTTGAAAAGTATATATTCCCACTCTTCCATGCTCAATGTGCGCCACAGGTTCGCCTCGTTGCCGCCGTTGCTGATGGCGTTTGTTCCCCAGTCAACAAAGGTGTCATAGTTATACGATGCAGTGTTTGTCTTGGTCGGATTATTACCTGTGCCCCAGCCGAAAAGGTCTATCCAACCGCTGTACGAGGAGGAGATGTTCTCGTTATCGTCGCCGATCATGTCATACTGGTTGGCCGCAAACCGCCATGTGTCCGTACTGGCTTGGTACTGCAAGTTGCCCTGTGAGAAATGCACTTTCTGCGATTCGCTGATCGAGAACTCGCCCTCCAATATTCCATCCACTATCTCAATAAACGTGATACTATCCACCTGTTCGATATTCTTCTGATAGGCAATCTGGTCACCCACCCAAACGCGCATTTTGGTAACTTTCTGCGCACTTACGGTCATTGCGGCTATAGCTAAAACTGCTATTGTAACAAATCTTTTCATGTTAAATAAAGTTTTTCAGCACGCAAAGATACAAAAAATATTTGACATTTGCAAATATAGAGTAAAGAATTTGATTTTTTGGTACAAAAATTTGCATATTTCATTTTTTTTTTGTATCTTTGTACGTTTTTTAGGTTCTAACCTAAATGCGCGTTCGGCAATGCGGTCGCATCGAATGCCGCTGAGCGGCATAAAAGCGACGCGTGTCTCCGCTTCCTCGCACTGCACGATGCTTGCGGGGACCACATAATAGAATAACGACAAACATACTATATGCAGAAAATTAGAAACATTGCAATTATCGCCCACGTGGATCATGGCAAGACGACGCTCGTAGATAAGATGCTCTACACATCGAACCTGTTCCGCGACAATCAGGAGAAAGGTGAACTCATTCTGGACAACAACGACCTGGAGCGCGAACGTGGTATCACCATCCTCGCCAAGAACGTTGCTATCGAATACAAGGGCTACAAGATCAACATCATCGACACTCCGGGTCACGCGGACTTCGGCGGTGAGGTGGAGCGTGTACTGAACATGGCAGACGGCGTGCTGCTGCTGGTGGATGCCTTCGAAGGCCCGATGCCGCAAACGCGCTTCGTGCTGCAGAAAGCCATTGAGCTCAACCTCAAACCCATCGTGGTCATCAATAAGGTGGACAAACTCAACTGCCGTCCGGACGAGGTGCAAGAGGCCGTGTTCGACCTGATGTGCAACCTAAACGCCTCGGAAGACCAGCTGGATTTCCAGACCATCTACGGTTCGGCCAAGAACGGCTGGATGTCCACCGACTGGAAGCAACCGACGAAGGACATCACCGCACTGATGGATGCCATCATCGAGTATATACCTGAGCCGGAGGTGCTGGAGGGAACTCCGCAGATGCTGATCACCTCGCTCGACTACAACCCCTACGTTGGGCGTATAGCCGTAGGACGCGTACATCGTGGTGTGCTCCGTGACGGCATGTCGGTGACCCTGGCAAAGAAAGACGGCACGAAAGTACGCACGAAGATCAAGGAACTGCACACCTTCAGCGGCATGGGGCACGTGAAGACCGATGAGGTGAAGAGTGGCGACATATGTGCGCTGATCGGCATCGACGGCTTTGAGATAGGCGACACGATATGCGACATCGAGAACCCCGAGGCACTTGACCCCATAGCTATCGACGAGCCGACGATGTCGATGACGTTCACCATCAACGACAGCCCGTTCTTCGGGCAGGACGGCAAGTTCGTCACCTCGCGTCATATTCAGGAGCGTCTGACCAAAGAACTGGAGAAGAACCTCGCCTTGCGCGTGGAAGCCAGCGATAGGGAGTCGGCGTGGAACGTGTATGGTCGTGGCGTGCTGCACCTGAGTGTACTGATCGAGACCATGCGTCGTGAAGGCTACGAACTACAGGTAGGCCAGCCTAAGGTGATCATCAAAGAGATCAACGGCGTGAAGTGCGAACCGGTGGAGCAACTCACCGTGAACAGTCCCGAGGAGTGCTCGGGCAAGATTATCGAGTTTGTGACCGTGCATAAGGGCGATATGACGAAGATGGAGCTGGTGAACGACCGCGTGCAACTGGAGTTCACTATTCCTTCACGCGGCATCATGGGCATGCGTACCTATGTGATGAACGTCAGCGCCGGTGAGGCGATCATGGCGCACCGCTTCCTGGAGTACCAGCCCTACAAGGGCGAGATGCCGCACAGAGTGAACGGTTCGCTGATAGCTATGGAGGCAGGTACTGCATCGGCTTATGCGCTGGACAAACTGCAGGATAGAGGACGCTTCTTCATCGACCCGCAGGAAGAGGTTTATGCCGGACAGGTGGTAGGCGAAAATGCCAAGGAAGGTGATATCGTCATCAACGTGACCAAGGCGAAGAATCTGACGAACATGCGTACCAAGTCATCGGACGACAAGGCTGTACTTGCGCCGCCGGTACGCTTCTCGCTGGAGGAAGCACTCGAATATATCAAGGAAGATGAGTATGTGGAGGTAACCCCGCACGCGATGCGAATAAGAAAGATTATTTTGGACGAATTAGAACGCAAGAGAGCGAATAGATAATAGACCGCTGCGCTCAAAGAGAAAAGACCACTTCGTTCAAAGAAAAAAGCCTGATATGTGTCAGCGCTGATGGTGAATAGGCTTTTATCTTTTGTCTTTGAGTGCGTAGCACGGTCTTTTGACTAAATAACGAAGTTATGAAAAAGAGAATAGCAATTATAGCGGGCGGCGACAGCTCGGAGCACGATGTGTCGCTGCGTTCCGCCGCAAGTATAAAGGGTTGGTTGGATCCAGAGCGTTATGACGCCGAGATCGTCGAGCTGCAAGGTGCAGACCTCAAGACCCTGAACCGTATAACCGAGTTCGACTACGCTTACGTGACCATCCACGGCACACCGGGTGAGAACGGACTGCTGCAGGGCTTCCTGGAGATGATGCACATCCCCTACTCGTGCTGCAACGTGCTGGCGGCAGCGATGACGTTCAACAAATATACCTGCAACCACTACCTCAAGCAATTCGGCATCACTATATCGCCGTCTATCCTGCTGCGTAAGGGCGATTGGGTAGTCGAAAGTCAAAAGTCGAAAGTCAAAAGCGACATTGAAGAACATATAGGTTTTCCGTGCTTTATCAAGAGCAACGTAGGCGGTTCAAGTTTCGGCTGCACGAAGGTGAAGACCTTGGATGATGTAGAGCCGGCGATAGCCGCAGCGTTCCATGAGGGCAACGAGGTGATCTGCGAGGCGTTCATGCAAGGCACCGAGATCACCTGCGGTGTATACAAGACCCGCCAGCGCAGCGTAGCCCTGCCCATCACCGAGGTGGTGACCAGCAACGAGTTCTTCGACTACGACGCGAAGTACAACGGCCAGGTGCAGGAGATAACGCCGGCACGTATACCCGACACCACACGCGACGCCGTGCAGGCCATGACGCTGAAGATTTACGACATCCTGGGCTGCCACGGTATTATCCGCACGGACTACATCATCGCGCCGGACGGCACGATCCAACTGCTGGAAGTGAACACCACACCGGGTATGACGGCTACGTCGTTCATACCGCAGCAGGTACGTGTGGCTGGTATGGAGATGCGGGATGTGCTTACAGAGATAATTGAAAATTAATAGACCGCAGCCTTTGGCTGCTCAAAGAACAAAGACCGCTGCAATGCACCCCACGCGGGCAAGCCCTTTGGGGACCCCGCCGCTCAAAGAAAAAAGACTGATTAGGCTTTTATCTTTTGTCTTTTAGTGAGCGAAGCGAACGGTCTTTCGACTAAATAATGGAGTTATGATTGATGTTAACGAAGCCATATCAGGATTGGATTGGAGCAAAGAGCCGCAAGGGTTGTATGCGCCGATAGGGTATGCGTTGTCGTCGGGTGGCAAGCGACTAAGGATGCAGTTGGTGCTGGCGGGTTGCCGATTATTCGGCGGCGATGAGCAGCGTGCTCTACCGTTTGCTGAGGCGATTGAGGTGTTCCATAACTTCACCCTGCTGCACGACGATGTGATGGATCGCGCTGATGTGCGCAGAGGCATGCCTACGGTGCATGTGAAGTGGAACGACAACACGGCTATCCTCTCGGGCGATCAGATGCTCATCGAGGCCTATCACCTGCTGGAGGGTGTGCCGACCGAGCATCTGCCAGAGCTGTTCAAGCTGTTCACCAAGACGGCTACGGAGATATGCGAAGGACAGCAGTACGATGTTGAATTTGAGACCCGCGATGATGTTCAGATCAGCGACTACATCGAGATGATCCGCCTGAAAACATCCGTGCTCCTCGCGGCCGCGCTGCAAGGCGGCGCGATCATCGGTGGCGCAAGCAAGGCTGAGCAGCAAGCGCTGTATGAGTACGGCATTCATCTGGGTCTGGCGTTCCAGATCCAGGACGATCTACTGGACTGCTTCGGCGACCCGAAGACCTTCGGCAAAGCCATTGGCGGCGACATCAGCTGCAACAAGAAGACCTACCTGCTCCTTTCGGCTCTGAAGAACGCCGACGATGCGCAGCGCGCGGAACTCAACCGCTGGCTGGCGCAGACCGCGCCATCGGCAGAGAAGATCAGCGCCGTCAAGGATCTGTATATAGCCACACGCGCCCGCGAGGCGGCGGAGCAGGCCATAGCCGAGCATACGCAGCAGGCACTCGACTGCCTTAAGGAGTTGCCGCAGAACGACGAGACACGCCACTTGGAGCAGATGGCCAAAAGCCTTGCCAAGCGCAACGCATGATATGAAGGATGAATCTTTAAATCTTTAAATCTTCAAATTACGAAGTATATGCCATACAGACGTTTACCCAACACGGACCAAGCTCGTCTGCGCGCGTTGAAGACGGCCGTGCAGCGTGCCGCTGAGAGCGACTTCACCGAGCAAGTGCTGCCTTACCGTCTATCCACGGAGGCGGAGAACTGCCTGCTCAAGTTCGAGAACCTCGTATCACAGTACCAGACGCACTTCGACAACAAGGTGACCGCGAACAAGAAGTACAAACGGATGGTGCAGACCACGCGCATGTATATATCACACTTCATACAGGTACTGAACTTTGCAGTGTTACGCGGTGAGATCAAGAAGGAGCAGAAACGGCTCTACAAGCTCAATGAGAACAACTTCAACCTGCCCGACTTATCCACCGAGGATAACCTGCTGCTGTGGGGGAAGAACATCATCGAGGGTGAGACGGCACGTATGGGTGAAGGAGGCATACCGATCAACTGCCCGGCGATCAACAAGGTGAAGGTGCACTACGACATGTTCCGCGAGAGTCAGCTCAGCCAGTCGATGCACCGTCTGAGCACGGAGCGCGTGTATGAGGATCTGGAAGCGCTGCGCATTGAGGCCGACAGGATCATATTGGATATATGGAATGCCGTAGAGGCGTATTACGAAAAGAAACTGCCGTACGATCGCATGCGCAGCTGCGAGAACTACGGACTGAAGTTCTACTACCGTCCGCGCGAAGCCCGCATCACGCCGGAGACCGACAAGCAGATAGAGAAGATGGCAGCCAGCCAGATGCGATTAGAGTTGACAGTTGATAGTTGACAGTTAGCGCTCGTAGGTGGCGGAAGGAGTGATGACCTTGTCCATACGCACGTCGTGCAACGACCATGGCACATCATCGCTGATCTGGAAGTCATAGCACACGCCCACCTTAGTCACTTTGCCTAACTTGCGCAAGAAGCGGTCGTAGTACCCCTTGCCGCGCCCCATGCGCACGAGATCTTTGTCAAAAGCCAACCCAGGAACGATCACCAGATCGGGCACACCGCGATAGGTGGCTGTCTGCGGCGTAGGAATGCCGTAGTGACCTTTGGTCAGGTTCTCCTTGCCGATGTACTGACGGAGTTCAATGTGGTCGCGATGCGTAACTGGCAGGAGGATGACCTTTTCATCCTTGTACTTGTCCAGCAGCGGACGCAGGTCGATCTCGTGATGAACAGGGTAATAGAGCATCACGACATGAGCGTGCCGGAACGAATGCAGTTGCTCGATGCGATTGATGACCGCCTCCGACCAAGCCTGCAGGTCTTCCGCTTTCTGCACACGCAGCTTCTGGCGCATCAGTTCACGCAGATCCTTCTTGCGCTTCTCGGTACGTTTCCAGGGCAAGAGGAGTTTGAAATCACGTATTTGGCTTTCGAATAACATGGTTATTTGAAATTTGAGATTTGATATTTAAATTTGACGATTTAGTACGGGCTGATTGAGCCCATTCACCAATTCGACTGCAAAGATACAAAAAAAAAATGATATTTGCAAATATGAGACGCAACTTTTTTACTATATTGTGCATATTTTGCGTATTTTTATCGTCCTGCAACAGCAAAAGCAGCGACACAGTCACCCTTTCTTCGGAAACAGAGGTGACGAGTTTCTACTTCACCAAGCAGGACAGTTTCCCGAGCATCAGCAACACAACGTTCACCATCAGCAACTACTCTGCACAGGATACGGGACTCATCACGAACGCCGACTCGATGACCTATCTGACGCCGGTGAACAGACTCGTGCCACGTGTGCTGTTCAAGGCTACGCCTTCGTCGGCGACGATCATCACTTCCGACACCACCATCACCATGGGCGGTAAGGACACTATCGACTTCACGCACCCTGTGTTGTTGCGCGTGGTGTCGTCCGATATGTCAGCTACGAAGTACTACCGCATCGTGGTGAATGTGCACCAGGTCGATCCCGACCTGTTCACCTGGCAGCAGCTGAGCGATGATGTTCTTGGCGGCGGCTCGGCGGCCACCAAAGGGTTGGTGCTCAACGAGCGGTTCTACCTGTTCGCCAACGACGGGTTTGTGACCACCGTCTATCGGTCGGCCGACGGCAGCATGTGGGACGAAGGAACGATACCGACTACCCTACCCTCCGGTTGCCGCGTGCGCGATATATTGGAGGCTAACGGTGAGTTGTATTATTGCCAGGACGGCGTGGTATATACGTCGGCTGACGGCGTTAACTGGCAGATGCAGGATCAGAGCGGTGAGCCCTACGTGCCACAGGTGATGCTCATGCATTTCAACGACTCTGTGTGGTTGGTTGCTGAGCACGCCACCGATCACACTTACCACCTGGCAGTGGAGGACGGTGATACCTGGCGCACCTATGCTGAGCCTCTGCCGGCTAACTGGCCACTGTCGGACTTCGCCGTTGTGGAGTTCCGCTCCAGCAGCGATCGGCCGCGGGCGATGATTGTGGGCGGCTATGACACCGAAGGCAACACGCTCAACTCGCGGTGGAACATCGAGTACAGCCTGGCCGACGGCTACCGCTATGCTAACTTCGCCATTGAGCGCCCTCTGTGCTCTGCTATCTTAGGCGCATCGGTGGTTCATTACGGCAAGCTGTTCTACCTGTTCGGCGGCGTGGATGCTGAGGCGCAGTACTTATCCACCACAGCGCTCTACTCCGATGACGAGGGTCTGAACTGGTTTCCCATTGATACGGTGCACAATAGGTTGATGGATGTCTATTCGCCGCGCACACAGGTCAGCGCCTGCGTGCATCAGAGTTGCATCTACCTGTTCGGCGGACAAACGCGCACGGAGAACTTCTCCGATGTACTAAAAGGCAAACTAACAAGTATAGATTGGTAAATTATAGACCGCTGCGCTCAAAGAGAAAAGACCACTTCGTTCAAAGAAAAAAGCCTGATATGTGTCAGCGCTGATGGTGATTAGACTTTTATCTTTTGACTTTGAGTGCGTAGCACGGTCTTTCGACTAAATAACGAAGTTATGAGAATTCATTTTATCGCCATAGGCGGTGCAGCGATGCACAACCTGGCGTTAGCTGTTCAGCAGAAAGCCGGATACGTGGTGACCGGTTCGGATGATGAGATCTTTGACCCTGCGCGCACACACCTGCAGGATGCGGGGTTGTTGCCCGATGAGATGGGTTGGCACCCTGAGCGCATCACAAGCGACATTGATGCCATTATATTAGGTATGCACGCGCGCGAGGATAACCCCGAGCTGGTGCGCGCAAGAGAGCTGGGACTGAAGATTTACTCCTTCCCCGAGTACTTGTATGAACAGACGAAGGATAAGTTCCGCATCGTAGTAGGCGGCTCGCACGGCAAGACGACCACCACGGCGATGATCCTGTATGTACTGAACCGCCTGGGCATAGAAGCCGACTACATGGTTGGTGCACAGATCGAGGGCTTCGAGCGAATGGTTCGCCTTAGTGACACTGCCAAGTATGCGGTATTCGAGGGTGATGAGTACCTGACCTCGCCGCTGGATCTGAGGTCGAAGTTCCTGTGGTACCACCCGCACACCGCTATCCTGACCGGTGTTGCTTGGGATCATATCAATGTGTTCCCCACCTTTGACCTGTATGTAGATACCTTCCGTAAGTTTGTTGATACATTTGAGCCGAACGGCACGTTTATTTACTACTCGGGCGACGAGAACCTAAGGAAGATTGCCGCAGGTGCGCGCAAAGATATAAGCTGCAAGCCTTATTCGGCATACAAGGGCGAGGTTGAGATGCAGGTGTTCGGACAGCATAACATGGAGAACCTGCAGGCGGCGTGCATGGCGTGCGAGACGATAGGTGTTCATCCGGAGGATTTCTACCGCGAGATTAGTACGTTCACGGGTGCGGCGAACCGCCTGGAGAAGATCGCCGAGACGGAGAACAGTGTGGCTTATAAGGATTTTGCGCACTCGCCCTCCAAGCTCCGCGCCACGGTCAAGGCGGTACGCGAGCGTTATCCGAACAAACGGTTAGTGGCAGCGATGGAACTACATACCTTCAGTTCGCTGATGGCGGATTTTCTGCCGCAGTACAACGGCTGCATGGCAGAGGCGGATGTCGCCTATGTCTATTTCAACCCCAAGGTGATCGAGCACAAACGTCTCACGCCCATCACTGCCGAGGAGGTACGCCAAGCCTTCGGCACAGACAATGTGGAGGTGTTCACTGATAGCGAGGCGCTGCAACAAAAGCTGCGCGAGACTTGCAGAAATCAGAAATCAGAAATCAGAAATCAGAAATTGCAAGGTCTTGCCTTGCTGATGATGTCCTCCGGCACGTTCGACGGGGTGAACGTCAAAGAGTTCGCCCGAGAGTTATTGGGCTAACATGGGCAAACTGAAGAAGATAGCACACATCCTTCTGATTGTAGCCGCCTACGGGTTTCTGGGTTACATGATGGTCATGTACGACAACTACGCGGGTCTGCTTGCACAGTTCAGGCAGGCGGACGTGTGGCAGTGGGTGTGCCTGGTGGGTAGTGTGCTGCTCTTCCCTATCAACCGCCTATGCGAGGCGTGGAAATGGCGTTTCTTGGTGCGGGATATTGAGCCGATGAACCTATGGGAGGCGCAGCGGCAGGTGTACTACGGCACGATAGCGGGTTTTGTTACGCCGTACAAGCTCGGCGAGTACCCGGGTCGTGCGCTATTGTTCCGCCACACCAAGCAGCACTGGCTGACCGCCACGTGCATGGGGATGATTGGCGGCTATGCGATGACCACCGTGATCATCGTTATCGGAACACCGGCTGCGCTTCGCTGGTTAGCGCCTGACAGCTCGCTCGTCTGGAGTGTGACGCTGGCGCTCATCGGCGCCCTGCTGGCCATCATCGCTCTGCCTGTGCTGATGCGGCGGCTGCAACGCCGCCCATGGCAGCGCGAGCAGACACGCCTACTCGTCAGTACCATGGCGGCACTCAGTTACAGCGATATAGCTGTACTGCTGGGCATATCGCTGGTGCGGTACGCAGTGTTTGCGCTTCAACTACTGCTCACGCTGTTGTTCTGCGGCGTACGACTTGACATTTTGTCATATGTTGTCAGTCTGCCGGTATATTACCTACTGATCACCGTCACGCCTAATATCCCTGCTGCCGAGGTGGCAGTACGCGGCGCATGGGCAGTGGCGGTATTCGAACGCTTTGGCAGCGATATAACCGCAGCGGCTGTCATTGCCACCCTACTCTTGTGGGCTATCAACACCATTCTTCCGCTCATCGTCGGTAGTTTAGTGACACGAAACAAGTAATCATTCGTCTATTCTTGATTGTTTTAGTTGGCAAAACATGCCAATTCCCACGCCGCTTGCCACTGTTTGCCAACTATACATTACACCACCATAAACGTTTTGTCACATGGTTATTGCAGAATGTGCCTATTTGCGCGAATTTTATGCCGTAAAGCATATTTTGGCACAGGTGTTGCAGTCTAATAAGTGAAAGCGCAAACGAAAAAGTGCGCTGAAAGTACAAAATTATACAAAAACAACGTAAATTACAAATTATTAGAAGGGAAGATAAACCCTTACCAAAAAACCTAACGTTTATGAAAAAGAATTTTGTAACAGTAATGCTTTTCGCAGCTCTGACGGTAGCCGCCAACGCTGCAAGTAACGAACAAGACAAGATGGTCGCAAACACGCAGACCGAAGTAACGAACAATCAGGTAGCCGCAGCCGGCGAGACGGACATCTTTCGGGAGCACGCTCTGCAGAGCGAAGAGGCGGACAGACATATTATACGGTTCTACGACATTGATCGTATAGTCATCCAGAACGACAAACATGCCATCATCCGCATCTACGATGACAAGTGGCAGCTGATCGAGAAGACCAACGGCAGCGTTGACAAGGATGTGCGCGCAGGCAACTACTACGTAACATGCACCAGCCGAATCACAAGCCGCTACCAGCACTAAAACAAACAGATTCGTTTAATTTTTAACAATTTGGGGCAGTTGCCCCATTTTTTTTTCATAGAAATTTGCATATTTGAAAAAAAAGTTGTATCTTTGTACGTTTTTTGAAAATTACACCACTATGGCAGTTATCATACAAGAAGTTAAGACAAAATGGCAGTTGTATCAGTTCGTTAAGTTCTACAACGACCTGTACAAGGACTGCAAGGAGTTCTGTCCGCGTCTGATCCTGGATGAGATGAACACCTTCAATCCGAAGAAGAACCCCTCCTACGACGTCTGCGAGAGTGTTCAGTACCTGGCCTACCGCGACGGCAAGATAGTAGGCCGCGTGGCGGGCATCATCAACCGCGTAGCCAACGAGAGCTGGGGTGTGAAGAAGGTGCGGTTCGGTTGGATCGATTTCATTGATGATCTGGAGGTTAGCCGCGCGCTTCTGGATGCTGTAGCTGAGTGGGGCAGGAGCAAAGGCATGACCCAACTCAACGGGCCTGTGGGCTTTACCGACTGGGACTATGAGGGACTGCTCATTGAGGGATTTGAGTACCTGGCACCGATGGCGTCACTGTATAACTTCCCTTACTACGAGAAGCACATGGAGGCGTATGGTCTGACGAAGGAGAACGACTGGATCGAGTTGCAGCTCTATCCGCAGTGCGAGACGCCGGAAAGGGTGCTCAGGATAGACAAACTGGTACGCGAGAGGTACCACCTGCGCGTGGATAAGGTGCACTCAGCCAAGGAGTTAGAGCGCAAGTACAAGATGGAGTACATGGATATGCTGGATAAGGCATATCAGACCCTATATAACTTCCAACCCATGACACCCAGGCAGAAGGAGCACTACAAGAAGGTGTACTTCCCGCTGCTGAACTTCGACTTTGTTACCATAGTGGTTAACGACAAGGACGAGATAGTAGGTATCGGTCTTGGTATGCCGGATGTGTCCGAAGCATTGCGCCGCTGCAAGGGTCGCCTCTTCCCCTTCGGATGGATCAGACTGCTACGTGCGCTGCGGGCGAAGAAGATGGATGCGTTCGACCTGTTGTTGATTGGCGTACGTCCTGATTATCAAGGCATGGGAGTGAATGCTGTGATCATAGCTGAGCAACATCCGTACTTCCGCCAGTACGGGATTCAGCGCGTGGAGACGACCTCAATCATGGAGACGAACACCCGCAACCTGGCTAACTGGGAGATGTTCCCGCACAAGCAGCACAAACGTCGCAGAGCATACGAGAAGAGCGTCTTATAGTTTAGAGTTGAGAGTTGAGAGTTGAGAGAAGTTGGAAAGTTGATAGTTGAGAGTTGAAAGTTGGCGGAATGACGTCGGTTGAACGATATGAAAAGGCATTGGGCGTGCTGGATGAGTACATCCGCGCGCACAAGTTAAGGCACACGTTTGAGCGTGAGGCCTTGCTGAAGATTATTGCAGAGGTCAATAAGCCAATTTTTACCGTTCATGATATCGATGCCAAGCGAGAAGATCAACATATTTCAGTGCCAACGCTATATAATTCGCTCAATTTGTTCGTTTCGGCACGGATTTTGTATAAACTTGAACGGACACATGGCGTGCAAGTCGAGCAGTACAAGTGGGCACTGGATGCCAAGGACAGCATGCGCGTCATATGTACCCGTTGCGGAAGAGAGGCTAACTTCAACGATCCGGCAGTGAACCGCATCCTGCACGAGCGTAAGTACGCCAACTTCATACCGGCACACTTCTCTGTTTACGTCTATGGCGTTTGCAAGACCTGCCGACGACTGCTCATCCAGCGCAACAGCGAACAAATGGTAAATGGTAAATGACCAAATAGTAAATGACTTTATGTATTGGGGAATATTCATAGTAACAATGCTGGCCAGTTGGCTCGTTAGTGCGCTGTTCAACCGGCGCATGAAGGAGTATAGCACCATCCGCACCTCTATGACAGGCCGTGAGGTAGCCGAGAGGATGTTGCGCGAAAACGGCATAACGGACGTGCAGGTGGTGTGCACGGGCGGCACATTGACAGACCACTATAATCCTGTCAACAAGACAGTTAACCTATCACGAGAGGTGTATCAGGAAGCCTCGTTGGCTGCTATGGCGGTAGCCGCACATGAGTGCGGTCACGCTGTGCAGCACGCTGTGGGGTATGCGCCGCTTAGGATGCGCTCGGCACTGGTACCGGTGGTTAACTTCTCCTCAAGATGGGTGATGTGGGTGCTGTTGGCAGGCATGCTGGTTATTCAGCAGTTTCCGCAACTGATGCTGTTCGGCATCGTCCTGTTTGCATTGACGACCTTGTTCTCGTTCATCACATTGCCGGTGGAGATCAACGCGTCGATGCGCGCCATCAGCTGGATGGAGGAGTCGATGCTCGTCAGCCGCGACGATCTGCCCAAGGCCTCAGCCGCACTGCGTGCCGCGGCATATACGTATGTTGTAGCCGCCTTGTCATCGCTTGCCACATTGCTGTACTACATTGCGATCTACTCCGGTAGCCGCAGATAAACAATTTACACAGTCGCGCTAACGCGCGAAGGCCCTGTAGCTCAATTGAATAGAGTGTCAGATTCCGGTTCTGAAGGTTCTGGGTTTGAGCCCCAGCGGGGTCACTTGCGCGGAAGCAAATCGCGCTAACCGATGTCGCTTGGCGACATAAAGCGCGCGATTGCTTACCGCGCCTCCCCACCACAAACGCTACGCTGGTTTGTGTCGGGGCCCCCGATAAAGGTCAGTCGCCCAAAAGATGATGAAACGAGTGTTGGAGTTTTTGGAGGAGTTGGCGAGGAACAATAACCGTGAGTGGTTCACCGCCAACAAGGAGCGCTATCAGCAGGCGCTTGCGTTCTTTACGCAGTTCGCCGAGCGGTACATAGCAGGTATTCAGTCGTTTGACGATTCGATGCCGGGCATCACTGCGAAGGACTGCATGTGGCGCATCTACCGCGACACACGCTTCTCGAAGGACAAGACGCCTTACAAGGATCACTTCGGCGTCTATCCATGCGCAGGACAGCCGGGCAGACCGCAGACGATGGGGAAGAAGTCCGACAGAGCAGGTTACTACCTGCATATCCAGCCCGGGCAGTGTATGTTTGCCGCCGGTATGTGGTGTCCGAATACAGATCTGACAAACGCTGTGCGCCGTGAGCTGCAGGCTAACTACGAGGAGGTGGAGGAGATCATGGCGGCAGAGCCATTCCGCCGCTACTTCGACGACTTTGAGCAGTCGAACATGCTCAAGCGCGTGCCGGCAGGTTATGATGCGGACTTCAAGCATCCCGACTGGCTGAGGCACAAGTGGTTCATTATCAGCACGCCGTTTACGGACGATGAGGTGTGTGCGCCGGATTTCCTTGACAAGCTTCTGGATGTGTCCCGCGCCGCAAAACCGATGAACGACTTCCTCAACTACACCTTCGAGGAGTACGGGGAGTTTCCGGACAGGAGATAAAAAGACCGCTACGCTAAAAGAACAAAGACCGCTGCGCTGAAAGAGCAAAGACATAAAGGGTTCCATAGTTCAATGGATAGAATACGGGTTTCCTAAACCTTAGATCCGGGTTCGATTCCCGGTGGGACTACCAAAGGGAGTGTGTCAAAAAGCACGCTCCCTTATTTTATGTCAAAAGCTAAAGTTTCACACTTGCGGGGAAAAGATTTAGAAGTACCAATAAAAGACAATACAATGGTCAAAATAGGTCAAATCACAAGTGTCCACTAAAAAATAAACTAAAAACATTGTTAAATCAAATCGTCGCGCTTAAAATATCAATGTAACAGGATAATATTCAGTATATTATACAGATGTGAGGATGTTTTAGGTGGACAGTAATGAGGTCAAATATTACCAATATAAACCAATATTATAGTGGTCAAGGTTAGTCAAAAAAGAGCAAAAATGATCCCCAAAAAAATACAGAGATCAAGGGTTGTCAAAAATTATCCAAAAGTATAAGGGTACTTCTAAAAATTCCACGTTTTTAGTTAGCCCCACAGTTAATTCTTTTAGGCACTTTTATACTGCTTTCGGCTTTTTCTTTGCATCTTGTTGATTTTCACTCGGTCATTATGCCCGCATAACTCCCGTACTCAAACCCACAATCTGCTAAAGAAAAACCTCGAAATCATCATAAAGCAATTTTTAGAAGTACCCATAAAAAAGTAGGATGACGAAGTTGTCTAAATTGTCTAAATGTCTAAAACGTGGCTAAGTGGTACAGTTTCAGGCGGTTGTAAATAGACAAAATAGACATTTAGACAATTTAGACACGCAACAAACTCACAACAGTTGCTGCGATCAGTTGACGAAAAAACGGAAGAGTCGGGGATGATGAGAGGAGATGGAGGGCAGTGAGACGGCAGGTAAATGTCTCGAGTATTGTCTAGGATTGCCAGGTAAATGACAGCGTGACGGCGGGTAGATGAGAGGTAGATGTCTCGAGTTAGTCTCGACAAAGTTGCACAAAAAAATCAACACAGTTGACATAGCGCGGTACGTTTTTGTGTTTGCAATTTTTATTAAATTTTGCCGGTGCAATAGCCATTTTTTCGCGATTTGGATAAAAAACAACATTTTTTGCACGATTTTGGTGGAATTTTTTGCATATTCGATTTATTTTTTGTACCTTTGTTCGCTTTTGCTCCTCACGCATACGCATGCATGCACATACGCGAGCGAAACCGGGGCAGATTAAGGGAGGGTCTTAATGATATCGGTTTATATTGGAAATATTTGACTGAAACTTGACCATCGCATTGGGGGAACATTTTTGGTAATTGTTGACTAAAAGAAATAGCAAACGAAAATAAAAACAACATATATGAAAAACATTTTTACTCGTTTTATTTTGGTACTTTTTGTACTCTTGATAGGACTCTCGTCGGCATATGCCGTGCCGGCTAAGCGCGGCTGGCAGACAGCCACCCTGCAAGACGGCACCGGCATTGAGGTGCAGCATCGCGGTGATGAGTTTTACCACTACTGGGAGACCCGCGACGGCAAGATAGCCGTTATGCAGGAGGATGGCACGTTTGTCATCTCCGACGAAGTTGCGCCAACCGGCGAGCAAGTGATTAAACGCCGCAAGGCTGCTGCAACGGCAAAGAATCCGAGAAATGCCAAGCAGAACTACGGCGCTATTCAGCCGACGAAGCTCTTGGTGCTACTGGTGAACTTCAGTGACAAGTCGATGACCTCGTCGCACAACAAGGCATTCTTCCAGAACCTGCTGAACGGTTCGCTACCTTCGGTGCAAGATTATTTCAAGACATCATCGGGTGGTAACTATGTGCCGGAGTTCGATGTATATGGTCCTTATACGCTGGACAACAATATGGCATATTACGGAGGCAATGACAGCCAAGGCAATGACGAACACCCCGACCAGATGGTAGTAGATGCCTGCGCCAAGGCGTATGCCGATGGTTGCGATTTCAGTCAGTATGATAGCAACAGCGACAGCAAGGTGGACAATATCTACGTCATCTATGCCGGTTACGGTGAGGCTGCCGGTGCTCCGGCAAATACTATCTGGCCGCATAGTTGGGAGATATACAGCAGCAATGTAAGCGGTACGCTCAGATACAACGGCAAGACCCTTGGTCACTATGCTTGTAGTGCCGAGTTGTCGGGTAAGTCCGGCACAAACAGTGACGGCGTAGGTACGTTTGCTCACGAGTTCAGCCACGTTATCGGTCTGCCGGACTACTACGACACCGATTACGGAACAAACTCCGACAACGGCGTTACGCCGGGCGAGTGGACGCTAATGGATCAGGGCTCGTATAACGGTAGCGGTCAGTACCCGCCGTTGTACAGCATCTACGATAAGTATTTCATGGGGTGGACTACACCTAAGTTCCTCGCCAAAGATGAGAAAAAGAACGTGACGATGACCACCACATGGGACGATGCTTACCAAATCACCGGAGGCAGTTCGCGTGTGGCTTGCACGAATACCAACACGGTCTATTACATTGAGAATCGCCAGAAGTCCGGCTACGACCAATACCTTCCCGGTCACGGAATGATTCTGTGGAAAGTAACCTACAATAGTACCCGTTGGAACAGTAACGACCTGAACAACACCGCAGGTACACTGCGTTATACCATTGTTCCGGCTGACGGCAAGACAAAAAACTATGGCCAAGCCACTGACCCGTTCCCGGGCTCAGGCCGCGTAAAGTCCTATACTAAGATCACCGGTTGTGAGATGACCGAGATCACAGAGAGTGGCAACAACATCACCTTCAAGTTCAACGGTGGTGTAGATAAGACGAAAGCCAGCTATGAGTTTGTCGCTTCCAACTGTACTGTTCCGGAAGACGGCGAGGTGGCAATCAATGCTGCACTCAACGTAACCATCACTCCGGACGACGGCTACACGTTGGCTGATGCTTCGTGTTGGACGGTGGAAATGGGCGGCGTGGAGTTGACCTACGGTTCGGGATTCACGTATAACGCCTCGACAGGTGCGTTCAGTATCACCAGTCTGACAGATGACGTGGTGATCATGGCTGAGGCTAAACAGATCTTTACAATTACATGGAGCGTAAACGGCTCGACAACCACCGCAAACTACATCGACGGCGCGTCGCTTGTTATGCCATCCACGCCATCCGACTGCCCGGGCGGAAAGAAGTTTGTGGGCTGGACGGCAAGCACGTCGGTGACAGGCAACAAACCTGCCGACCTGTTTACGGCAGCGGGCACCAAGACCGTGACGGCGAATGTGACCTACTATGCTGTCTATGCTACTGCCGGCGAAGGTGGCGGCGGTTCATCCACATGGACGCTTGTGACCGATGCGTCCAGTCTGCGCAGCGGCGATGTGCTGGTGATTGCAAGTAATACGAAGGGCAAAACTGCCGGCGATATATCTTCGCAAGTGATGACCGAGGTGACTTCCACGTTCAGTTCGGGCGATTCGTACGCTACGATTACTTCGTTGGGAAGCGGTACAGTCGAGCTGACGCTTGGCGGAAGCGAAGGTGCATGGACGCTAACTTCAACCAGCGGACTACTTGGCGCAACGACGACTAAGAAACTGGCGTGGGGCAGTGGTACAACGACGTGGAGCATCAGCATCACCTCTGATGGTGCTACTATTCAGAACGGCACAGCCGGTAATGGTGCATTCTTGCATAACTTCGGTTCAACACGTTTTACTACCTATACCTCTTCTCCGACTAATCAAATGCTCTTGCCGCAAATCTACCGCAAGGGCGGTGGTGTGTCGTATAGCGATTATGGCACAACATGTGTCATCTGTGCACTGTCAAGTATCTCACTGAACACCGACAATGTGAAAAAGTCGTTCACAACCGATGATACGTTTACTTCGGCAGGCTTGGTGGTTACGGCAAGTTACAGCAACTGCTCGTCACGAACGGTAACACCGACCAATGTCTCTACGCCGGACTTGACTACAGCAGGCAACAAGACGGTTACCGTCACCTATTCGGAGAATGAGGTAACCAAGACGGCAACTTATACCGTCACCGTGGCTGCTTTGGTAAAGCACACCATTACATGGAAGACTTGCGGCGGTACAACGCTCAAGACCGATCAAGTGGTAGATGGCGATCCGCTTGTATTGCCGTCACCTGCCCCCGGTGCGAACACCGAAGGCAAAGCGTTCTTTGGCTGGACAACTCAGGAGCACTACACCGGCGCTGACGCTCCGGCTACGATTAGTGCCGGCACTCCGGTAACAGCCGATGCAACATACTATGCCGTTTATAAATAACCTAAACCATGAACAATATCGTGCATTTTGTGCGCATCATTGCGCACACCAACACAACACGAAAAAACACAATAGTTATGAAAACTAACAAATATATTCTTACCCTTCTGCTCACCGTGTGGTGTGCATTGGGTAACCTATACGCCATCACCAGCTCGTACTATAGTACAGTGGACGGCAAGAAAGAAAGCGGTCTGCGCGATGCGCTGTACTCCATTACATTAGCTGGACCGACCGGCATGAGTTATGACGGCCTTTGGACAGCATATCAAACTACCGATGTTTATCCCTCGGATAGTGTAGGAAAAGCCGGCAAAATTTGGGATATGTATTCCAATGTTCTCTTTACGGTAGGTACGAATCAGTGCGGTAGTTATTCCAATGTCGGATCATGCTACAACCGTGAGCACTCTTTGCCTAAATCATGGTTTAATGAAGCGAAACCTGCCTATTACGACCTCGGTCATATAGTGCCTACTGACGGCTATGTTAATAACCAGCGTAACAACTATGCTTTTGGCGAATGTGCATCAGGTACGCGTTTGGCCAATGGTAATAATAAAGGTTTGGGTAAGTTAGGTACATCAACTTTCTCCGGTTATACGAACATTGGTAAAGTCTTTGAGCCGGACGATATATACAAAGGCGACTTTGCGCGAATGTACATGTACATGGTTGTACGCTACAAACCCGGCAATTCCAATAATGTGAATCTCGCTGCATCAGGTGACGGAACGAAGATGTTCAACTCTACCGATGCCAACTACGGCTTGACGGATTACTCCATCGCCCTGTTGATGAAGTGGCATCGTTTAGATCCTGTATCACAGAAGGAGATTGATCGTAACAACGGTATGCAGAACGTACAGGGTAACCGTAACCCGTTCATCGACTACCCGTGTTTGGCAGAGTACCTGTGGGGTGACAAAGCCGGTCAGACGGTTACGCTTAGCAGCCTCGTGGGTACGTTCACCGGTTCGTGGACTACAGGCGACGGTTGTCCGTGCGGTACAAATCCCGCTATCAAATTGCCGAACGGCGATATTGATTGTGGTGCAACCAGTACAAATACGGCTGTTACAAAGACTATCACCGTGCAAGGTGTGAACCTCTCGGCAAATCTCTCGTTAGCTGTGTCCGGAACGAATAGTTCATTCTTTACACTGAGCGCAAATTCAATCCAAAAGGCAGTAGCCGAGACAGGTAGCAGTGTAACCATCACTTACAAACCGACATCGACAGGTTCGCACACTGCTACGCTGACTATCTCCGGTGGCGGTCTGTCAAGCAATCGTACTTTTGCTCTCAGCGGCACATGCTGCAATCCTGACACGGTAACCCTCTCGCGTAATAATATAACCGAGACGGTTAGTGCGTGTGGTACATATACTTTGCCTACAGCAGAGGAAGAATCCGGTGCATGCGACTATGAGTTCAAGGGTTGGTTGGCAAGCAACACTTCGTTTACCGAGGGAACAACCACCGCTCCGACTGCTTGGGTAACATCCGTCACAAGTGCCAAGACACTTCATGCCGTTTATGGCAAGACAACAACAACTGGTGGCGGTGGGTCTACCACAAAGTCCATGACAAGTTTTAGTGCAATAAGTGGCAATGTTGACAGTGATACAAA
>DBXI01000011.1:6154-13254 GCA_002309255.1 Bacteroidales bacterium UBA1216 | reverse complement strand
GCAATAAAGTTAACGCACCACTAGTATTGTTTATTTAAGAGGGTCGAATTCGACCCCTTTTCTTAACCTCTCGAATTCGATGGGGTTAGAATTAGGGTGTTGAGTATCCTAAAAACTATAACTATTAGTCATCCTCGCGAATTCACCTGCAAAATTACAACAACAAGGTGCCACATCTTGTCACAAACTCTAAAAATCGCATTTCATGTATTCTTTTTCTTCAATATTGTCACATTCAGATAGCAAACTAGACTTCTCACCTTTATGCATGTTCACATTCATGTGTTCCCCTCCTCTCCGGCTCCAAATCCTGCGGGCTGCGCCAGATCATGTGGTACTCGTCGCGGAGGTTGCTGTTGGTCATTTTTCATCCAGACTGGTCAAGTCCTCCAAGTCATCCTTCGGTTTGGGTAGGGGCAGTTCATCCGGTGGGGTAGTGAAATGGATGGCGCGCTTATTGGAGATAACACTTCGGCCAAGCCGTTGCTCAAGGTTCTGCCGAGCAGCATCAGCCACTTCGCCGCCCTCTTGGGCGATATGTGCAGTTTCAACATAACCTTGCGGATTGCGTTCTTGCGAAATCTCCGTAGCAGCTGCTTCTGCCAAACCGTTAAGCATCAGCTCAACATTGGTCATATTGTCGCGTAGGCTCTCTTTGCGCAGCCCCTTGTATTCCTTATATTCGCGCGCATTCAATCCCGACCAAGCCCGGTACATGATATCCGTCAGCGAGGCATATTCTTGCTCTGTTTCCACGCCGCTACGTTTCCACTCATCCGTCAAGCCTTTGCGAATCTCAATCGTCTTTATGCGCTGGTTAATCCAGTTTTCTGAATAACCCAAGCGCCGATAGTCCATGATAGCCTGTTCGATGCTGCGCTCAGGATCCTGCATTTGGTTCAATCGTTCCTGTCCTACCTTAGCCAGCCATAACTTGAACGGCTCAGCTTTCTTCGATGGCACAGACTGAATAAGCCGCAATACTTGTTCAGTATCAGCAACATCGGTAAGGCGCTGCTTGCCGTCAGCAGCAGTTAATTTCAACTGGTGACAATTTGTCACCGTTTCATTTCCTTCCTCCGAAAGTCGTTGTTTAAGTTTGTTCCAGTACTTGCGTCCATCCACGCTATCTGTTAACACCTGGATAACATCTACCACAGAGAAATAGTATTTCTCCGTCTCGCAATCCCACACCACGCGAATCTTTTTCGCATCAAACAATTTGATTACTTCTTCCTGTGCCACAGTATTACTCCAATTTGCCTGCAAAGTTACAAAAAATTTTTGATATTTGCAAGAATATTTTCTTTTTTATATGTATCTTTTACGAACTAACAAGTATTTTTTGTAAGTTGATTTATTTGTTTACATTGTTCGACAAGTACCACGTAACAGTCACGTCTTCGCCCCCCACAAGATCCTCCGGAGTAATATCCAACGATGCCTCTGTACACACGGCTGCCTCGCATGGTTCAGTTATGTTTCGCGCCTGTGAATAGATATGTATCTCATGTTCGGAGTAATCAATCGTCTTCACCAACCCCAACGAACAGCCGGCCGCTGCAGCCATGATCTTGGCTTTCTCAGTTGCATCTTTTACCGCACGTTCGATCATCTTCAGCTGGTGAGGACGTGGATCTTTAACCGTGTAGCCGATGTTGATTTCCACATCGGTCAGGTTCTCGCCCAGGCCACGTACTACCTTGGTCAGCAGTACATTGTCCATGCCAAGATTTATTTGTACTTTTTGGCTGAGTTTGTAACCGTCGAACTCTTCTTCACCGGTGTAGTGACCATTCTTGTACACGCTGTGAAATGACTTGTCAATGGAGAAATGTACCGTTTTCGGCAGTGTCTTGCTCAATCCGCATTTAGTCATCACTTCGCCGATGTCTTTTAGATTAGCCTCAGCCATTTGGTAGGCTGTGTCATACGACTTGAATAGGCTGGCCAATTCTACTTCCAAACGTGTAACGTCCGGTACAATATGAATATTACCGCGACCGGTAACTGTAATCAATTTCTCTGCTTCCATAATTATGCCTCCTTACGTTTAAGATAGATAACAATACTAACTTGTTGCTCTGCATGAGCAGTAGGATCAACGGATTGAATACGTGCCTCGAAAATGTCGCCGTAGCCGAGATCCAGAAACTTAGCAATTGCCTCGTTCTGCTGGCGCGGAATGTAGCCGATGTGCGTATCGCCGAAGAAGATAGCCACCGCCTTATGGTCGTGCGGGTTCTCATCTTCGCGAACAAGACGCACTTTCTTGCCAATCTTCAACTGATCAAACACCTCACAACCGTTGCAATAAGTAAATGCAGCCACGTTACAACTTAAGAAATGTTCTTTGTCAGATTTAATCTTCATAGTAACCTCCATTTTTAAATGGTTAAACATCGTGTTTTCTAAAATCCGATGCAAAATTACTACATCAAACAGACACCACAAGTCAGTCAGGGCAAAAAAATGCAAAAAAGTTACATTTTTTCGTACATTTCGCTCAAATAGCGGGTATCTTGGCGGAAAAGGTCACGCAGATCAGCCGGCTCAAGTACTTCAAGGTAGGGACCATGCTTGCGTAGTTCTTGGATAAAATCGTAAGTGGGCGACACGCGGTACGAGAAGAGACTATACTCTTCCGTTCGCTCCAGTTCGACTTGCGACGAATGAATAGGCAAGGTGCGGATAAAGTTGGCTGTGGCTGCGCCGGTCTTAATCAGCACGCGCTCCACATTGTGCTTGCTGCGATCCACACCGAAACATCCGTCAAAGAAATGCTCAGCATCAAAACTCTTCGGCAGTTTGAAAGCAACTTCCGAAGCCTCTATTGCCTTTACCCGATCCAACGCGTACACGCGGGGATGCTTCTCTTCCGGATGGTCATCGGGTTTGCCTATCATGTACCAGCGTTGTTTGAACACCTTCAGGCAGTACGGCGCCAGCAGGAACGTGTGCGGTTCAGGTCGGTCAAAGCCTTGGTAAGTAACCTGCAATTTCCTGTTCTCCTTCATCGCGCTGACAATAGCCGAAAGATAGCGCGAACCTTCGGGAATCTGCTCAAACAGAATGCGGTCTTTCATGTCGCCGGCAAGATTGACCATGTTCTGTATGGCAAACGTGTTCACCAACCACGCCCGCACACCTTTGCTCTCTGCTGCGCCAAGCGAGCCGATCGAATATTCCTTGGTGTAGCGGTTGCAGACAATATCAATGCCGAAAAGTTCGCTGATGGTCTCGCGATGACGATGGAAGTTGCGCTCGCCGTACTGACTTTCGTGCATGTCGTTGTATGTCGAGTTCGCCCAGCGGCGGTCTATCTCCTCACGGCTAATATGTCCCGCTGAATAGACGGTATCCACCAACCAGATAAGTCGTTGAAAGAGTTTGTTCTGTGCTGCCATAGTGTTATAGTCGTTATCTTTTTATTCCTGATTTCCTCAATCAAAGCACGTCTCCGGCTCCAAGTCTTGCCATCTGCGCCAGATCATGTTGTACTCGTCGCGGAGGATGCGTTTCTTGATTACCTTATGCATAATACATTTGATGTCTATTCTTCCTTGCCCGAAAGAAAATCCAAAATATTCAGCATCAATATGCCATCTTCCGTTTTATGCGTCGGAATCAGACCTCCCACAATGACCACTTTCTGAAAACTATCTTTTATCAAGCGCAACGGTCGCAACTCTTGCGCAACTTTTTCTTCGTCGGATAGCGCGTAGGCGGATTGTACATACAATCGCTCCCCGTTACGGTTACAGACAAAATCAACCTCCAGTTGCAGACGGACGTTCTTGCCGTCAATGGTTGTGTTGTATTCCACATTTCCCACATCCACAGTATAACCGCGACGCACCAACTCTATATAGATGAGGTTCTCCATCAGATGCGTCCATTCGTTCTGGCGGAAGCCCAAACGAGCATTGCGCAAACCCAGATCCATGAAGTAATACTTCTTCGGCGTATTGATGTACTTTTTGCCTTTGATGTCGTAACGTGTGGAGTGTTCAATCAGGAACGCATCCTCCAGCATATCCAAATAGCTGTCGATGGTGTTGTAGGATATAGAACTTTTCTTGGTAGTTTTGAAGGTGTTCTGCAGTTTGACAGAATTAGTAAGACAGCCTATGTTCGATGCTACAACATCTATCAGCTCTTTCATGTCAGAATCGTCGTTAAGATGATTTCGCTCCACTATATCAACCAGATAGGTGTTTCGGAACAAGTCACGCAGGTATTTCTTTTTTTGTTCCTCAGTTTCATACAATGCTGCTCGCGGGAGACCACCATAAGTCAGATAGTCACGCAGCAACGCTTCATTTGGCTGCTGCTCACAAGCCTGGCAGTATTCAGCAAACGAAAGAGGCTGCACACGTATCTCGTCACCCCGTCCGCGGAAAATAGTCAACACATCTTTCGACAGGAACTTGGCATTGCTGCCCGTCACATAGACATCCACATTAGGCATATCAAGATAACTATTGAGCACATCCTCAAACTCCGGCACATGCTGAATCTCATCGATGAGCACGTAATATTGCCCGTCGTCCTGTAACTTGGCATCAATATAGTTCAACAATGCATCAGGGGCGCGCAGCCATTTGTTGCGACGCGGTTCCAAGTCAATACGGATGATATGCGCATCATCGACACCTTGACTCTTGAGGTAGTCATAAAAGATATGGAACAACAAATACGACTTGCCTACGCGGCGCAAGCCGGTCACAACTTTAATCATGTCATTTCCCTTTGATGCAATGAGTGCGTTGAGATATGTCTGCCTATTAATCTGCATTTTACATCAACTATTTGACTTTTACTTTGAAAATTTTTGCGGATACACGCATTTTTTTTCATTAAAAACAACAAAAACCGTGCCTAAACACCCCAGAAATAGATGAATTATTCCATTTATTTAATCAAAGCACGTCTCCGGCTCGAGGTCTTGCGGGCTCCGCCAGATCATGTGGTACTCGTCGCGGAGGTTGCACTTGTTCATTTTTTGCATGAGACACTTGAGATTCTTGAGACACTTCGTCCTTTTCCTATGTCTTTCTGATAGTTACTCACCAAGCAACTGTCTCAAGTGTCTCAACTGTCTCATGTCATTTTTTATGCCACTGACTTTTCTGACAATAAGGTCATATTCAATTTCAGCCTACTCAGAACCCTTCCTTAACAGACTTACCCGAATCTGCACCTTGCTTTCGGGGTGAGCATCGCGATTGATGTTAATGATGGTGCACTCGTAGATTTCTTCATGACCATAATCCATGAATATAGCGAGTTCGCCCATAGTCGGTCAATCTCCTCACGCGATATATGCCCTGCGCTATAGACGGTGTCAATCAACCATATAAGTCGTTGAAAAAGTTAGTTTTGTGCTGCCATGGTGATTATTTTCTTGTTTAGCGTACTTCAAAAATGCTTTATTTCCCGTCATACAGATCCTGCGGCGTCATCAGTCCCCACTCTTTCCATACGGGCAGCGAGGGGTCATCAATGGTGGCATCAATGATGCAGCGCTCGCCCTGCATCACATTCTTCTCAAGGAACAACTGCTCCTGCCGCCACAGATCGTTCATGTATGCAGCAACATCGTGAGCACGGTCTTTGACGCGGTAGATCGAGTAGTTGGCACCCTGCTTTTTCAGTTTCTTCGCAAGGAAGTTGCTGCCCCATACTCCTTTGCCAAACGCGCTCAGGTGGTTGTATGCAACAGCCTTGTCGTTCATGCCGTGCATGAGCAGAATCGGACACGGCAGTTCGACAAACCGCGGCGCACCGGTCAGACTGATTATACCTCCGGCATAACTCACTACGCCCTTCAGACGAAAATCCTCAGGCAAACCGTAGGTCTGACCATTGGCAATCGCGTAGGCGGAAGCCAGGGAGATAATCGCTCCGGCTGAACTGCCGGACAGGACGATGTTGCGCATATCTACTCCCAACTCCGGATGCTCCGACAGGTACCGGATGGCGGAGAACACATCCTCCACTCCCATCTGCTGCGACTGATAGAAACGCTCCACGGATTTCGCCACGCCGACCAGACCTTTCCCCATCTTGTAGCCCTTCATGCCCAAACGGTAGTCGATGGCTACCACGGTATAACCGTGGTCGGTCAGATTGCGGAACCGCTTCGACTGATACGCCTCGTTGCGTGCGCCCATCTTAAATCCGCCACCGAACACATGGATAATCGTCGGTTTGCGCACGCCCTGATGCTCCGTCGCAGCACCCGCAGCAGGACGATGGATATCAAAATAGAGCGAACAGGTGTCTTTCTGCGCAAACAGATACGTCTCTTGCGCCCACAGACTAAGACCGGCGCAGAGCACTGCCAAGGTAAATACTACTCTTTTCATATCGGTATAATTTAGATTGCCTACAAAGTTACGAAAAAAAATCGACATTTGCAAATTTAGCCACGACAAAAATGACAAAAGTGGCAAATCTGTTACCTTTTGCCACTTTTGTCACTCTCCTTTGATAAGGAGAGGATCGCTATTACAGGAGTTTCTTCACCTGATCGTAAACGTTCTGGGCGGTGAAGCCGAGTTTCTCGTCGAGAACCTTGTAGGGAGCAGAGAAGCCGAAGGAGCTCAGTCCCCAGACTGCACCGTTCTCGCCCACGAGGCCTTCGAGCGTGCAGGGCAGACCGGCGGTCATGCCGAAGCGTTTGATACCCTTCGGGAGAACAGCGTCCTGATACTCCTTGGGCTGCTCACGGAACACGCCTTCCGACGGCACGCTGACTATCTGCAGGCGAACACCTTCCTTACGCAGCAGTTCGGCACCTGCAAGCAGGGTCGAAACCTCCGAACCGGAAGCGAGCAGAACGACCTGCGGGTTCTCGTCCTTGCTGACGATATAGGCGCCTTTGCGGAAGCCTTCGAGGTTGACGTTGGGCACCGGAGCGATGTCCTGACGGCTGAGGATCAATGCGGTCGGGGTTTCGGTGTTCTCGATAGCCATGCGCCATGCGAGGGTCGTTTCCTCAGCATCAGCCGGACGCAGAACGAGCATCGACGGCTTGCCATGGTGGTTGTGAAGCTTCTCCATCAATCTAATCTGTGCCTCCTGCTCAACAGGCT
>DBXI01000011.1:0-6058 GCA_002309255.1 Bacteroidales bacterium UBA1216 | reverse complement strand
TAATCGCTGAACACGAAGAACGTGCCGCAAGCGGGTATCACGCCGCCGTGCAGACGCATACCAATGCACACGCAAGCCATCGTTAGCTCGCTCACGCCAGCCTGCAGGAACTGACCGCTGAAGTCTCCCTTCTGGAAGGCTTTGGTGTGCTTGAGGAAGCCGTCGGTCTTGTCGGNNATACCGCCGTGAAGCGCCATACCGATACATACGCAGGCCATCGTTAACTCGCTCACACCGGCTTGTAAGAATTGTCCGCTGAAGTCGCCGCGCTTGAACGCGTGAGTCTTTTTCAGGAATCCGTCTGTCTTGTCGGAGTTCGACAGGTCTGCCGAACTTACAATCATATTACCTACGTTCTCTGCCAAGAAACTCAGTACGGTAGCACTTGCACCACGGGTAGAGTCACCGGCTTTCTGCTGAACGAGACTCCAGTCGATGTTAGGCACTTCGCCGGACATGAAGGCTTCGTACTCGTTCGCCGAAACGGGGTTCTTCTGCTTCCACTCGAAGTAAGCGGCGTAACGTTTGTTAGCCAGTTCGCGGAGCTCGGCAGCGCGTGCCTCATAGAGCTTCTGTACCTCGGGGAAGATAGCGAACGGAGCAGCGGGGTTGCCGCCGAGGTTCTCGATGGTCTTCTCGAACGAAGCGCCGGATTTGCTGAGCGGGTTGCCGTGAGTAGAGCACTTGCTCTCAAAGTTCTCGCCTTCGGCTGTCACGCAGCCCTTACCCATGATAGTGTGACCGATGATGAGCGACGGACGCTCCTTCTCGGCTTTGGCTTTCTTCAGGGCTTCGCGGATGGCGTCGGGATCATTGCCGACGATCTCCTGCACAAACCAGCCCCAAGCCTTGTACTTGGCAGCCACGTCCTCGGTGGTCACTTCGCGGCACATGGTAGAGAGCTGCACCTCGTTGGAGTCGTAGAACATGATCAGATTATCCAAGCCGAGCGTGCCTGCCATACGGCCTGCACCCTGCGAGATCTCCTCCTGCACGCCGCCATCGGAGATGAAGGCGTAGATGGTCGGGTTGTGGATCTCGCCAAAGCGGGCGTTGAAGAACTTAGCCGCGATAGCAGCACCTACAGCAAACGTGTGACCCTGTCCGAGAGGACCGGAGGTATTCTCGATGCCGCGCTCGATGTCACGCTCGGGGTGACCGGGCGTCACGCTGCCCCACTGACGGAGGTTCTGCAGGTCTTCGATTGAGAACTTGCCGGCCAGGCAGAGCTGTGCGTAGAGCATCGGAGCCATGTGCCCCGGATCAAGGAAGAAGCGGTCGCGCGCCTCCCATGCTGGATTCTCGGGATCGTACTCGAGGAATTCAGAGAAGAGTACGTTGATGAAATCAGCGCCACCCATGGCACCGCCCGGGTGACCGCTCTTGGCTTTCTCGACTGCTGCCGCCGCAAGGATGCGGATGTTGTTGGCAGCTTTGTTCATTAGTTCAGTTGTGTTCATAATAGTATTATTTTGAATGTTTTGTGTTATTTCGTTACTACGTGATGACGTTATGACGACACGTCTTTTTTGCGGGGAGCTAAAAGGCGTAGCCGATGTAGTAGTTAAATCCCCAGTTCATCTCGTTTCGGTAGCCGAAGCCGGGGATGTAGTAGGGTGTGGTGAGTTCGCCGTGACTGTTGGTGGTGAACAGGAACTTCATCCTGATTGCCCAGCCCATGTTAAAGCCTTTTACTATGTTCACCTGCACTCCTGCCATCACCTCTCCCCACGCGTCGGCTATCCATTCGCCTCGCGGGTTGACGGCGAGCAGTGTGTGTGTGTGCAGCTGTTGCCAACCTGTGCCGGCGCGTACACCAATCAAGAACACCGATCGCTGTTCGGGGTGCTTCTTCAGCGGGTTGAGGTCAAGACCGATGCGTGCGAACTGTCCCGAGCCGTCGTACAGGGGCGTGGTAGCATCTTTCTCTTGCAAGAACCGTCCTGCGTGCCCGAACTCGAAGGTGGGGAAGAAGCGGTTCTTCAGCCGCACGTTCACCGCCATCTCAACGTCGTATGTGTGCCACCCTGTGCGTGCCGGCTCCAGAATGGGGGTGAGCAGGTCGATGCGGATGTTCACTCCCTGAAAGATTGCCGTGTCGGCATAAGCAGTGGTCTGCGCGTTGACAATTGACAATTGACCATTGACAATTGACAATGCAATAATAGCAAGCATCCCTATCCGACGCATCCTGTTCATTCGGCCTTTGTTCTTTTAGCGCAACGGTCTTTGTTCTTTCAGCGTAGCGGTCTAAACTAACTGCGCCGCTTCCTCCTTCAGAGCGCGCAGGGCTACCTGATTGGTTGTCTCGCCGTTGGTGTTGTAGGCGGTGAGCAGGGTTTTTGCGTAGTCGAGCGCGGTGCTGTTCGGTGGCAGCTGGATAGCCATGGCGGTGACGAAAGCGAGCATCTGGCCGCGTGCCTGCGTGATCTTCTCCCATACCTGCTCGGATACGTAGATTTGCTGACTCATGTTGTGGTCGAACTCCAGGCGGATGGTCTGCAGCAGCCGTTGCTGCAGCTGTTGTACGGTGAACGCTGACACGTCCAGATCAACCAGCAGGTGCTCGGGCTGCGTGCGCTCAAGCATAAGTGCCAGACGCTCATAGGCACGCAGACGGATGGGCGAGATCTCTTTCTGCGCCGCCTTCTTCAGCTCCCACAGGCGTTTCTGCTCTTCGTTCTTGAACAACTTGTACATCACTAACCATGTTGCAGCCAGCACGATCAACGCCGGAATGCAGTATTTCAATGCTTCAATCATTTCTTTTGTCTTTGTTCTTTCTGCAGCCAAACGTGGCTGCGGTCTTTGTTCTTTCAGTGAAACGGTCTTTGTTCCTTATTCCGGCAGCATCACCAGCTCAATGCGGTTGTTGGCGCCCACGAGGGTGATCAGGGTCATCTGCACGGTCTCGGGCGTGATGCTCTCCACTGTTGCCACGTAGTTCTCCAGCACGTTCTCACCGTCGCGGTAGAATCGGTAGATGACGGTCTGCCACCACTCGTTGTCGCGCATGTTCTCCTCATGATCCTTCAGCATAGAGGCTTTCTCCTTGTCCACATCGCTGGGCAGTGCTCCGTTGCGGATGATGGTCTCAATCTCCTCGTTGATGACCTGCATGATCCGCTCTTGTTTGTCGGGATCGGTGTCGAACTGTATGATCAGATACTCCTCGTTCACCGGTACGCGCTGCATGCCTCCGCGTACGGTCACTCCATACGAGCCGCCTTCGCGTTCGCGCACGCTCTCGAGATAACGGGTCCTAAGCACGCGTCCGATCATCTGCATATTCAGCCGCTGCTTGAGGCTGTAGGGGATGTCGTACAGGGCGTACTCGATGCGGTTGGTGGCGGTGTGGGTGGTCATCTCGCGTCGGAAGTAGAGCTTGTTGTCGCCCTCCGGCTGCCGCACTTTCCAGTCCACGAAGCGTTCCTTCTTGCCTTTCTTCTTCAGTCCGCCTATCCACTGCAGGATCAGCTCCTTGGTCTTGGGGTCGTTGGGGTTGATCTGTCCCACGAAGGTGAACGTGAAGTCGGCGGGGTTGGCGAATCGCTGGCGGTAGATATCCAGTGCCCTCTCATGGTTGACGCGTTGCAGCAGCTCCTCGTTCATGATCAGCGTGCGCTCGGAGTGGTTCGTGCTCAGTAGCGACAATGAGTCGCGGAAGATGGCCTTGGGGTTCTTCTCCTTGTTTTTGAGCTGTGTCTCCAGCACGGATAGCAGGGTTTTGTAGGCATCCTCGTCGTATCGCGGTTCGCCGAAGGTGAGGTAGGTGAGCTGCAGCATCGTCTCCAGGTCGCGAACGGTGGATGAGCCGCTGAGGCTCTCCTCGTAGTCATTGATCGAGGCGCTGATATGCGCCTGCTTGCCCGCCAGCACTTTCTGTAGGGCGGTGTAACTGAACTCGCCCAATCCGGACATCTGTGCGATCGAGGTGGCCAGTGCTGCCGATGGCAGATCAGCTGTGGGTACCAGACTCAGTCCGCCCGGCGAGAACGCCTCCATCAGTATCTGGTCGTGCCGGAAGTCGGTGTTCTTGAATATGACGCGTGCGCCGTTGCTCAGCTGCCACTCTGTGGTGCCCAGCGAGAGGTTGAACAGCTGCTTGCGGATCTTACCTTTCTTGGGCGCGTTGCTCACCAGCGGCCGGTCGATCGTCTCCGATATGGGGGCTTCGATCTCCATCGTAGGCATCGCGTTAAGCATCAGCAGCGCCATGTTCGGCGTGGGGATATGCACGCTCGGCTTGTCCACACCTGTGATGCAGATGATCAGGTTCTTGTCGCTGATCAGCTGGCGCTGCGCTATGTTGTTGATGATCTCCGGGGTGATCATCGGCATCATCTGTTTCACGAACTCATACTCAAACTCTATGCCGGGTATCGGTTCGTTGTCTTCGAAGTTTCGGATGTACTCGCGTGCCAAGCTGATGTTCTTCCGTGTCTGGCGGCTGTTGTATGCTTTCTCGAAGCTGGACAGCATCTTCGTCTTGGCTACCTCCAGCTCGCTCTCGGTGAATCCGTAGCGCCGCATCTTCTCCAGCTCGTACAGGAGTGCTCCGTATGCCTCGGTCTCCAAGCCCTCTTTGGCTACTGTTATGGCGCTGAACGCGTCGCGGAGCTTGACCAGCTCAAAGTACCCCGATCCGGCACCTACGAACGGTGCATCGGGCTTCATCGCCGCCTCCTCGAAGCGTGTGTCCAGCATCGAGCAGATCAGTCCGCGTATGCGGTCAAGCAGGTAGGCGGTGTTCGTGTTCTGCATGTACAGGGGCGTCTGCGGATGCTTCCAGTAGAGCTGGATGCGTGTCTGCTGCGCCTCTTTGTCGGTCACGATGGCTACGATAGGCTCCTCGTTGTCATCCACGGTGTAGAGCGGACGCTCGCCTCGGTTTGCGCGCTCCGGCACGTTGGTCCACAGGTCTTTGATCTTCTGCTCTATCTGATCCACGTTGATGTCACCCACCACTATGATCGCCTGATTATCTGGCCCGTACCACTTCTTGTAGTAGTCGCGCAGGGCGTCGTAGGTGAAGTTGTTGATCACTGCTGTGTCACCTATCACGTCGCGCTTTCCGTACCGGCTGTTCGGGAACATCAGCTCGCGGCTGTGTTTCCATAGGCGGCGTTGCGCCGTAGCGCCGGTGCGCCACTCCTCGCGTATCACGCCGCGCTCGGCATCTATCTCCTCGTCCAACAGTAGCAATCCGCAGCTCCAGTCGTGCATGACGAGCAGCGCCGAGTCGATGATCCCTTCGCGGATAGTGGGCACGTCCGACAACCGATACACCGTCTCGTCGATCGAGGTGTAGGCGTTGATGCTCCCGCCGAAGTTCACGCCGATGGACTCGAAGTAGTTGATGATCCCTTTGCCGGGGAAGTGCTGCGTGCCGTTGAACGCCATGTGCTCCAGGAAGTGCGCCAAGCCGTTCTGATGATCTTCCTCGAGCACTGCACCTACGCGCTGCGCTATGTGGAACTCGCAGCGCTGCTTGGGCTCCTCGTTATGGCGGATGTAGTACGTCAGCCCGTTCGGCAACTGCCCGTAGCGGATGGCCGTATCCATAGGCAGAGTTACGTGCTCCCGTTGCTGAGCGGTGATGCTTATTGCCGCTACGATCATCAGCGGCAGCAAGAGTAGTGAACGCTTCATGTCAGTATTCAGTTATCAGTATTCAGTTATCAGTATTCAGTTGCCCGTCAATGCTATATATCTCGTTGCCAAGCGGGATGAGCAGTTGTGATCTCCCTATTTATCAATCCGCCTACAAAGTTACGATTTTTTTTTGACATTTGCAAATCTTTCATAAAAAAAAAGCACAGTTGGCTGCACTTTTTTCTGTTTTTGGGTATTATGGCTCGTTTAGCGCTTTTTTCCGGAGTGTTTTTCGATGTGGATGAAACCGATGGTTAGTATCTTAAACGTTGTTGAGGACTTTCGCCCAGGCAACGGATGGAAATTAAAAAGGATGCTTTCGGAGAAACTATAAAAAAAAAGAAGGATTGTCTCCCGACAATCCAATCTTCATTAACCTTAAATCTAATACCATGAAAAACAC
>DBXI01000051.1 GCA_002309255.1 Bacteroidales bacterium UBA1216 | reverse complement strand
CAGAAGATGTTCGAGAGCCGCCTGTTCTTCGTGGATAAACTGATCGACATGGGTGCTCAGATCATCCTGTGCGATCCGCACCGAGCCGTAGTGATCGGTCACGACCACACGCGCCAGCTCAAGCATAACAACATGACCTCGCCCGATATACGTGCCGGAATTGCGATGCTCATCGCCGCGATGAGTGCAGAGGGTACGAGCCGTATTGATCATATTGACCAGATCGACCGCGGCTACGCCGACATAGAGCACCGACTCAACGCTATAGGTGCACGTATCACCCGCGCCGATTAGTGCGGCTGTTCGCCTTGTAGGTAGCAACTGCGATAGCAAACGGATGACGGTCATCACGACATATGACGCGATTAATCATGATCAGTGGTCTGCACTGATTCGCGACAGCGCTACGGGTACATGGTTTCAGAGCCCGGATGCTTACCGCTTGTATGCCTCGTTGCCGGAGCTGTTGGAGGCATTCGCCTTTGCGTTAGTAAATGAACCGAAGCACGGATTAGAGACCATAAGCCCCGATGCGTTGCGTGGCGTGTGTGTCGGCTATCTGACCCAAGAGCCCTCTGCCGCCAAGCAGTGGTTCACGCGCAGAGCGATCATCGTAGGTGGAGCTTGTCTGGCTGACGACTGCTCCGATGAGGAGGTCAAAGCGCTAATGATAGCCGTGCGTGAGCACCTGAAAACCAAAGCGATATATATCGAGACGCGCAACTTCAACGATTATAGCCGTTGGCGTGAGGCATTCACTCAGGCGGGGTTTGCGTACCGCCCGCACCTTAACTTCCACCTTGATTGCTGCGACAAGACACGGCTATGGGAGCAACTGAGCGATAACAGGAAGAGGCAGATCCGCAAAAGTGAAAAGACCCAAGTGACTGTACTTGATCCCGAAACCATCGGTGAAGCAGAAATCCGAATGTGGTATCAGAGCTTGCAGCAGTTGTACCGAACCAAGGTGAAGACCCCGCTATGGCCTTTGGAGTTCTTCCTGGAGGCACATAAACAGGGAGTAGGGAAGTACATGCTGGTTAGCTACAACGACAAGGTGATCGGCGGATCGATGGTCGTGGCGGACAGCAAGAGCGTATATGAGTGGTTCGAGTGCGGGCTGAACGCCGAGTATAAGGATCAGTACCCATCGGTGATGGCTACCTGGGCGGGTATCCAATGGACAAACACCAGCGCCCTGCAGCGCTACGACATGATGGGAGCCGGCGAACCCGGTGTATCGTATGGCGTGCGGGAATTCAAGGCTGAGTTCGGCGGAACGATGGTGGAGCACGGACGATTCCTGTGTATCTGTCGGCCGTGGTTATATCGCTTAGGCAAGGCAGGCGTCACACTCTTGCGCGCCGGAGCAAAAGCATAACGCTCGGCAAGCCCTGCAAGCCAGGCAAGCCCCCAAAACAACATTCCTATGAACAGAAAAAAGCGCCCGAACGCGCTTTTTCCTTTATATGACGATGCCGTCTTATCCGAGCATGGTGAGCAGGATACCTGCGGCAACAGCCGAACCGATCACACCGGCTACATTCGGACCCATGGCGTGCATGAGCAGGAAGTTACCCGGGTTCTCCTCTTGCCCTACCTGCTGGCTGACACGTGCAGCCATCGGCACTGCACTCACGCCGGCTGAACCAATCAGCGGGTTGATCTTCTCCTTCGAGAAGACGTTCATCAGCTTGGCGAGCAGCACACCGCCGCCACTACCGATGCCGAACGCCACGATACCCATAGCCAGGATCATCAGCGTCTGCCAGTTCAGGAACGAAGCACCTGTTGCGGTTGCACCAACCGACAAGCCCAAGAAGATAACCACGATGTTCATCAGCTCGTTCTGCGCTGTCTTGCTCAGGCGATCTACTACGCCGCACTCCTTCATCAGGTTGCCTAACATCAGGCAGCCGATCAGAGGCGCTGCGTCGGGCAGGATGAGTGCCACGATGGTGGTGACCATGATGGGGAAGATAATCTTCTCTGTCTTGCTCACGGCACGCAGCTGCTTCATCTTGATAGCGCGCTCCTTCTTGGTGGTCAGCAGACGCATGATAGGCGGCTGGATCACCGGCACCAGTGCCATGTAACTGTACGCCGCGATGGCGATCGGGCCAAGCAGTTCAGGCGCGAGCTTTGAGGTCAGGAAGATACTCGTGGGACCATCCGCACCGCCGATGATGCCGATCGAGCCTGCCTGTGCCTCGGTGAAGCCCATCGCGTTGGCGCAGAGGAAGGTAATGAATATTCCTATCTGTGCCGCTGCACCGAGCAGCAGGGATTTCGGGTTGGCAATCAGCGGACCGAAATCCGTCATCGCACCCACACCGATGAAGATAAGGCAAGGATAAACACCGGCCTTCACGCCGATATACAGCACGTCCAGAAGGCCGCCTTCTTTCAGAATGGCACCATAACTGTGGTACGCAGGGCTGCTCGGGTCAAGGAACGCCGACCACAGCTCCGAGTGGAACATGTTCGCACCGGGCAGGTTGGTCAGCAGCATACCGAAAGCAATCGGCAGCAGCAGCAGCGGTTCGTATTGCTTCTTGATGGCAAGGTACAGCAGGAAGAACGATACAAACAGCATAACCAGTTGTTGCCAACCTGCGCCGAGGAAATCCGCTCCCATCTGCATGAATCCCATGCCACGGAAGAATTCTAAAATGTCAGTCCACATAGTTTAATCGTTTTAGTCGAAAGTCGAAAGACCGTTCGTTTCACTCACTCAAAGACTAAAGCCTAATTAGTCTTTGTTCTTTTAGCGAAGCGGTCTTTGTTCTTTCAGCGTTAGCGGTCTATTTATCCGAGCACAATCAGCAGATCATCTTGCATCACGTTCTGACCGGCGCTGACGGCTACTTGCTTAACAGTACCGTCCTGCTCGGCAAGAACAGGATTCTCCATCTTCATTGATTCGAGAATAAGAAGGATGTCGCCTTTCTTCACAACCTGCCCTTCGCTCACCAGAACCTTAACGATCGAACCCGGCAGCGGCGAAGTAACCTTCTGTCCGGCTACGGGTGCAGCGGCAGGTTTGGGTGCCGGAGCGGGTGCAGGTGCAAGTTTCGGGGCTTCAGCCTTGGGAGCAGGAGCAGGCTGGGGTGCAGCAGCGGGAGCACCGGTAGCTGCGATCTCGATGAGTTTGTCCTCCTGCATCACGTTTTTGCCCGGCTCGGCATAAACAGCCTTAACCACACCGGCAAACTCCGACTTAACGCTGTTCTCCATCTTCATCGACTCCATGGTCAGCAGCTCGTCGCCTACCTTCACCGTGTCGCCTACCTTGACGTTCACCTTGACGATCGAACCCGGCAGTGGCGATTTAACCACCTGAACTGCACCACCGGCAGCAGATGCAGCGGCTGGCTGCTGAGCAGCACTCACTACCTGATGAACGGTAGGACGAGCGGCTGGCTCATCTTTCTCTATCTGTACTTTGAAGGCGGTGCCATTGACCGTTACCTCAGCCATGTTGCCTTCCAACTCATTGACAGTCGTCGTAAACTTATGACCATCAATAACAAACTTAAATTCTTTCATATTAGTTACGATGCAAATTGTTCATTCCCATGATCTTAGCGTTCCATGGAGAATATTTACGTTCAATTCTCTTAATAGTGACGTGCGTCGGCTCCTCATCATGAATACCGTTGTAGTACAGATGAAGTGCCATGGCAATAGCGGCTGTAGCCTCACCGGTGAGGGTGATGTGCTCGCTCTCTTCCTTGCGGGGAGCACCCACGGCCTCATGAACCTCTTTGGGTGTTTCCACCTTAACGCGAGGTTGCATGATAACGCCGAACAGCTTGAGCACATATATCAGCACCACCAGCAGGACGAGTACCAGCGCAAAGCCCAGCAGCGTCACGAACCATACATGTGGCCAGTTGATTGCTAAAAAATTCATATTCATTCATTTTTAGTCGAAAGTCGAAAGACCGTTCTTATCTCATTTTCTTTCGAACGATTATTCCGTTTCACTCACTCAAAGATAAAAACCTAATAAGTCTTTATTCTTTTAGTGAAACGGTCTTTTTTCTTTCAGCGTTAGCGGTCTAAAGAGGAATATTACTATGTTTCTTCAAAGGATTCGTCAGGCGTTTCGTCTGCAGCATCTCAAAGGCACGGATGATACGTGCACGGGTGTTGCGCGGCTCAATAACGTCGTCAATATATCCGCGGTTGGCAGCCTGGTAAGGCGAAGCGAACTTGTCCTTGTACTCAGCCTCCTTCTCGGCGATGAACGCTTTCTTCTCAGCAGGATCCTCGATAGCCTTGATAGCCTTGGCTTGCAGCACACCTACGGCACCGCTGGCACCCATCACGGCGATCTCGGCGTTCGGCCAAGCGTAGCACATGTCGCCGCGCAACTGCTTGCAACTCATCACGATGTGCGAGCCACCGTAACTCTTGCGGACGGTGATCGTTACCTTGGGTACAGTTGCCTCGCCGTATGCGAACATCAGTTTTGCTCCGTGGTCGATGATACCTGCATACTCCTGACCTGTACCGCACAGGAAGCCCGGTACGTCAACCAGCGTCAGGATCTGGATGTTGAACGCATCGCAGAAACGGACGAAACGTGCAGCCTTACGGCTTGCGTCGCAGTCCAACACACCGGCAAGCCAGTTAGGCTGGTTGGCGATGATACCTGTCGAGCGGCCGTTGAAGCGTGCAAAACCGCAGATAACGTTCTTGGCGTAGTCCTTGTGAACCTCCATGAAGTCGCCGTTATCAACGATCAGGTTGATGATGTCCTTCATGTTGTAGGGTTTGTTCGGATCGTCAGGAACGATCTCGTTCAGGTCGTCCTCGATACGTGCAGGATCATCCGTGCACTCCATGAGAGGTGCTTCCTCCATGTTGTTCTGCGGGATGAACGAAACCAATCGACGTACCTCAGCCAGTGCCTCGTCCTCGGTAGCGGCAACGAAGTGTGTCACGCCGGACTTCGAGGCATGTACCTTGGCGCCACCCAGCTGCTCAACGGTCACGTCCTCACCCGTCACGCTCTTTACTACCTTCGGGCCGGTGATGAACATGTACGAGTTCTGCTCGGTCATCATGATGAAGTCCGTCAGGGCAGGGGAGTAAACGGCACCGCCGGCACACGGGCCGAAGATGACACTGATCTGCGGCACAACGCCTGAAGCGAGAATGTTACGCTCGAAGATCTCGGCATACCCCGCCAGTGCGCAGGCACCTTCCTGAATACGTGCTCCGCCGGAGTCGTTCAGTCCGATGATAGGTGCACCGAGCTTCATGGCCTGATCCATCACGTGGCAGATCTTTTGTGCCATGGTCTCACTCAGCGAACCGCCGATGACCGTTGCATCCTGTGCGAACACGAATACCAGACGGCCGTCAATCGTACCCGAACCAACGGCAACACCGTCGCCCAGGAACACTTTCTTATCCATACCGAAGTCCGTGCAGCGGTGGGTGAGGAACATATCCACCTCTTCAAACGAACCCTCGTCCAATAACTTATTTATTCGCTCACGCGCGGTGTAACTGCCCTTAGCGTGGTGTTTCTCCACCGCAGCCTCGCCGCCACCGGCACATGCCTTCGCGCGCGAGTCAATTAACTTTTGAAGTTTTGTACTGTCCATAACAATATAACAGTTTAACGATTTAACAATTTAACGTGGCTGTTGGCACAATTCGGTCAATACGCCCTTCGTTGACTTCGGATGCAGGAACGCAATCATCAGGTTCTCTGCGCCTTTGCGCGGAGCTTTGTCGATGAGCTGGATGCCTGCAGCTTCGCACTCTGCCAGCGCGTCAGCTACGCTCTCAACGTTGAATGCTACGTGGTGAACGCCGCCGCGACCGCCGTTCTTCTCGATGAACTTGGCGATGGTGGACTCAGGCGACGTCGGCTCCAGGAGCTCGATCTTCACTTCACCTACCTTAAAGAAGGCGGTACGTACTTTCTGATCCTCTACTACTTCAATGCTGTAGCAGGGAGCGCCTGACAAAAACTCAAAGAAGGGAGCAGCTTCCTCAATACTCGGTACTGCAATACCAAGATGCTCAATGTGTGATGGTTTCATGATTTTTGTAGTTTTATGATTAGTTATTTATTGCAAAGTATTTCCACAGTGGAGCGGCCATCAATGCTTGCATGATCATGCCGCGGTCAAGCATCTCGCGCACCTGCTCGCGGGTGAAGATATCAACGTGGATGTCTTCTGTGGCTTCCTGGTGCTGCTCGGAGATTTTCTCTACGTCACGGGCAAGGAAGGTATAAACGCGGTTGTTGTGGTTCGTCGGGTTGGGGGAGAGTGTCATGAACAGCTCCCATGTCCCTCCGCCGTAACCTGTCTCTTCGGATAGTTCGCGTTGTGCAGCCTGCAATGGTGTCTCGCCCTTGTCTATCACGCCCGCCACTATCTCGTAGCAGGTCTGTCCCAAAGCGTGGCGGTACTGGTCTTCCATGACGAACTTCCCGTCCTTGGAGATGGCGATCACGTTTATCCAGTCAGGGAACTCAAGGATGAACCACGTAGGTATCTGTCGTCCCGAAGGCAGCTCTACGGTCTCCTGCCTAACGCTCAGCCACTCACCCAAGTGCAGAATATTCTCCGACTTGACGACCTTCCATTTTCTATTTTCTAAAGCAGGAATCATAGCACGGCTTGCATATTCTTCTCGTTATACAGATTTTTTCCTTCCTGCGTATAAGCGTAGTCTATACGATCAGCAAAGTACTGCTCGACCTTTCCGCGCACGACCTTCATCGTGGAGTTGACGAGGTGGTTCTGCTCGGTGAACTGCTCGCCGAGAACGGCGAGCGCCTTGGGCAGCCATGCTTCGGGGAACTCACCGGCGTGCTTGCGGCCGGGTTTGTAGGCATCTACCTCGGCTTGGATCTTCTCCAGCATCAGCTTTTGGCCTTCGGCTGATTTGGGATCTTTGCCTAGCTGCTTGCACCATGCTTGGAGGTTGTCCTTGGCGGGTACGATGAGCGCGATGGTGTAGGGGTTTTGGTTATTGTGCAATATACATTGCTCTACATACGGTGAACCATCCGTCAGACTGTCCTCAAAGCCCTCGGGGCTGTATTTCTCGCCATCGGCGCTGATGAGCAGGCTCTTGAACCGACCAACCACCCACAAGAATCCAGGGTGTTTCTTTGTCACATAACCCATGTCGCCGGTGTGCAGCCATCCGTCGATGATCGTCTTGGCAGTGGATTCGGGGTTCTTCCAGTAGCCCGCCATGACGTTCTCGCCGCGGATAACTATCTCGCCGCGTACGCCGTCCCCCACGATGTTGCCATCGCCGTCGCAGATCTTTACCTCCTCGTTGGCAACGATGCGTCCGCTCGAACCGAAGATAGCCGCCTCGCCCGAGTTGGCGCAGATGATAGGTGTTGCCTCGCTCAGTCCGTAGCCTTGGAACATAGGCATGCCTACTGCGCAGAAGTACCGCTGCAGCTCGATGTCGAGCAGCGCACCGCCGCCCACGAAGAACTTCATCCGTCCTCCGAAGTTCTCCCGCACAGCCTTGAAGATCAGGCGGTCGAACAATCTAACCAGCGGATAGCGCCAGCACTGCCAGCCGCCTCTGTTCCAGTACTCTTTGTTATAAGCTATAGCATTCTTCAGGGCGAAGTTATACAGCTTCTCTACGGTTGCACTTTTGGCTTTGATGCCTGCCTCAATGTTCTTGCGGAAGTTACGCGCCAGTGCGGGTACGGACAGCATCACCGCCGGACGTGTCTCGCGGATAGCGATAGGTATATTCCTCAATGTAGCCATGGCGTTCTTGCCTACGGGAACGGTAGCTATCGAGCCGCCGTACGACATCATCGTGTAGAATCCTGCGACGTGCGCAAAGCAGTGGTCAAGCGGCAGGATGATCAGCATCACGTCGTCCAGATCGATGCCTACCACGGAGCGCGCCTGCTCGACGTTAGCCGTGTAGTTACGGTGCGTGAGTAAGATGCCTTTCGGGTCAGCCGTCGTGCCCGAGGTGTAGGATATGTTCGCATAGTCGTCGGGCTTCACGCTCATGTAGCGCTCTTCGAAGGCTTTCTCATCTTCCTTGAGCTGCTTCTCGCCGGCAGCAATCACGGCATCTATACCTATCTCGCGGTCTTCGTAATTCTCTAAGTGGTCAAACACGATCACCTGGCGCACGTTCGGACATTGGGGTAGGATTTTACGGATCTTCGGCAACTGCTGCTCGCTGGTCATGATCATCCCTGCATCGGAGTGCTGGATGCGGAACAACAGATCCGAAGCTTCCTCCAGCTTGATGGACAGCGGCACATTCACTGCGCCGGCATACAAGATACCTAACTCCCCCGTCACCCAGAGGTTACGTCCTTGAGAGAGTAGAGCAACACGCTCGCCTTTCTTCAGGCCGAGTGCCATCAGTCCTGCACCGATGAAGTGCGCCTGCTCGCGAGTCTGAGCGAACGTCGTCTCCGTCCACGTATCGCCTATCTTTTCGCGCAGAAAGACGTGCTCCGCATATTCGCGCGTGTAGTGCTCTACAAATTCAATTATTGTTGGTCGATTAGTCATTTCTGCGTATTTTTCGTATTCTACGTATTTTTCGTATTCTACGTATTTTTCGTATTTTTCGTATTCTACGTATTTTTCGTATTTTTCGTATTTTTCGTATTCAAGATTTGAAGATTCCCATTCTTATATCGCATTGATCTCGGCGTTCTGCTCCGCTCCGACTACGACCATCTTGTCGATCATCGTCTTCCGTAGGGCGTCCTTATCTTTGTCCAGCCGAGCCGATGTGTGTCGTGATGCATTGATGAACCGGTACATCTGCTGCACGTAGTTCTCCATCGGATTCAGCTCATATTTGCGCGGCTTGAGATGATCCTTTCCGTTGCTGATCATCATCATCTGCTGGAAGTTCAGATTGATGTCGTCCAGCGCGTCCAGATCGATGTCCTGCTCCTTGAGTTGCTCCACGATCACCGGTAGGTACTGACGTAGTAGCATCATCAGCACGTACTTGTCGCTATCGCACACGTTCATCGTATCGAAGAAGATCTCGGCCAGCCTCCACTCATAGTCGCCTATGTTCTCCACCACACCTCTCTCAAACTCCTGGAAGTACATCTCCGGCGAGTTGTTGAACGGCTCGCTGTTGTACATCGGGCGCATGATCGCGTAGTTAGGGTCGAACGTCTCGGGCTTGCATGCCTTCAGGATGGCACACCACGCGTCAAAAGCCATCTCATTCTCGTACGATAGCAAGTCAGCCATCTGCTCCAGTGCCCACTCGTCACGCACGTCCTTGTAACTGCAGATCATCAGCAGTCCGATTATTGCTCGCAGCCGCACGGATAAACTGCAGCGCTTGCTCATCGCCCAGAGCAACATCTGGAACCGACCACGTTCGTAGTCGTGTTCCAACTGATAGACCGTCAGCGCTGACACTGCCATCATGGCAGGCTTCGGATCATAACTATCCAGCAGGAGCACTTGGTAATCCGCCAGTTCTTCCACCTCTACTGTCTCGTTCTTCAGAAATATGTTAAACAGGTCTTTCAATGTCTAATTTTTTCCGTTTTACACAAAAACGTACAAAGTTACGAAATTTTTTTGACATTTGCAAATAAATCTGAAAAAAAAGTGCAGTTTTCCGCACTTTTCTTTCAAATTCAACGAATCGGCCTTCAGTACAGCCTTTTCGTTGCGTCGTACTGCTCGATGGTCTTGGTCTGGATGATCACCGTCGTGTCGCCACGCTGGATGCTCGATGAGGTGGTGGTGATCGTACGCGTCACGTTGCAGGATGATAGGGCCAGAGCGCCGATACAGACTGCAAGTGCGGATAGGATAATTACTTTCTTCATAGTGCTTCCTTTTTTTTTGTTCGAGTACGGATCTCACGGATTTTCACGGATTTTTGTTCGTTTAATCCGTTCAATCCGTACTCTCTAACCGCCTTTGTCAATTGTCATTTGTCATTTGTCAATTGTCAATTAGTGGTTCTGGTCGTACGTCGCCAGCTCCAAGCTCCAGAGGTAGCTCTTCATGGTCGTCTTGCCTCCGGGGAGGTCTTTCTGCGCGTTGAA
>DBXI01000071.1:33291-45927 GCA_002309255.1 Bacteroidales bacterium UBA1216 | reverse complement strand
ATAGCAGCGTCTTTGCCCAGACCGTTCAGGATGCAGCGCAGCGGGTTCTTTCTTACCTTGTTGGCCATCTCGGCGATCTTGATTGCGCCCTCAGCGGCAGCGAAGCTCTCGTGACCGGCGAGGAAAGCGAAGCACTGTGTTTCCTCACGCAGCAGACGGGCTGCCAGGTTACCGTGACCGATACCAACCTTGCGGTCGTCAGCTACAGAGCCCGGGATGCAGAAAGCCTGCAGGCCGATACCGATAGCCTCAGCGGCGTCGGCAGCGTTCTTGCAACCTTTCTTCAGGGCGATAGCGGTGCCTACTACATAAGCCCACTTGGCGTTCTCAAAGCAGATACGCTGGGTCTCCTCGCAGGTCATATAAGGATCGAGGCCATATTGCTCGCAGATCTGGTTAGCCTCCTCGATGGAAGCAATGCCATTGGCGTTCAGTGCGGCGAGAATCTGTTTCTCGCGGCGGTCTTGCGACTCAAATTTTACTTCACGTAACATAGTCTGTCCTCCTTAGTTTTTGCGTGGGTCGATTGATTTAACTGCGCCTTGCTCCTTGGTCGTGCGGCCGTAGGTTCCGGTCACGCTCTTCAGAGCCTCATTAGCGTCAACGCCTTTCTTCACGGCGTCCATGAACTTGCCCATGTGCACGTACTCGTAGCCGCAAACCTCGTTGTCCTCGTCCAGGAACTCCTTGGTTATGTAGCCCTCGGTCAGCTGCAGGTAACGAACACCCTTAGCCTTGGTCGAGTACAGCGTACCGCACTGCGATACGAGGCCCTTGCCCAGGTCTTCTAGACCTGCACCGATGGTCAAACCGCCCTCACTGAAGGCACTCTGTGTACGGCCGTAAACGATCTGCAGGAACAGCTCGCGCATAGCCGTGTTGATAGCGTCGCAAACGAGGTCGGTGTTCAGCGCCTCGAGAATCGTCTTGCCCGGCAGGATCTCAGCAGCCATAGCAGCCGAGTGAGTCATTCCCGAGCAACCGATAGTCTCAACCAGCGCTTCTTCGATAACGCCGTTCTTCACATTAAGGCTGAGCTTGCAAGTACCCTGTTGGGGAGCACACCAGCCGATACCGTGCGTCATACCTGAGATGTCCTTGATCTCAGTAGCCTTTACCCACTTGCCCTCTTCGGGGATAGGAGCCGGACCGTGCTTCGGACCCTTGGCTACAACGCACATTTCTTGTACTTCTTTCGAGTAAATCATGTGTTTAAGTATTGTTAGTTAATATTGATTGTTTGCTGTTCTTCAGTTCGATATACACGCATTGCGCTCTTTTACCGAATGCGCTTGCAAAGATACAAAAAAAAAATGATATTTGCAAATTTTCGCGCAACAATTATGCTTTTTTTTTGCAGATTGCTATATTTCACCCTTTTTGCGGATAGTTCTTCAGCCAAACTTTTGTCCAACTTCATCGAGAGTAACTCGAGCCGTTTATCTGTCATTTACCCGCCAATCCTAGACAATACTCGAGACATTCTGCTGACGTTTCCCTGCCGTCTCAGCAACCTCCCCCAAATGTTTCGACTTTTTTCATGGCCTTTTTGACCCTTTTGACCCTTTCTCTCGTAACTGCCTGTTTCTCAGCATGTACAAAAAGGTCAAAATAGTGCCAAAGGGGCAAAAGGGTCAAAAGGGTCATCCTGTTTTTTTATAATCCGCTCCGAAGTCACATTGTTTTTTTGCAACTTTTTACGTGTCGTTTTTGACGTTATTGACGCTTTCGCCGCATTTGTCCTGAATATGAGCACATTATGACACCCATCATTTCCCCAATAGCGTCAATAACGTCAAAAGCGTCAATCAATTTTCGCAAAAATCCGCTGGCACTTTCTCGCGACACGCTGTGACGCTCATCCTACGCGCTCGTCCGCGATGATCCCGAAATGGTCGCGAGGATGGCTTGGAGTAGTGATGGAACGATCCGTGATAAATGCTATAAATCCCAATCCTTCAGGTTATATTTGGATTCAACCTTTTCTTCGATGCTATCAGGTAGAGCGACAAAGAAGTCGATATCCGTTATCTTTTCAACTTCATCTACTGACACAGCATACTTCTTGAGTGGTTTATGTCCGGCCTTATTTGGCATCATGAATCCTATAGCACTCCTGTCGGAGTCAGTCTTTCGAAGAATAACCTTATAAAAAGCATCCGATACAGCCACTCTATCTGAATAAGTTAATTCTCCAATCGTTTTAGGTTTGGCTGGAATATGCAAATCTTTTGTGCGGAAAGTTACAAATATCTGCAATTTTTGTCCTATTGCACGTAAAACAAGCACAAACGCACGCTTATACTCCTTTTAGATGCGTTAACTTCATCAATATTTATCGAGATTTCATCTACTCAAAAAGCATCTTAGTCTGCTTACGGAATTCGCTAAAGTGATATTTTTTTCGCCGCAAACTTGCAAATATCATTTTTTTTTCGTAACTTTGTAGCCGCATTTCGAAATCGAGCGAAGACTAAGGTTATTATGACAGACTCTGATTATATACTCCGATGCGTTGAACTCGCCCAAAACGGAGCGTACTACGTTGCTCCCAACCCGATGGTAGGCGCTGTGCTGGTGGACGCTGACGGCCGGCTTGTTGCCGAAGGCTGGCACCGGAAATACGGCGAGGCACATGCTGAGGTAGAGTGCTTCCGCGCAGCAGAGCGGCGCATGGCAGATATGAGCGAGGCAGAGCGAGCCGCCAAGTACGCCTGCATGACACTATACGTATCCTTAGAGCCATGCTCGCACTACGGCAAGACACCCCCTTGCGCTGATCTGATCATCAGCAAAGGTGTGCGGCGGGTGGTGGTCGGATGTCTGGACCCTAACCCGCAGGTCGCCGGGCGAGGCGTGCAGAAGCTGCGCGATGCAGGCATTGAGGTCACAGTGGGCGTAGAGGAAGAGGCATGCAGAAAACTGAACAAACGTTTCCTCTGTCTGCACGAAAAACACCGTCCGTACGTCATCCTCAAATGGGCGCAAACTGCCGATGGGTTCGTTGACAATAGAATCTACGATTCTATAACAAATACACTCGACGTGACACCTATAGCTCAAAAATCGAAGCCGCTACTTATATCGAATGCTGTCACCAAGCAACTGGTGCACAAGATGCGGGCTGAGAACATGGCGATCATGGTAGGCACGCGTACTGCGCTGATGGACAACCCCTCGCTGCTCACCACACGCTGGCCGGGCAGAAACCCCGTACGCGTAGTGCTCGACAGACATCACCGGATAGCAGAAGATGCCAAGATCTTTTCCAATGACGCGCCAACTATCGTCTATGACGATCGCACCGACTGGCCGTTCGTACTGCAGGATCTGGCGGCACGAGGCATACACTCCGTGATGGTAGAGGGAGGAACCACACTGCTGGAACATATACTGCAGTCGGATATTTGGGACGAGATGCACATCGAGGTTTCGCCTGCGCATGCAGGACAAGGAACGCGTGCTCCTAAAGTAGTACTTCCTGCCTGCTATGAGCAGGTCGAAGGGGCTAAATTGTACACTGTATATCATGCTAACGAGCAAAATTAGCACGTATTGGCAGAATTTTGGCATAAAATTTGCATTTATGCAAATAAATTAGTACCTTTGTGCAAATAATAGCCGAATGCCGAAGGACAACGACAAAACATGAATATGAAACAGCAATATATAGTCGCAGCATGTATGCTGCTGCTTGGCATGAGCAGTTGCAACCTGATCCGTCGCGATGTGAAAGAGGGCGCAGTGGTGCAGTTGGGTAACAATTACCTCTACCAGTCTGACCTGGATGCCGTGACGCAAGCCGCCACCACGCCGGAGGACAGCGCGCGATACGCCGAGCAGTTCATCCGCCGCTGGGCAACGGATATCCTCCGCTATCAGGAGGGAAAGAACCACAGCACGCCGGAGATAGAGGCTATGGTGGAGGACTACCGCCGCAGCCTGTATGTGGCGGAGTACGAGCGTCACATTGTAGATAAACGCATGCCTAAAACCGTGACGGACGCCGAGGCCGACACATTCTACGTGCACCACCAAGATCGGTTCATCCTGCAGGAGAACATTCTGCGAGGCGCACTGCTGGTGATCCCGCAGGACGCTCCATCGCAGCCCGAACTGAAGAAGCGGCTGGCTGCTATCAACGAAGAGGAAAACCTCGAATACATCGAGAAATACGCCTACCAGTACGCGAGCGGCTATGAGCTGTTCACCGAGCAATGGCGAACAGGCAACCAAATCCTGATGCGCATGCCATCGAACAAGTGGCAGAAAACCTTGGCGCACGACAAGCAGTTTGCCGAGCAAGACTCTACATCCGTCTATCTGCTGCAGGTAACCGACTGTAGGCTGGCAGGCGAGCCGATGCCGGTGGAGTATGCGCGCGAAGCTATCGACAAGATGATCCTTCAAGAGCGACGCGTTACGTTCCTGCAAGAGCAGCGCCGCCAGATCTACGATGACGCCGTAAGGACGGGAAAGATACAAATGACAAATGATAATTGATAATTGATAATTGATAATTGATAGTTGATATTTACGAATGAAGAAGTTACTATATATTTGTCTGTTGGCGTTATCTGTGCCGTGCATGGCGCAGGATAACATCATTGATGAAGTGATCTGGATAGTGGGTGACGACGCTATCCTGCGTTCGGAGGTTGAGGAGGAGCGTCTGCGTGCTCAGTACGAGGGGCAGGCGATCCCGGGTGACCCGTACTGCGTGATCCCCGAGCAACTGGCGGTACAGAAACTCTTTCTGCACCAGGCTGAGCTGGACTCGGTAGAGGTGTCGGAGTCAACAGTCAGCCACCAGGTGGATATGCGCATGAACTACTACATCTCGCAGATCGGTTCGAAGGAGAAGATGGAGGAGTACTTCCGCAAGAGCAGCTCTGAGATCCGCGAAGAGATGATGAAGACCGTTCGCAACCAGATGACCATCCAGCAGATGCAGCAGAAGCTCACATCGAACATCAAGCCCACGCCGGCCGAGATACGCCGCTACTACAACAGTCTGCCGCAGGACTCTATCCCCATGATGCCCGCCGAGGTGGAGGTGCAGATACTGAGTTTCGTGCCGCCGGTGCCTGTTGAGGAGATAGAGCGCGTGAAAGGTCGGCTGCGTGAGTTCACCGAGCGCGTTACAAGCGGACAGACGGATTTTGCGATGCTCGCACGGTTCTATTCAGAGGATACAGAGAGCGCCAAGCATGGTGGTGAGTTAGGTTTTGTGGGGCGCGGACAGCTGGTGCCCGAATTCGCCGATGTGGCGTTTAACCTCAATGACCCCAAGAAGGTGAGCCGCATCGTGGAGACCGAGTACGGCTTTCATATCATCCAACTGATCGAAAAACATGGTGAGCGCATCAACTGCCGTCATATTCTGCTCAAGCCGCGCGTGTCGGCTACCGACAAGATCAACGCCATCAACCGACTGGACTCTATCGCCAAGGTGATACGCGCTGACAGTATGACCTTTGAGCAGGCGATCATCCAGTACTCCGAAGACAAAAACACCGCGATGAACGCCGGACTGATGACCAACCCCAACACCGGTGCATCGAAGTTTGAGTACCAAGACCTGCCGGCAGAGGTAGCCAAGCAGATCTACTCGATGAAGGAGGGCGATATATCCGAGCCGTTTGTGATGATGGATCCCACGAAGAACAAAGAGGTGTGCGCCATCGTCAAACTCAAACGCAAGACCGATATGCACCGCGCTAACCTAACCGATGACTTCCAAGCCATCAGAGCTATGCTGGAGCAGAAGCTGTCCACGGAGTTTATCCAAAAGTGGATACTCAACAAGCAGAAAGAGGTGTACGTACAGATCGACCCGCGTTGGGTAGGATGCGACTTTGAGTACCCGAACTGGATTCATTAAATGTAGCAGCCAAATTTGGCTGCTCAACAACCATCAGTGAGTGTTAAACGGTTTATAGTAGTGCTGGCAGCGGCGTGCTTGTTGTCAATTGTCAATTGTCAATTGTCAATTAGTCAAACGCTGGTGTATCTGGAGCGGGCGGACAACCTGCTGTTTGATCAGCAGAAGTTACCTGATGCCAGAATAGTGGTCGGAAACGTCGTCTTCCGGCACGACGATGCGCTCATGTACTGCGACTCGGCTAACTTCTACGAGTCCACAAACTCGCTGGAGGCTTTCGGGCACGTGAAGATGGTGCAGGGTGACACCCTGACCGGCTACGGCAACAAGCTCTACTACGACGGCAACACCAAGCTCGCCCGTTTGCGCGGGGATGTGCAGCTGCTGCATCAGGAGGCTATACTCACTACGGACAGCCTGAACTACAATCGCGCCAGCGATATAGCGTACTACTACTCCGGCGGTAAGATCGTGGATGATCTGAACACGCTCACCTCGCGCTGGGGGCAGTACACACCGTACAACAAGCACGCAGCGTTCCGCGACAGCGTTCATCTGGTGAACGACCGTTTCACGATGGACACCGACACACTGCTCTACGACACGGAAACACATATTGCCCAACTTGTGAGCCCGACCGTCATCCTGTATGAGCAGGAGACCACCATCCACTCATCGAACGGCACATACAACACGCGCACAGAGGAGTCAGAACTCTTCGACCGCTCAACGGTGACACATATAGACGGGCAGTTCATGACAGGCGACACCATCTATTACGACAAGAAGCAAGCCTTCGGAAGGCTGTACGGGAACATCGAATTAGCCGATTCGACCGAGCATATTACCCTAAAGGGTAACTATGGAGAACTATATGAGAGCGGCTCATCCGCCTCGACGCATCCTGAATGGGGGGCACACGGATTTGCCACGCAGCAGGCGCTGCTGGAGCACTGGGGCGACAGCCTGCATACATACATGCACGCCGATACACTGTTCACCGAGGAGCTGGCGCTATCGGACACCCTGCCCAAGGATAGCACCTACCAACGCGTACGGGCATACAGGAACGTGCGCATCTACCGCGATGACATGCAGGGCGTTTGTGATTCGGCCGTGTATCTGGGCAACGACTCCATCGGCAAAATGTACGGTCAGCCGGTGTGCTGGAACGATAATAACCAGGTGGCGGCAGATAGTATCTTGATCTACTTCAAGAACGAAGAGGTTGATTATGCGCATGGTATCGGTTCGGCTATCTGCATCCAGCAGCACGACCTGTTGCACTACAATCAGATGAGCGGCAAGGAGATCATTGCGCATGTCCGTGACGGAGAGGTCTATCAGGTGGATGTCAACGGCAATGCAGAGACAGTGTTTTTCCCCGTGGACGAGAAGGAGCACACCCTGAGCGGCTGCAACCGCACGCAGAGCAGTTTTGTTAAGGTGTATCTGGAGGATCAGCATGTACATCATGTGCTGTTCACCACCGCTACTACCGGTACGATGTACCCATTGAATCAGGCCAGCGATGCTGTGATGCACCTCAGTGCGTTCTTCTGGGCAGAGGATGAGCGTCCGCGCGTACCTGCCGATGTACTGATCAACGTACCACGCACGGAGCGCACCGCCAAGCAGGCACAGAGCGCATCGGACAATGCAGACGAGGAGGAAGACAAGCAGCCTAAGCAACCGGCGCAATCAAGCGGAAAGCACTCACTGAAAACGAACGCTGTCAAGTAAACAACCAAACAGATAACAATCAAACAACATACAATGAAACGAACAACAATCATCCTCTGCGCCCTGCTGCTGACAGCAGGTGCCATGGCGCAAGAGAACATGGGCGGCTTTGGCGTACATGTCGGATTTGCTGCCCCAACGCTTTACATCAACTCTCCGACGTCCAAGAAGATAGAAGCTAACCCGATGCATGGTTTCAAGGTGGGTGTGAGCTACGATGCTACTGTCATCAAAGGCTTCGGCACCACGCTTGGGCTGAACTACACTTTCGCCACCCACAGCTCCAAGTGGGAGGCAGTAAGCGAGATGTCCACCGACCAGGTCAGCTACCGCGACACGTACCAGGGATTGGAGTTGTTCTGCGACTGGCAATACAAGTTCGAGATAGCGGGTAACACGTACCTGATGCTATACACTGGCCCAACGATCCAGTGCCATCTGGCTCTACGCGAGCAGGAGTACGTGCGTCATGCTGCCGGCACAACAGAGCAACGCACACGCTACGGATATGAGTACCGCGACAACGAATCATTCCAGGACTACAAGCGAGTGAACGTAACTTGGGGCGTAGGTGCTGGCTTCCAGTACAAGCGATATTTCCTGCGCGGCGGCTACGACTTCGGTCTGTTCAACCCCTTCCGCTACGACACCTTCAAGGCGATGGGCGTGGATTCAGACTACTACACTCGCGGTCGCTTCGACCAGTGGCAGATCAAGATAGGCATGTACCTCTGGCAAAATTAGACCGCAACGCTGAAAGAAAAAAAAGACCGCTACGCTGAAAGAGCAAAGACTAATTAGGCTTTTATCTTTTTTCTTTGAGTGCGAAGCACGGTCTTTCGACTAAAAGGTTATGATTCCTCCGCAGACCATAGATAAGATCTTCTCCGCCGCCAAGATAGAGGAGGTGGTGCAGGATTACGTGCCTCTCAAGCGCCGCGGTGCTAACTTGATCGGTCTCTGTCCGTTTCACTCGGAGCGCACGGGGTCGTTCACTGTGTCACCTAGCAAGGGCATCTTCAAGTGCTTCGGCTGCGGCGAGAGCGGAAATGCCGTTGGGTTCGTGATGAAGATCGACAACTGCTCGTACGGCGATGCGTTGCGTACACTGGCCAGGAAGTACCACATCGAGATCGAGGAACGCGAGCTGACACCTGAGGAGCAACAGGTGCAAGACGACCGCGCGTCAATGTACGAGGTCAACGAGTGGGCGAACAAGTGGTTCCAGGAGCAGTTGTGGGAAACGCCGGAGGGGCAGGCTATAGGACTCAAGTACTTCCGCGAGCGCGGACTACAGGATACGACGATTCGCAAGTTCGGGCTTGGCTACTCGCCTGACAAGAAGACCGCCCTGACCGACGCAGCGCATAAAGCAGGCTATCTCGATAAGTTCCTGACCAACGATCCCGACACACAGATCGGCACAGGCATATGCGGCAAGAACGACAAGGGCGAAGCCTACGACCGCTTCCGCGACCGAGTGATGTTCCCCATCTACTCCACCTCCGGCAAGACCGTGGCGTTTGCGGGACGCATCCTAAGGAAGAAGTACGACCGCGAGGGCAAGGAGATACCCATGGGCAAGTACGTCAACTCGCCCGGCTCGATCATCTACTCCAAGACCAACGAGCTGTACGGTCTGTTCCAAGCCAAGCAGGCGATGGCCAAGCAGAACCTGTGCTACCTGGTGGAGGGGCAGATGGATGTGCTGTCGATGTACCAGGCAGGTATAGAGAACGTTGTAGCGTCGGGCGGGACTGCGCTTACACAACCACAAGTGCGCCTGATCAAGCGATTCACATCGAACATAACCGTGCTCTACGACGGTGACGCGGCAGGTATACATGCCGCAATACGCGGTATAGATATGTTCCTGAAGGAGGGGTTCTTCGTTAAGGTGGTGCTGCTGCCCGATGGCGAAGATCCGGATTCGTATGCACGCAGCCACGATGCGTCAGAGTTCATCGAGTATATCAACCGGCACCAGCAGGACTTCATCCGCTTCAAAGCGCAGTTCAGCTGGGAGCAGGTGAAGAACGACCCGACGAAGCGCGTAGAACTGACGCATGATCTGGTGGAGTCGATCTCCCTTATTCCGGACGAAATAACGCGCTACGAATATATACGCGATTGCGCCCAACTGCTGCAGACCTCTCCCGAGGTGCTCACGCGCGCGGTGGAGCAGCAACGCATGGAGCGGAAGAAGAACGCTGCGGAAGAGTACGCTACGCGTCAGCGCGACAGAGATCGTGAAGCTATCCTGCCTGACAGCCGTGCTGCCGCTGATCAGTCAGCCGGTAGTACAGCAGCCGCGCAGAGCACCGATAGCGAGAGGCAAGCACCTGAGCCGGCCAAGCCGCGGATGACCAAGACGGAGCAGAACATCCGCAACCTGACACAACTGCTCGTGCGCTACGGCGATCGGCCATACTTCCGGTTCCCGAACGGCACGACGGTCACTGTGGGCGCGTATCTGTTGCAGCAGCTGGAGGCAGACGGAGTGGACATCACCCTGCCGATAGACAAGAGGATCTTTGAAGAGTTTAAAGCCCACCAAAATGCCGATGGGTTCATGGCGGAGAACTTCTTCAAGTTCCACCCTGACCAGGAAATCAACGCGCTGGCATGCGATCTGGTGGCGGACAGGTATCAGCTGTCGAGCATCTTCTCGAAAGTGGCTATCTCCGAGAACGTGGTGCAGGAGGTAGAGCAGCGTCCGGAGCAAGACTTGCTCAACGAGCTGGTGCCACAACTGATATGCGAGCTCAAACTGAGCCTAATCAATGAGCGCATAGAGGCTGTCCAGAAACAGATAAAGACAACCGACAGCGAGCAGTCGATACAACTGCTCGGTCAGCTCAGCCAACTACAAGGCGTGAAACGCGAGATATGTAAGTTCCTTGGCAACAGAATGAGATAATTGATAATTGATAATTGACAATTGACAATTGATAATTGATATTTGACAAATGGTATATCATTTTCATCCAATTGACCGACCAATGATCTGGGGTGCAGAGGAGTGGATCCTGTCTGCCTACCCCGGGCGCGACAGTATATGTGTGGAGACGGGGCAGAACATCTGGCAGATGTTGTGCGAGCAGAAGGAGCAGTTGGTGGGTAAGCATGTATTCAATCGCTACGGCGACACCTTCCCGCTACTGATCAAGTTCATCGATGCACGCGATGATCTGAGCATACAGGTGCATCCGTCGGATGCTTTGGCGCAGAAGTACGGCGAGCCGTTCGGTAAGACTGAGATGTGGTACGCATTGCCATCGGAGGACAATGCTCGTCTGTACTGCGGCATCAAGCAGCAGCTCACGCCTCAGGAGTACAAGCAGATGGTGGCGGACAAGACGATCCTGAACGCACTGGCAGAGTACGCGGTGAAGGATGGTGACAGTTTCTTTATCCCTGCCGGACGCATACATGCTATCGGTTCGGGTTGCAGACTGTGCGAGATACAGCAGACATCCGACACCACCTACCGCATCTACGATTATGATCGTGTGGATAAGAACGGTCATCCGCGTGAGTTGCACACCGAGCGCGCCGCTGAAAGTATCGATTACACCGTCTATCCTGACTACCGCGTACACTACACGCCGCGCAAGAACGAGCCGGTGAACATCGTCAGTTGTCCGTACTTCACGACCAATGTGATTGAGGCTGATCAACCCGTTGTGCGCAACTACGAAAACCTCGATAGCTTCGTGTGCCTGATCTGCCTGGAGGGAGAGCTGACGCTCACCGAGTTGGCCGATGGCAACACAACGATGATTCGCAAAGACGAACTCGTGCTGCTGCCCGCCGGAACAAAGGCTGTCCGCATGACAGGAACGTTCCGTGCTTTGGAAGTTTATATAGAGTAAAGACCGCTGCGCTGAAAGAACAAAGACCGCCTGCGGCTGAAAGACTACAATGACGTCTTTGTTCCTTACTCTTTATTCCATATTCAATTAATTAAAATCACTACATATGAAAAAGATCGTTGTATTTACCGGTGCCGGTGTTTCGGCTGAGAGTGGTTTGGGTACGTTCCGCGACTCGGACGGGTTGTGGGAGAAGTACCGGATAGAGGATGTGTGCACGCATGAAGCGTGGTTAAGGAATCCGCAGTTGTGTGTGGATTTCTACAATGCTCGTCGTCGCGATGTGCTGAATGCCAAGCCGAATGCTGCTCATGAGGCTATAGCGCGTCTGCAACAGATGATCCCGGGTACGCGTGTGATCACGCAGAACATCGACGATCTGCACGAGCGTGCCGGTGCGAAGGATGTAGTGCATCTGCATGGCGAGATACGTAAGTTGCGTGCGGAGAATGATGAGCTGGCCACTGTTGATCTGGACGGCTGGGAGCAACACTACGGTGACCGTCATCCTAACGGCAGTCTGCTACGGCCGTATATCGTGTTCTTCGGCGAAGGGGTTCCGTACTTCACGGAGGCTTGTAATATAGCTGCCACAGCGGATATACTGGTGGTGGTAGGCACGTCTCTGAATGTTTATCCCGCCGCGTCGCTACTTCACTACGCTCCGGCTGAGGCAGAGATCATCATGGTTGATCCGGGTGATCCGCAGTTAGGTCCTTATGCCTCACGTGTGCAACTCGTCCGCCAGCCTGCCACGATAGGTGTTCCGCAAGTGGTTGATCAGCTCATCGCCCGCCTGAAGGAGTGAGGCGACGCGATGAACCCTATAATTATGATGGATTGAATTATGTATTTTGACGAACTACCGCTATCCGATGAAGTGCTGGACGCGCTGTGGGATATGCATTTCGATGTATGCACGCCCGTTCAGGAGCAGACAATCCCTATCCTGCTGGAAGGCAAGGATGTGATCAGTTGCGCGCAGACCGGCACAGGCAAGACGGCCGCATATATCCTGCCGCTGCTTACCAACCTGCAGTACGACCACCATGACCCGAACAAGCTCAATGCGATCATCATGGCACCTACGCGCGAGCTGGCGCAGCAGATCGACCAGCAGATGGAGGGATTCGG
>DBXI01000071.1:0-33161 GCA_002309255.1 Bacteroidales bacterium UBA1216 | reverse complement strand
GAGGCGGACAGGATGCTCGACATGGGGTTCTACGACGATATTATGAAGATAGTGGATTGCCTGCCTAAGGATAGACAGACGATCATGTTCTCCGCCACGATGCCCGATAATATCCGCAGGATGGCGAAGAAGATCATGAACAACCCTGCCGAGGTGAAGATAGCTATCTCCCGTCCGCCGGAGAGCATCGCGCAGCGCGCGCTGTGCTGCTATGAGACGCAGAAGATACCGTTCATCATCGATCGGCTTAAGGAGGAGAAGTTGAAGAAAGTGATCCTGTTCGTGGGTAAGAAGCAGCGCGTGAAGGAGCTGACCGTGCTGCTGAACCGTCAGGGACTGAATGCCCGCGCCATGCACAGCGATCTGGAGCAGAAGGAGCGGGATGAGGTGATGCTGGATTTTAGGAACAACAAGGTGGATGTACTGGTAGCCACCGATATTGTGGCGCGAGGGATTGATGTGGATGATATACCGCTGGTGATCAACTACGATGTGCCGCGTGACGCGGAGGATTATGTACACCGCATAGGTCGCACGGCGCGCGCGGAGAACAAGGGCGAAGCTATCACGTTGGTTAGTCCGGAGGATGCGCGGTACTGGGGCAAGATCGAGCGGTTCTTGCAGAAGGATATCCAGCGGCTGACCTTGCCGTCGTCGTTAGGAGATGCGCCGGATAACAGTCTGTATGCGCAACCGTCAGGCGGAAGGAAGAGAAGCGGAGGGCATCATGGCAGGTCAAATCATGGCCGAGCGCGCAAACCTCAGCGTGGGCGGAAATAGTAAGTCAACAATTACCTATATTACCAAAATATTATCTTTTCAGTCTAAAAAGGCCCAAAATGATCCAAAACTTTAAGAGGGTGCGTCGAAAGACACACCCTCTTGAATTGATGTAAAGTGATGAATTACTTTACAGAAGCACCAACGAGGTTGAAGAGTTGACCGTCCTTAACGATGTAGATCTGACCGTCACGGATGATCTTCTGAGCCTTAGCCTCAACAGCTGTGTTGCTGATGCCTGTGCCCTGAGCTTTCTCGTGCGAAACGTAGATAGCGTTAGCAGCCTGCGGGTTGCCTTGGTACTCTGTATAGATAGCCTTTAGAGTCAGGATATCGCCCTCGTCGATATCCATCTCTATGAACTTACCGCTCTGCCCGTCAGCTGTGAGCAGACCATAGATGTAAACCGAACCCGTCTCATCCTCGAGATCAAAGTTGCCTCTAGAATTGTACTTGGTCTCATCGTCCCTATCCATAACGATGTTGGCTACCTTACCTGTGAGGACGCATGTGTCTTTCACGTTCTTGAGTGCGAGGAACTCAGCGATGGTTTTTTCGCCAAGGTTAACAGCAGGCGCGTCTTTTACAAGGATTTCGAAAGTGCAACCTTGAGCAAGTTCAGGAGTAGAGTTGTACTTGGTCAATTGACCTTTTACCTCAACCTTGTCACCAACACCAGGTATACCATCTTCCCCGTTAGCGCGTTTGGCGCGATAAGCTTGCAGCACCTTGCCGCCGTCCTTTGTGTCAGCAATCCAGAAGGAGATGTTATTGTATTCGTCACTCCATGCTGTTTGAATAGCAGTTACAAAGCCTTGGAGGGTTACCTCGCTGGTGTTACCGGCAAGAGCAGCCTCAGCGGCAGCAGCGCAGGTTGTGATTTCCTCAGTTTGTGCTCTTTCGATGATCTCGCATGTGCAACCTGCAGCAAGTTCAGGAGTTTTGTTGCCGTTTTTTTCGTAAACCGTAAGGTTACCGGTAACTTTCACTTTGTCACCTACAACAGGAGCATCGTCTTCGTTCTCGATAGCGCACTTGTAAGCCTCAAATACCTTGCCACCATCCTTGGTGTCAGCCATCCAGAAGCTCATTGAACCATCGCTCAATGCATAAGCGATGTTAGTTACATAACCCGTAACCGTTACTTTGGCGGTGCTGCCGTTAAGTGCTGCCTCCCTAGCGTCTGCGCATGTCATGTCAGCGGCGAACATGCTGCCTGCGAAGAGGACAGCTGCGAAAAGAGAAAATAATTTCTTCATGATTGTTTTGATTTTTAAATTGTTGTTTTTTATGGTTGATTTATAGCATAATATTATATGATGTGCATAAAATCGTACAAAGGTACAAAAATAAATTGATAAAAGCAAATATTTTTGCAATTATTTTTGTTTTTTGTGTGTTTTTTGTTTAAAAGGCTATTTTTGTGGGTGTTTTGCGTAACGATTGTGCGTCACACGGATCGGTGACGAACACGAAGCAACCGCTATGATTCAGATAAATCACCTACTAATCACCTACTAACCACCTACTAATCACCTACTAATTACCTACTACATTCGGGTAACGATGTGTTGGGGAGTAACACAAATTAGCGCGAATTAACAACCATATATTAAACAAAAATTATTTATTTCGTTCACAGATTAAATAGAACAATATAGTTCACGAATTAAACGAATAAAACGAATTACGTTGATCAATGTAAGTCAAGTAATACCAGAATGTATTACCAGAAATTTAAGAGGGTGCGTCGGATGACACACCCTCTTGGTTTGGGAAAACTGTGAAGTATTACTTAACTTGAATACTTAACAGATCTTAATTAACAGGTTTTACTTAACAGCAGCTCCGTTTGCGTTGAAGAGCTGACCGTCGCGGAGGATATAGAGTTGTCCGTCGCGGATGAGCTTCTGAGCCTTAGCGTCAGCAGCAACGTTGTTGATAGCGGTAGCTTCCTTATCCTGGAGATCGAAGCTTACACTTTCAATACCTACCTGATTGCTTTGGCTGCTGAATGAAGCCTTAATGGCGTTAGTGCCTGCAGGAAGACCAATTTTCTCAACCTCAAACTCATCGGAAGAAACAGCAGGGTCAAATGCATCGTAGTTCTCACCGCCGTCAGTTGAATAATTCAGAGTGATGGTTTGCGTCTTCGTTGTCCACTGCCTGCAGATAAAGCGAACAGCTGTGAGTTCCTTCTTGGCATTGGTCAGAATCAGTTCAACATCGCCACCTTTGGTAACAGGAATATCCGTGATTGTGCCTGTTTGGTGATTGGCAGATGCCATAACGATTTTTGCGTCTGTCCCCTCAATGGTGTGCTCTTGATATCCACTCTCCCACTCAGCAAAGTCTTCAATTGCAGCCAGGTCGAAGGTTTGTTGATATGCGCGAGCCGGAGCCTTCACTTTCACATGAAGTTCAACAGCTACTGATTTCTCATCATCCACAGACTCAATAGTAAGGGTTTGTGTAAAGTCGCCTATTTCTTCGGTGTTTACAGAGATGGTGATCATATCGCCAGAGGACTCGATTATACCCTCAGCGCTGAACGGAGCTTCCAGTTCGGAGAATGTAACCAAACCCGTCAAATTTGCGAAGGTTACTTCAACTTCCTTATCGTCAATTTCTTGTCCCTGCTCTACTGTACCGAAGTCAATGGATACAGGATCAACGGAGAGTTCGGGATCAGGAGCGCCGCCGTTATCAATTGTCACCTCAATGGATTTAACATAAAGTGCCTTAACTTTTGCTTCGCCACGATCAATACGAACAACAATAGCGCCTGATTTGTCACCGGTAAACGTATAGTCCTTTCCTGGATTATCATTTCCGACAGTGGTACTTTCACTTGTATATGCATTGCCGCCTACAGTAACAGAAATTGTTGCACATGCTTGTGCGTCGGATGCGTTAACAACTACTTTTGCAATAGTGCCCTCAATGTCATCCGTCTCTAATTGCAAATATTGTACCGATTTGCTGCCTGTGCCATAGTGGATACCACGGGCATTGTCAAATTGAGATTCTTCTGCATCTGATGAAACAGTCCATACTGCGCCATCATCAGCTGTGCCGGAGCCCCCACATGCCTTTTCGAAAGTCAGTGTTGACTTAGCGGCAAACATGCTACCTGCGAACAGAACGGCAGCAAAAAGAGAAAAGATCTTTTTCATGATTTTGATTTTTTTAAGTTAATAAAAGATTGTATTGTATATTTTTATGTTGTTGAACATAAGTTGTTGCATATTTCTGCAAATCCGTGCAAAGTTACGATTTTTTATTGAATAAAGCAAATTTATTTGCAATAATTTTTCAGAAAGTGTGATATTTTTGTGTTTTTTGTGCGGAAATGGGAAAATGTGGTCAATAATTACCCCAATAACCAAAATTATTTGATGAATTGTAGTTCTACTCGTCTGTTGAGTTGTTTGCCTTCTGCTGTTTCGTTGGTGGCGATGGGTCGGTTAGCTCCGTAGCCCTTAGCAACAAGCAGCGAAGGGTTGCATCCTTGCTCAATGAGGAAGGTGCGGACAGACTCGGCGCGTCGGTTGGAGAGGACGATGTTCTTCTGCGGATCGCCGGAGGAGTCGGTGTGACCGCTGATCTCAACGCGGAGGTTGCGATCCTTGATGATCTTCGCCACACGCATCAGCTCGCTCTCGGATTGCGGGAGTAGGACATATTCGTTGACGGGGAAGAAGAGGTTGTTGACCTGTACAGGGATTCCGTCCTCGATCATCTTCTGGTAGGACGTGAGCTGGATGTTCTTCTCGATGCTGAGCGTTTTGCGCTGCTCGCGCAGGTCGATGTTGTTAGAGAGTGGGAAGTAGCGTTCGTCATCGATGTAATAGCCGTAGTTCTTGCCGAGCGGCATAACGATGTAGAATGATCCTTCGTTGGGGTCGGTCTGCGACTGGCCTATGTTCTCGTGTGTATCCAGATCCTCCCATCGGATCGTAACGCCGACCGTCTGTCCTGTTTCATCGCGCACAGTGCCTGAGACGGAAGCGACGGCGTTTGGTCGCATGCTGAGGGGGAGTTCGAGCGAATAGAGGTCTTCTCCGTTGGAGTAATAAGCGGTGCTACCTTCGGTGCTGATCTTGTATCCCCACTCCTCTCTAGGGGAGTTGATCGCAGCGCCGAGATTGATGGGTTCCGACCACTCCGTCCAAGACTCGTCGCTGAGGCGAGTTGTTTTGAACACATCGAGGTTTCCGAGGTTGCCGTGTCGGTCGGAGCTGAAGTACATGGTGTGCATGTCGGGGTGCAAGAACGGTTTGCGCTCCAAGCCGGGGGTGTTGATGGTGGGACCAAGATCGATGGCTTCGCCCCAGTTGCCATCGTCGTCCATGATGGATACGAAGATGTTCACCGAAGGGCTGACCTCGCTCTCCACCTGCTTGAGTGCGGAGAAGATCATGGCTCGTCCGTCGGCGGTGATCATTGCGTCGCTCTGCCACTTGGCAATATTGATGTTGTCGGGCAGTATAGCGGGCTTCGACCATCCTTCAGCGGAGCGGATGGTGGAGTACAGCAGTCCGTTGCGGAAGAGGATGAGCTGTGTCCCGTCGGCCGAGACAGACTGAATGGCTTCGTGTGAGGCCGGTGAGTTGATGTCCAGCAGGGGCAAAGCTTTGTCCCAGATGCCGTCGCGGAAGGTGGATGTATAGACATCCTCGTTGTCGCCGGCTGCCTTGTCGTAGACCATCCGGACGAAGAAGAGCGTATTGCCGTCAACGGTCATCACCGGAGTATATTCTTTGACCGGCGAGTTGATAGAGTCGGAGAAACGTTCGGGGTTGACCTCCTCCTGCATGCCAAGCTTGAGTGCCTCCACGAGGTTTCGGTAGTCAGGGTTGTCTCCGAACGCCTCAGCGAAAGGTTCTACTGTTTGTAGCGCCATCTCCAGATCCTGGCGGTTGAGATGTTCGCTTATCTGCTTAATGAGCCACTCGTAGGCTACGCGGTAGGGGGCAGCCAGTCGGATAAGAGCAGGCCATCCGGTGTCGGTGGTGCGGGCTGTGGTGTATTGTGCTACGATCTTCCGATCGCGTGCCTCAAGTTCGGCAAATCGCGGGTTGGGATAGAGTTCGTGGAACTTGATGAGATCACTGGGTACCCCCGTGCTGCAGTACACATCGTGGAGGATGAGCCATGCAGAGTCCTTGGCATCGGTGTTCGGTGCGTTCTGGAATGCGAGAAGGGCAGCGGGTGCGCTGTGTCGGTCGCGGGCGATATGCAGGATAGCATAGTAGAGCATGCGTTGCTCCAGCTGATCCTTGCGTTTGGCTGCCTTGTCGCGGAGGGCAGTCCAGTCGCCACGGCTGATGAACGACGCGTACTTGTCATCTGCCTGCTCGGAGAGTTGTCGGCGTGCGTAGGGGCTGTCGGGGTAGGTGTTGATGTACGCCGAGAGTGCCTCGGGGGTGCCTTGACGCTCCGCATCGCGTAGTGCCAACGCGTAGATCTGCTGCCAGGCATCGGGTACGTTCTCCGCCTCGGGGTAGCGGTCGAGGAACTCGCGGAACGCCGTGAGGTTATTGCGCTGCGCGGCCTGCTCATAGGCGAGCGCATTGCGGCGGCGTGTGGCCTCCTTGACATCCGAGCCGTTGGGGTGATTCGTGAGGAAGAGCTCGTAGGCGCCTATCGTGTTGCGCTCAGCCGCCTGCTCGAATGCCAGGTGGCTCAGGTGCTCCTTGGCTTGACGCTGTAAAGAAGGAACGGCGCGCGGGTACGCGCGAAGGAAGTTGTTGTATGCCTCTTCGGTGTTGACAGCCTCAGCTTCCTTGAGTGCGATGGAGCACACTTCGTGAATCGTGTTGTTGATCAACTCCTTGGTCAGACCTTTGGCTATAAGCTTGTCCTGCACTGCCGGCTCCAGGCGCAGATACTGCGTTTTGCAAGCGTTGATGCACTTGTATGCCTGAGGTATATTGCGTCCGCTATACTCTGCCATGGAGTACAGTTTGGCCGCCGAGAAGAGATAAGGCACATCGTTCGGGTCTTTGGCCAGGTGCTTGTCGATATCCTTCTGTGCAGCTTCGTAGTTACCCTTGAGCACCTGCTTTAGGATGGGGTACTCATATTCCTGCGCCTGCATAAGGCAGGCGAAACATAAGGCGATAAGAGGTAGTAAGAGTCTCTTCATAAGCGTCAGTATTTAGAGGGGATGAAGGGGTTAGAACTTATCATCCCAAAACAGTTTCTTTGTAAAGCGGCAGAAATAGTTCTGCCAATTCGGCCAGGTGTGTCCGCCCTGGCTCTCGTAGTACGTGTATTCGAAGTTGTTCTGGTCAAGCCATAGTCGGTAGTCCTGCATCTGCGCGTAGAGGAAGTCATCGCGTCCCATAGCTATCCAGTACATCGGTGGTGCGGGCGCATCGCGGCGAAGATCCTGCATCCAGTGGCTATATACGGGCGAGGGATACTCCATTTGGTAATCGAATCCCGAGGTGTGGAACTGCGAATCGTATTCGGGTGACACCTGCTCATCTCCCTGGCGCGGGATAATCACTGCTGAGAACAGCCCGACATAAGCGAACTGTCCGTGGAGGTAGTGCGCCACGTGCATGGTGTGGAAGCCGCCCATAGACAAGCCGGCAATCGCTCGCATGGCAGGATTGGTGCTGATGCTATAACGTTTCTCAGCCTCAGCCATGAACTCCGCGAAGTGCTCTTCCCAGTAGCCGGACATCTCGTAAGCTTGCTCCTGCTCGCTGGTAAACTTGCGCCAATGCGCACTGCCCATGGAGGTGTCGATGGTCTCGCCCGATGGAGTGATGTTCGGTGCGTTCAACAGACTGTCGCGCGTGAGGGGAGGGATGCTGCCCAGGAAGTTATCGGGCATAATAATTACCATCTCCTTGACTTGTCCCGCCAAGAGTAGCATATTCATCAGTTTAAGCAGCTCGCCTTGCGTTGACCAGTCGTCCTCCGATCCGAACATCCCATGATGGAGGTAGAGCACGGGGAAGACTGTTTTGCTGCTTGCCACGCGCTGAACGTAGCCGCTTGGCAGATAAACGCAGCACGGCACACCCAGGAGTGTGTCGCGCTCTATGGTTCCGACCTCTGCAGCCGATGCGGGATGCATGGTGACGAGGGTTAGAAGTGATATTACGATCAATATACGTTTCATACAATGCTATAAATCTAACGTCAGCTGCACATCCGCTTCACCGTTGGTGATCGTGAAGGGGATAGAGGGCTTCGCCGGAGACTCCGTAGGTTGCGTAGTTTCCGTAGGTTGCGTGTTTTCCTTATTTTCCGTTGATTCCGTTGATTCCGTTGTTTCCGGGGTCTCGGGTTCGGGCTCGGGTTCAGGCTCGGGTTCGGGCTCGGGCGGCTCTGGTGTGATGTCGATGATGTTAGCTATGTCGTAGTTGCTCAACCGTTTGCCGCGCGCCTTAGCCGACTTGACATCGATGAACTCCGCCATGAGCACATCGAGTGCCGGGCGATTCTCATCGGTGAACTGCAGCTGGAAGGTGGCTTCCTCGCGATCGGAGAGCACCATCATCCTGTGTCCGCCCGCCTCGCCGAGAAGTGATTGCGGCTTAGCCAGCGCATCCGCCAGCGTGAAGCGCTTGCCGTAGTAGAACTGCAGCTCGTCGTTCCACATAGCAAGTGACCAAACCTTGTCGGGTTGCCACTTCTCGATGCGGAGAATGTTGTTATCGAAGTGCGCCGTGGGATCGAAGTTATTGAGGTAGTAGTTACCCTCGGTGGTGATAACGAGGATCCGATCATCGTCATCGAACTCGCCGAGATAGGTGCCCTGCTCATCGTAGTTGACGCGCAACACATCGGGATCGAACCAGACTTTGCGTCCGCCGAGCGTGGAGTGACCTTTCTGCTTCAGAGTGATCGACTTGACCTCAAACTTCGTGAGCACGTTACCCATCGCGTTGCGGTTCTTGACCGCCAGTTCGGAGAGATCCTTGAGCACCTCTACTTTTTTAAGGTGCAGTTGCGGCTTGAGTGCCACGCGGATGACCTCCGCCTCGCCGTTGGGATTAGCGGTAAAATAAACGACTTTTGAGCCCGGCTTGCCCTGCGTGAGGTCATACTCCTTGTCACGTGTCACACCAGTTACGTGGAAACGCTTCATGTAGTAAATACCACCCTTTCCGTCACGATAGACCACGTTGTAGATGGTGCGCACATCGTCTTTTTTGAAGATGGCGATGTGAAGGATGTCCGTACCGATAAACACTTTCTCCGCCACGCGCAGGATTTTGTACTTGCCATCCTTGTGGAAGACGATGATGTCATCTATATCTGAGCAGTTGAAGAGGAACTCGTCTTTCTTCAGTCCGGTACCCACGAAACCATCAGCATAATTGATATACAGTTTCTCGTTGGCTTCGACGACAGTCTTGACGTTGATGTTCGCGAAGTTACGCACCTCCGTCTTGCGCGGATAGCGTGCGCCGTACTTCTGCTTGAGCATCTCGAACCAAGCGATGGTGTAGTCCGTGAGGTGATTGAGGTCGTGGATGGTGGCCTTGATTTTCTTATCCAGATCCTTCATCAGCTCGTCCGCTTTCTTGGCGTCGAACTTGGTGATGCGGATCATGCGGATATCGAACAGCCGCTCTATATCCTCGGTGCGCACCTCGCGGATGAGTTTGGCCTTGAATGGCTCCAATGCCTGATCAACGAACTTTATAAGTTTCTCCTTGTTCGGTGCCTGCTCGTAACCCTCCTCCTTGTAGATGCGATTCTCGATGAAGATTTTCTCCAGCGAGGTGTAGAAGTACTGCTCCTCAAGCTCAGCTTTCTGTATCTCCAGCTCCTGGCGTAGCAGATCCTTCGTATTGTCGGTAGAGAGTTTCAGCAGCGTGGATACATTAGTGAAGATAGGCTTCTTGTCCTGTATGACGCAGCAGTTGGGCGAGATGGATACTTCGCAATCGGTGAAGGCGTAGAGTGCATCAATCGTCTTGTCGGATGAAGCTCCCGGCGCCAGTTGCACAACGATCTTTGCCTCCTCGGCGGTAAAGTCATCCACCTTCTTTATCTTGATCTTTCCGCGCTCCTGTGCCTTGAGGATGGTGTCGATGATCTTAGAGGTGGTTGTACCGAAAGGCACCTGACTGATGATCAGGGTCTTATTGTCATCCGCCTTGCTGATGCGCGAGCGAATCTTGATCACACCGCCACGTTCGCCGTCGTTGTAGCGACTGACATCCACCTCGCCGCCGGTGGGGAAGTCAGGATAGAGCGTGAACTCCTCGCCGCGTAGATACGCCAGCGATGCATCACACAACTCAACAAAGTTGTGCGGCAGTATCTTGGAGTTCAGGCCTACAGCAATTCCTTCTACACCCTGCGCAAGCAGCAGCGGGAACTTGACTGGCAGGTGCACAGGCTCCTTCTTACGGCCATCGTACGAAGCCATCCAACGGGTGGTCTTGGGGTTGAACACGGTCTCCAAGGCGAACTTCGACAGCCGCGCCTCGATGTATCGCGGCGCAGCCGCGCCATCGCCGGTGAGGATGTTACCCCAGTTACCCTGGCAGTCAATGAGCAGGTCTTTCTGCCCGAGCTGCACCAGCGCATCACCGATTGACGCATCGCCATGAGGGTGATACTGCATGGTCTGACCCACGATGTTGGCTACCTTGTTGTACTTGCCGTCATCCACCGCCTTCATTGCATGAAGGATACGGCGCTGAACAGGCTTCAAGCCGTCCTCGATCGCGGGGACAGCACGCTCAAGAATGACGTAAGAGGCATAATCCAAGAACCAGTCTTGGTACATGCCTGTCAGATGATATTTGATTGCGTCGCTAAAGTCGGCCATGAATCGTATTAGTCGAGGCGCTTGTTGATAATAATATAGGCAAGAATACCAACAAACTCAAGCACCAGACTGGCTACGAGCAAACTATTGCTGGATACGCCGAAAAAGTAGATGCACAAACAAATCACTCCGCAAAGGAAGATGATCAATCCGAGGTTTTTAAGTAAAGAATTCATATCTGATAGATTTAAGAAATTTGCGTAAAAATCAAAACTGCCTACAAAGATACAAAAAATTTTTGACATTTGCAAACAAAAAATGCATATTCTTGCATTTTGTCAACTACAAAATACCAAATTGCCCCTAAATCGCCATAAACTTGCCTCCGGGGAATGATCGAACGCGTTTTTTCATCTCCAGTGTCATCAGATGAGTGATGATGTCGGAGTAGGGCAGTTCGGTCTCTTCCGCCAGGTCGTTGACGAGCATCCCGTCGTCCGCCTCGCGCAGCAGATGCATCAGGGTCTGCTCCTCGGGCAAGAGATCGCTGTCGTCCGCGGCGTTCATGCCGGGCAATGAAGCTTGGACGGGGCGTTTGTCGGTCGCCCACAGCATTGCTTCGATCAGGTCGTCGGGCGATTGCAGCAGGCTTGCCCTCTGGTCTCGGATGAGTGCATTGCATCCTGCGGAGGAGGCGTCGCTGACGCGACCGGGGACTGCAAATACGGGGCGGTTGTAGTCAAATGCCATGGAGGCGGTGATGAGCGATCCGCCGCGAGCCGGTGACTCGACCACGATCGTGCACTCCGACAAGCCGGCCACTATCCTGTTCCGCGCCACGAAGTGCTGCTTCTCGGGCGTGCTGCCGGACATATATTCGGTAACTAAGCCGCCGTTTTCCAGCGCGCGCACGGCATCGGGACGATGGTAAGCCGGGTAGATGCGATCCAAACCATGTGCGGGGATTATGAGCGTAGGTATACCTGCCTCCATCGCCGCGCGGTGCGCCGCTATATCGATGCCGTATGCCAAGCCGGAGACGATGGTAAGCTTAGGCAAGCGGTCGGCCAATTCGAGTACCAGATCGTGCGTGATCATTTTGCCGCGCTCAGTAGCCTGCCGTGTGCCGACGATAGAGATGAAGTGTCCGTCGGTTAGGTTGATGTTCCCCTTGGTGTACAGCAGCACGGGTGCATCGGGACATTGAGAGAGGCGCTCGGGGTAGTCGACATCGTGGAGGTAATAGGTGCCTATATGATGCTTATCCACGAACTCCAACTCCTGCTGCGCCCGTTGCCACGAATCCGTCTTGCCGGGCAGCACAATGCGCTCCCACGCTTCCTGAGGATCAGGGTAGTGCTGGAGCACTTCGCGCAACAGGCGATGGCGACCATCGTACAGGTGCGTCAAGGCGATGATATAGGGGAGCTTATCCGGTGCAATCATGATGAACGGGGTTATTTGTGCGCCTTACGGCGTTTAGTCCAAAGATGAAACAGAAGAAAGAGCACGATGGCTATCGCTACGCCTATGCAATCCGCTGCCCAGTCGAGCCACTCGCCACAGCGCGGCGGGAAGTACGGCTGGATGAGTTCAATCAAACCGCCATAGATAACAGGCAGCAGTACAGCCCACAGATAGATGGCACACGTAGATAGTTGCGCCCTATAGCAGTCACCGGCTATGCAGAGTGCAAACACCAGGTAGGCCAACATATGTCCCCATTTGTCCGCCAGAGGAATCTCTCCCACAGGAATCGGCACGTCCTTCACCAGGCTCAGCCACGTGATACCTGCCCACACCAAAGCCGACGGCACGAAATACCGCCAATACCGGCTGCTATTGGATGAACCGCAAAGAGGCATAAAGATATATTATTTGCGATCGGAGAGGTGGATCTTGGTTCCGTAGCACAAATCACCGGCGTCACCCAAGCCGGGAACGATGTACTTCTTTTCGTTCAGGATCGGGTCAATCGCAGCGCACCAGAGTGTTATGTTCTCGCTGTCGCCCAGCGACTGGCGCAGACAATCGATAGCCTGCGGGGTGCCGATCGTGCAGCACAGATGGGTGTGCTTGGGCTTGCCATGACGCAGCAGCGCGAGATAACCCACCTCCATCGACATGCCGGTAGCCAGCATCGGATCAACCAATATCAGCGTTTTACCGTCAATCGCCGGGGCAGCCATGTACTCTGCTACTATCTCCAGCTCCTGCTCACCATCCACGATGCGCCCTGCACGACGGTAAGCCGACAGGAAAGCATTTTCGGCACGATCAAAGATGTTCAGAAAGCCCTGGTGCAAAGGCAGACCGGCGCGCAGTATGGTGCCTAATACAATCCTATCGGTGATCTGCTGCACTTCGGCAACGCCAAGCGGGGTAGTCACCTCACGCGGCGAATAATCGAGGCGCTTGCTCACCTCTATGGCCATCACTTCACCGATGCGCTCGATGTTACGACGAAAACGCAGCGGGTCTTTCTGAATCTCTACATCCCTGATCTCACTCAAGTACTGGTTGAGAACACTGTTGTTGTTCTCCGATAAGTTGATGACTTGCATAGTATATATTTTTGAGTTTTATGCTATGTTTATGCGAACAAAAGTATATAAATTTCGCATCGTAAATGCTATTTTTCAATTTGAGCACACAAAGATACAAAAAAATTTGGTAATTTGCAAAAAAAATCGTAACTTTGTATGCTTTTATTGAATTTGACGTCAATTTGATGGAACACACTAAGCAATTTGTACACCATATATCCAAAGAACTGGTCAATCTGATGCCTCTTGCTCAGTTTGAGGGTGAGACGATCATCGTTGACCATCCAGAGCAAGTGGAGGAAGCTGTTGCGTACCTGCGTGAATGCATGGTATTGGGCATCGATACCGAGGCTCGCCCGTCGTTCACACGAGGCATCCACTACCCCACCGCCCTGGTGCAGATAGCTACCGAGGAGCGCTGCTACCTCTTCCGCCTGAACAAGACCGGTCTGCCTGCATCGCTGGCTAAGCTGTTCAGCAACAAGAATATCCGCAAGGTCGGTTTGGCGTTCAAGGACGACCTGAACGGATTGAGACGGCTGCATGACTTCAAGCCACAGAACTGCGTTGATCTGCAGTCACTGGTGGCACGTTACGGCATATTGGATCTCGGGCTGCAAAAGATCTTCGCCATCGTTTTTGGCAAGAAGATCAGTAAATCGCAGCAGCTCACCAACTGGGAGGCAGAGACGCTCACGACGGAGCAGGCGCGTTATGCGGCCACCGATGCATGGGCTACGCTGCTCATATATAACGCCTTACTCGACGCGCCGGAGTTACCCAAGCGCGAGGTAGAACGCCTCAAAGCCGCCGAACGCAATGCACAGGTGCAGCACCAGCTGGATATCAACATGCGTAAGGATATAGACAAGGCTATAGAGGTGCTGCAGGGCGGCGGTGTAATCCTTTACCCCACTGACACTGTTTGGGGTATCGGCTGCGATGCAACCAACGACGAGGCGGTAGCCAAACTCTTCCAACTAAAGCAACGCCCCATCGGGAAATCTGTATTGGTATTAGCGGACTCCGTCGAGAGAATCCTATACTATATACCTGACATTCCCGAAGCTGCAAGCCAACTGTTAGAAGTATCCAAGCCGGAGGAAGGTGTGACGCCCAAACCGATAACGATCATCTATCCAAAAGCCAAGAACGTCTCTCCCGCCATTCTGGCCGAGGACGGCAGTCTGGGAATCCGCGTGACGTACGAGAAGTTCTCACACTTGTTATGTGAGATATTCGGCAAACCAATCGTTTCCACCTCCGCCAACTTAGCCGGACGCCCTACACCTAAGGCGTTCTGCGAGATCGACAGCAAGCTGCTGGAGGCGGTGGATTACGTATGTCACTCCCGCCGCGGCGAGAACAAACCTGTGCCACCCAGCACGATCATCAAGGTGAGTGCTGACGGTAATTTCAAAATCATCCGCCCATGAACCCACGCCGCCAGCAACAATTGACATACATCATTGCCGACCTGATCAGTAGTGAACTGGTGTGGTTGTGCTTCTTAGGATTCCGATGGATGGTATTCGACGGGCGTGTAGGCTTGCTGCAAGATGTGTTGGTGCCGGCGTTCAGTTTCTGGCGGCCGCTTATCATCTATCCGCTGGTGTGTCTGGTCATCTATTACTTGTCCGGTTACTACCTGCGTCCCTTCCAAAAACCCCTGTGGCGCGAGTTCATGCGCACGTTCTTCGCTGCGGCTTTCATCTCGCTGGTGTTCTTCTTTATCATCATCATCGACGACCCGACAGAGAACTATAAGCGATACATCGTTTCTCTATTTGTGCTGTTCGGACTACAGTTCACACTGAGTTATCTGCCTCGTCTGACGATCACCCTGCTCACCCGCAATCGTAACGTACTGCGGACGCGCGTGGTGCATAACATGCGCGAAGCGCAACAACTCAAAGCAGGCGAGCAGGATGAGGTCATACTGGATCTGCCTGCTAATTACTCCGACCGCCAGCTTTACGAACTCATCTCGCACATCTATCCGCTGGAGTGCGAGATCAGTATGGTGCCACGCGTGTACGACATGTTGGTGGGTGCAGCTAAGATCAGCTTTATCGACAAGCCGTCACTGATCCGCATCACGGAGTTCAACATGATTGATTCCGAGCTATGTATCAAGCGTGCGTTTGACATATGCGCATCGATCATTGGGATGATCGTTCTGTCACCACTCTTCGCTCTTATCGCTCTGCAAGTTAGACAATCATCCAAGGGTGATGTGATCTATAGCCAGGAGCGCATAGGCATGTACGGACACCCCTTCCGCATCTATAAGTTCCGCACTATGATTGATAACGCGGAGGCAGACGGTGTACCGCGTATAACACTGGATGGCGACCCCCGCATCACGAAGGTCGGCCATTGGCTGCGCAAGTATAGGCTGGACGAACTGCCACAGCTGTGGAACATCCTGCGCGGAGATATGTCGATCGTTGGACCCCGACCCGAACGAGCCTACTTCATCCAGCAGATCATGGTGGAGGCCCCCTACTACTGCTTGCTCTATAAGGTGCGGCCGGGACTAACCAGCTGGGGTCCCATTCGAGTCGGATACACCGATACTATGGAAAAGATGATTGAGCGACTGAACTGCGACATCGTTTACGTGGAAAATATGTCCCTCTTGCTGGACTTGAAGATCCTATTCTACACTTTAGGAATACTCATCAAAGGCAAAGGACAATAACACTATCCATCAAGTGGCGCACACCTCTCCAACACTCATAGTTATGACATACGACGAAGCAATAAAACGCGTGGAGCAGATTGTTCAGAATCTGGAGCAGACCGAAGCACTCTCCGTGACGGAATATCAGAAGAAAGCCAAGGAGGCCAAGCAGCTCTTGGACTTCTGCCAGGCGCAACTCGTAGAAATGGAAAAAGCTCTGGCGGACGACAAAGAATAGTCATTCGCTGCCTATTAGCGAAAAATATAAGGGATTCTAATAACAGATACGCGTCAGAAACAATCCTTCCGGCGGAGCGGACTGCCCTGCAGCCTGACGTGAATGCGAGGCAATGACTGCCTCAAACGCTTCGGAAGACATCTTGTGCCGCCCTACCTCGAAGAGCGTACCAACCACAGCCCGAACCATATTTCTCAGGAACCGGTCAGCGGTGATGGTGAATACCGCCTCATCGCCGCTAACAGACCATTGTGCCTCACTGATGGTGCAGATGGTGGTCTTGACATCGGTATGAACCTTACAGAACGCTGCAAAGTCGTGCGTACCAAGCAGGAGTTTAGCCGCCTCGTTCATCGCCATATAATCTAAATGTACGTACATGCGCGTGCGCGTGTCGTGCGCGAAGGGCGACTTACGCGTAGTGATGCGGTACTCATAGGTGCGGCTCTTGGCGGAGAATCGCGCATGCATGTCATCCGCCACAGGGAAGACGCTATACACTGCTACATCCACAGGCAGCATTCGGTTGAGGCGATCTGCAGTTGGAGGCTCAACATCAATATCGAAGTGCGCGAACATCTGCTCAGCATGCACACCGGCATCAGTGCGGCCGGCAAAGGTCAAGGCTATCGGCTGACGCAGAACAGTGGCCATAGCATCCTGCAGCACGCTCTGTACAGTAACGCCGTTCGGCTGGATCTGCGAGCCGTGGTAGTTGGTGCCCTTATAGGCGAACTCGATGAAGTAACGCATAGCTATTTACTATTTGGTCATTTACCATTTACTATTCGCTACTTATTGAGCCATTGGGCTATCTGCTTGTTCAGTTCAGGACTGAGTTCCCAGCGGTAGGCGAGCCAAGCGGTGAGCACCAGTAGCAACGATCGCGAAAGGCTGCTCAGCCAGATGTTGACGGTTGGCATCAGTCTGAGGCACAACTCATTGACGGCAAACAACAGCACAAGCAGCACGATGGTTAACAGGTGCCTGCGCGTGAGGATGCGATTACCGAGAGTGAGGCGCACTGTTACAACAGCCAGTACGAAGTAAGTCGCTTGCGAAAGCAGGGTAGCAAGAGCAGCACCATTCATCCCCCAGCGAGGGATGAATAGGTTGTTGAGCAGGAATGCAAGAGCGGTGAGGATGAACGAGAATAGCAGCGAAAGCGGATAGTACCGCGAGTAGCTCAGCGCTGTGATGGTGAACTGGAAAGTAGCTATCAACAGCTGCGCTACCCCCAGCAGTAGCACCGTACGACGCGCCACGGCGTACGTCGCTCCATTCGGAAGCAGGGTAAATATCAGATCAATGTTTATCCAGATAGCAGCAAGTATAAGTCCGCCAATCAGTAGCAGATTGCCACTCACCTGCGCTATGAGTTGGCCTGTCTCACGGCTGTCGTTGTTCTTGATGGCCATTGACAACTGCGGCGAAGCGATAGCCGTAAGCGAGCGGTAAGGGATACTTACCAGCACAGCCATGTAAGTGGCGATGGCAAAGATACCCGTGTAGTTCAGCCCCATCTGCGCCGTGATGAAGAACGATGACAAGGTTGGTGCCAATACGGATACGACGGCCGAAAGGATAAGAAAAGCTGTATAATACAGGTACTTACGAACAAGATCTTTGTTCTGCTTCAGGTACGAAAAATCGGGCTTGAGGCTGATGCCTCCCAACGAGAACAGGTACGCGGCGTTACATAACGCCGCCAGCGCGTACACTCCAACCAGCGACCACACAAAACCATCCAACGTCAGCATCCGAAAAGCATACAGCAGATACACCAGCAGAAGCCCGATGCGCGTCAGCAGTTCGCGCACCGCACGAGGTACCACGATGTGCATGCGCACGTTCGCATTCGTCTCAAACACCGTCTGGTAGAGCATGAAGAACGCCAGTGGCAGTACAAAGTAGTAGTAGTTGACAAACAGTTGACTCTTTTCGCCAAACCAATGGCTGAGCGGCTCATAGCAGGCAAGGAACAATAGTGCGATAAACACGTATCCCACCATCGGTACCACCATCGTCCAGAAGAAGAACCCATGTTCGTCGCGTTCGGCAGACTTGAAGTAGGGATAGAAGCGCAGGATAGAGGCATTGGTGCCGAGTTGTGCCAAGCCGATGAATAGCACAGCGGCGTCAATGAGCACGCGTGCCAAACCGATCTCCTCGGCCGTCAGGAAACGGGTGATAACAAAGAACGTGGTCAAAAAGCCCACCGCCACCCCAAGATAGGTGACGATGGTGCCTTTGATACTTTGCTTTGCTATGACGCCCATTTTAACTGAATTGTCGTGATTCCGTGATCACGTTATGTCGTTATAACGACTATTTCTCTATATCCAAGAGCTCCACCTCGAAGATTAAGGTTGAGTACGGAGGAATCGAACCAGCAGCACGCTCGCCGTAGCCGAGGTTCTGCGGGATGTAGAACTTGAACTTCGATCCCACGGGCATCAGCTGAACGCCTTCCGTCCAGCCGGCGATTACTTGGTTCAGGCCGAATACGATAGGCTCGCCGCGCTCTACGCTGCTGTCGAAAACGGTGCCGTCGGTCAGCGTACCGTGGTAGTGTACCTTCACGCGGTCGGTGGCAGCGGGCTTCTTACCTTTACCCATCTTAAGCACCTCGTACTGCAGACCACTCTCTGTGACGATCACGCCCTCACGGAGCTTGTTCTCTTCCAGGAACTTCTCGCCCTGCTCTTTGGTGTCACCGTACTTGATGTGATTGAGGGTAGCCTGGATGTACTCACCGGCCGAGTGGCTGTCGAACTGGCTCTCATCGCCCAGCAGACCATTTATGAAGCCTTGCTTGATGAGCGCAAAGTCGGTAGCCAGCGAAGGCTCGCCGATCAGACCGTTGGCCTCCTGCTCCTTGATGCTCTTACCGATCTGCTCACCCATGTTCTTGAGTTGCGGATTGTGCACTTTCTCCTTCAGCCCTTTGTTGATGTACTTGATCAGAGTGGCTTTCTTGGCACCCAGGCTGTCATCAGCCAGCACGTACATCGATATATCGTTGCCGTTCATCAATCCGAACGCGTAGTTCAAGCTGTCGTTGAGCGACTTGAGAGCAACGGTCTTAGCCTTGCTCGGGCAAGTACCCTTGATCGGCTTGCCAGCTTTTTCGGTAGAGCCTTGCGATACTGCGTACTGGTTCTGGAAGAACTGACGTGCTTCGCCGGCATCCATCACGGTTGTGTCATGTTCGATGCCGTTAACCAAGCCTTGGAAGAACAGCTTCTCGTTGAGCGTCCACGCTGGATTGTCTGCCAAACCTTTCTTCTCGCTCTGCGCGATGCTCGAACCGATGTTCTTGCCCACGCGGGCTTCGTCGGTTAGTTCGGGAACCGAACCGTCGTAGCCTGCCTGCAGTGCGTCAATGAATTCTGTTACGGCCTCTGCCGAGCTGTCATTGCGCAGGTAATACGCCTTGATCTGTGAACCGTTAGCTACGCCCAGAGCGAAGTTGATTGAATCGTTCATAGTGGCTAACGAAGCCTGTTGTGCGGTGTACGTGTTGCCGCACGAAACCATTGCCATCGCGGCAAGGATGATAACTGATAATTTCTTCATTGTTTATTTTTATTTTTTCGTGATGACGTGATTACGTAATTAAGTGATGACGAGTTATTCTATTCCGAGGAGTTCCACCGTGAACACCAGTGCCGAGTACGGCGGGATCATTGCGCCAGCGCCACGCTCGCCGTAGCCGAGGTGGTAGGGGATGAACAGCTTGTACTTCGATCCTACTGACATCAGTTGCAGACCTTCTGTCCAGCCGGCTATCACACCGTTCAAGGGGAACGAGATAGGCTCGCCTCTCTTGTAACTACTATCAAAAACTGTGCCATCGGGCAGTGTGCCCTCGTAGTGGACGCGTACGGTGTCGGTGGCTTTGGGCTTCTGACCGATGGTGGCATCGAGCACCTCGTACTGCAAGCCTGACGGGGTCACCTTCACGCCCGGGCGCTTGGCATTCTCGGCCAAGAACGACTCACCGGCTGCCTTGGCGGCTACAGAGGCTTTCTCCTCCAGCTCAGCGAAGAAGCGGTTCACAGCCTGCTGGGCTTCCTGAAAACTAACCTGGGGCTTGTTGCCCTCCAGAATGTCTTGAATACCGGCTGCAAGGTCGGCGTATGCCAGCTCATTCACTCCGCTGGCCTTGAGTTGCTGGCCTAACGAAAGGCCTAATCCATAACTAATTTTGTCCATATAATTATTTATTGTTTAATTCCAAATAACGTGCCATATATTTGCCGATGATGTCGAACTCAATGTTTACCTCCGTGCCTACTTCGATGAACTTAAAGTTCGTATTCTCGTACGTATAAGGTATAATACAAACCGATACGTACCCTGTGTCCCCTTTGACATCGGGTTCGCAGACGGTGAGGCTCACTCCGTTGATGGTCACTGAACCTTTGTCCACGCAGAAGTACCCGCGCTTGATCATCTCCGACGTGGAGTGATACGCAAAGCGGAAGTACCAGCTGCCATCTGTCTCACGGCGCTCGATGCAGGTGGCTTTCTGATCCACGTGCCCCTGTACGATGTGACCGTCGAGGGCTTTGTCGAGCGTCATAGCGCGCTCCAGATTGACAAAGTCGCCTACCTTGAGGGCGTCGAGGTTAGTCAGACGGAGTGTCTCCTGCATAGCGGTAACGGTGTAAGTGTCTTTATCCGACGAGACAACGGTCAGGCACACGCCGTTGTGGGCGATGGACTGATCAATGCTGAACGCATCGCCAAATGGGTTACGCAACGTAAAGTGTTTATTGGTTTGCTCTTGATCGATACGAACGACCTCAGCCATTTTTTCTACGATTCCTGAGAACATAAAATCATTTACTCATTTAGTCATTTACCATTTTTTCATTTCTTGAAGTACTTACCGATCACGGGCAGGCCGGAGAGCGGGAAGTCCAAGCGCACCAGCACAACGAGATAGAAGCACAACAGCACGGTGCCGACTGCCATCATCAGCCACATGTTGTGGATGTAATACAACCGAAGTGCATAATACACCACCAGCAGGTTGATGGTTAGGGCGGTGTAGCCAAGGATGCGCTTCATGTCGTAGGGGATCGGTGCTTTCTTCTGGCCGATGAAGTACGACAGCCACATGATCACGAAGTAACAGATGAGACTGCTGCCACAGCTTGCCCAATAGCCAATGAGCGGCACGAAGACAACTTGCAGCACCAGCGTTATCACCAAGCCTATGAGCGAGAAGTATGCACCCCACTTGGTCTCGTCTGTCAACTTGTACCAGAACGAAAGGTTGAAGTAGATGCCCTGGAAGACATACGTCCACAATACAACCGGTACGATCTTCAGTCCCTCCCAGTACGCGCTGGAGACAATATAACGGAAGATATCCAGGTAAAAGATGACACCGAGCAGAATGAGGTACGAAAAGATGATATAGTACTTCATTGCATCGGCGTAAGCCTCTACCGACTGACGATCTTTGTGCTTGCTGAACACGAACGGCTCGTAGGCGTAGCGGAACGCCTGCGTGAACATCATCATCACCATCGCCACCTTGAAGCATGCACCGTAGATGCCCAGTTGCGCTTGCGCATCATCACCCGAATAGAGATAGGGGAAGAGGATGCGGTCGAGCGTCTGGTTCATGATGCCAGCTACGCCAAGTACGAGTAGAGGCAGCGAGTAACGGAGCATCTGCCTCAGCACACCGCCATCGAATGTACCGCCCTTGGGCAGCGTGAACGGCAGCAGAACAAGCGTCTGGATGGTGGTGGCAAGGATGTTGCTGAGGAACACGTAGAACACATCGTTCTTGCCCAAGACCACCAGGAACAGGATGTTGAACGCAATGTTCAGCAACACGAATAGCAGTTTGAGTCCGGCAAAGAGCAGCGATTTCTTCTGCTGGCGCAGATAAGCGAAAGGGATACAGGCAAAGGCATCAATAGCCACCGTGGCAAACATCATCGCCACAAACTCCGAGTGATAGGCGTAGCCCAACACCCCTGCTATCGGGTGCTGAAAGACAATGACCAGTACAGTGAACAGCGCACTGGTGGTCAGTAGCGTCAGGAAGGCCGTCTTGTACACCGTCTTGGCATCAAAGCCCTCGCGGTTGGCGAAACGGAAGAAACCTGTCTCCATCCCATAGGTGAGCAGCACCAACAATAGCGCTGTCCAGGCATAGAGGTTAGTAACGATGCCATAATCAGCGGTCTGCTTCAGTACATACGTATAAAGCGGCACCAGCAGGTAGTTAAGGAACTTACCCACTATACTGCTCACTCCGTAGATGGCCGTATCCTTGGCCAAGGATTTCATCTCACTCATTCTTCTCGAGTTTTGCTTTCATCTTTTGTCTTTCGACTTTCGACTATAAGTACAATTTCGCCCTTCGGCGGTTGCTGCTTGAAGTGCTCTGCGAGTTCAGCCAGCGTGCCGCGGACGGTCTGCTCGAACAGTTTGCTTATCTCACGGCTGACGGATGCCTGCCTGTCTGCACCCAGCACTTCGGCGAGTTGCTCCAGGGTCTTTACCAGCCTGAAGGGCGACTCATAGATGATCATCGTGTGCTCCTGCTGCGCTAAGAACTGCAGACGCGTCTGCCGACCTTTCTTCTGTGGCAAGAACCCCTCGAAGTAGAACCGGTCGCACGGCAGCCCCGAATCCACAAGCGCCGGCACGAAGGCCGTAGCCCCTGGCAGACACTGTACCTCTACCCCGCGCGCAACACACGCCCGGACGAGCATGAACCCCGGATCGCTGATACCCGGCGTACCGGCATCCGATACCAGTGCGGCCTGTTCGCCGGCTGCAATAGCATCGGCTGCGCGCTCGCAGGTCTCGTGCTCGTTGAACTTATGGTGCGCACGCAGAGGCGTGTGAATATCGTAGTGCTTGAGCAGAACGGAGGTGGTACGCGTGTCTTCCGCATAGATCACATCCACCTCGCGCAGCACACGCAGTGCGCGCAAGGTGATATCCTCCATATTTCCCACCGGCGTGGGTACGACGTACAGCATTTCGTCTACTTGGGTTTATTGGAACCGACGGCGCAGTACGTTTAGGAACAACTCATAGGTCGGCGACTGCTTGTCCCAGCCGAACTTCTCGATGAAGGCTGTTGCCTCGTCCAGTGAGTGAAGTGCGTCCAGTTCGGAGAGCGTCTTCTGCAGCAACTCAGCACTGCCACTAAACAGTTCGCGCTGGAAGAGGAACCGGTCGCCTATCGACACCGCCTGACGAATATCCGTCACGGGCGTGCCGAACAGCGAGGTCTGCTGCGGCATACGCGGTGCTTCCTGTTTGGGTTGCTCCACTACAGGTTCTACCACTGGTTCAACAACCGATTCGGGTTTCACTTCGGGTTGAGACTCGGGCTCAACGACAGGTTCCGGCTCAACAACAGGCTCGGGGGAAGACTTTGCTTCCGTAAAATCCGTAGATTCCGTACTCTCTACTTGTTCTTCTGTACTTTCTTCCTCTTGCGGCAGTTCAACTGTCACCTCTTCATCCTCGGGATAAACGAGGTCAACCTCTACCTCCGGTTCGGCTTGTGCCTGCTCTGCCATACGTTGCTCGGCATCAGCCAAGCGTTGCGCCAAGGCGGCAAGTTGCTCGTCCTGCTTGGCAAGGCGTGCTTCCTGCGCTGTCAAACGTGCCTCCAGCGCCTCGAAATATTTAATCAGTTCTTGCATATATTAATCTTTTTTCTTTTAGCAGCCGACATGGCTGCGGTCTTTACTCTTTAAGCGTAGCGGTCTATTCACTATTTCGTCGCTTCTTCCAGCTTGCGCATCATCACAAACATGAACAGTGCGGAAACAGCGCAAACGCCGATGAATACCGACCAAACGCCCCACAGCGGCATCTCGCCCCACAGTGACGAACCAACGGAAACGAGGAAATTACCCACAGCCGTTGCCACGAACCAGAAGCCCATCATCATACCTTTGTACTGCGGAGGAGCCACCTTGCTGACGAACGATATACCCATCGGACTGAGCAGCAGCTCGGCGAAGGTAAGGATCAGATATGTGAGAATCAGTACGTTCGGATTAACCAGCGTCTTATCGTCCATGCCCAGCGTAGCTTGTACGGCGGGTGAGTTCAGGTTGTAGGAGCAGAACGCGATGAACACATATGCCAATGCGGCCACAACCATACCATAGGCGATCTTACGCGGAGCACTCGGCTCTTTTCCCTTGGCTGCCAACGCGCCGAACACGGCCATGGAGATAGGGGTAAGCGCAACTACATAGAACGGATTGAACTGCTGGAAGATAGGCGCGGAGATAGCCACCTCGGCAGGATGGTTGAAGTACTTGTAGGCCAGCGCACCTATAACAGCTACACCTACGCAGCCCCATATGGCTTTGGCTTTCTGGGTGTTCTTGCCGAATACGCCGAACAACGCATATACGAGGATAGCGACCAGTACGAGGTTGATGATATCAAATGCCATCGTCTGCACGCCGGTTACTACAGGCGTTACGAACTCGTTGGCAAAGTAGGTAAGTGTCAGACCGTTCTGATGGAAAGCCATCCAGAAGAAGATCACCACGGCAAACACCATGAACAGTGCCACCATACGTTTTCTGGTCTGCTCGGGGCTGAGTGTCTCCACCTTTGCGCCGGTGGTTTGTGCCATCTGCTTGGCGGTGTGCTCAACGTGCTTGAACCATGGACGGCAAGCGTAGTAGATAGCTATACTGAGCACCAGCGAAGCGCAAGCTACCATGAACGCAAAGTGATAACTGTCGTTCACGCTGTAGCCGAGCGACTCTTGTGCCCAGGCCATAATCTTGACAGCGGCTGTCGGGGCAAACATAGCACCGATATTTATAGCCATATAGAACAGCGAGAACGCAGCATCGCGACGATCGGCATACTTCGGGTCGTCATACAGGTTACCCACCATCACTTGCAGGTTACCCTTGAACAGGCCGGTGCCCAGTGAAATGAACAGCAGGGCGGTTAACATGGCAATCATCGCTACCGTCACATTGCCGCTCTCTATACCGCCGAGAGGGATTGCAAGCAGCACGTAGCCGAGGAACATAACAAGAATACCGATTGTTACACACTTGCCGTAGCCGATCTTATCAGCCAGGATACCTCCTACCAGCGGCAGGAAATAAACGAAAGCAAGGAAACTGGAGTAGATGTAACCTGCCGCAGCCGGCGAGAGACCGAAGTTGGCGCGCAGGAACAAGGCAAATACAGCTAACATCGTGTAGTAGCCGAAACGTTCGCCTGTGTTGGCAAGAGCCAGGGCATAAAGCCCTTTGGGTTGATTGTCAAACATAAGTATATAATTTTAGATTTTTAATTCGTGTCCCCATCCGTATTTGTCGTCTGTTCTGCCGTACTGAATGTCGCGGATGGCTTTGTACAGCTTCTCGCAGATCGGTCCGGCTTGTTCGCCATATTCATACACCGCGCCGCTGTCCGGATCAATGATCCGTGATATAGGCGAGATAGCTGCACCTGTGCCGCACGAAGCCGCTTCCTCAAACTCCTCCAACTCCTCCACGGCAATCTTCCTGCGCTCTACGCTAATACCCAGGTCACCACAAAGGGTCATCAGACTGTCATTGATGATGCTCGGCAGGATCGATTGCGACAGCGGCGTGACGTAGGTGTTCTGCTTCACCAGGAAGATGTTCGCACCACCGCACTCGTCGAGGTACTTATGCTCCTCGCTGTCCAAGAACAGCACGCCCATCCCTGCTTCGTGAGCCGGCTCGGTGGCGCGGAACGATGAGGCGTAGTTGCCGCCTACCTTCCATTGGCCTGTTCCGAGTGGCGCAGCCCGATCCACATGACGGTTGATGATGAACGGCGTTGTGCCGAAACCGGCGGGGAAGTACGGACCAATCGGCGTTACCACCACGCAGAACTCGAACTCATGCGCCGGACTCACGCCCACTTTCGGTGTCGTGCCGAACAGTATCGGCCGTATATACAGTGTCGCGCCTGTCTCGTAGGGCGGCAGATAGTCGATGTTCATCCTCACAGCCAGTTCGCAGGCTTCGATGAACAGGTCGGTCGGCACGGGTGCCATGTACATCGCTTTAGCCGACTCCTGCATACGATGCGCATTCATCTCCGGACGGAAGATGCTTACCTTGCCGTCCACCGTGCGATAGACCTTCAGTCCCTCGAACGCCTGTTGCGCGTACTGCAATGCCGCTGCCGCAGCGTGTATCGGTATCATCGGGTCAGACGTGGCGTAAGGTTTGCTCCATACGCCGTTCACATAGTGACTCCTGACGATATAATCCGTCGGAGTGTACGAGAATGTCAACTTTGTCCAGTCAATATCTTTAAGCATTCTGTTATCAGTTTTGTTGTTGGTCCGTATTCCATTAGGTTGTCCAATATACTTGTGCCGTCACCCCAGCATGTTTCGAGGTTGGCTTGTACGAACTGCGTTGTATGCTTGAGCGGCGCTGTCGGGCTGTTGGGGGTATTACGTAGCAGCCGCAGTATAGTATCGTGCAGTCCTTCGTTAAGATCGATGAGCCACTTCGTCTCCCGCTCATAGAACGGCGCGAAGAAGTCTGCGTAGTAGTCCCAGTACGGCGATTTGCCGTAAGCGCTTCGTAGCGCCATCCAGTGTTGATGCTGCCAGTGCTGCTGGTAACTGATCTGCACATCCTGCGTCAGCTGTTTGTGCTCCACTTTCAGTACCGGCACGGTCAGTGTCACCTCATGCCCTTGTGCGTCGTGTATCAGGCATCTGTTCCTGTACGTCTGCTTCACAAACGACTCCTGCACCTCGATCTGTACCTCATCCCCTCGCCCGAGAGCCGCAAAGTACGCCTCATACCACGCCCTCGGCCCCAAATATGTCGTCGGCAGCACCACAGAAATGTCAATTATCAATTGTCAATTATCAATTATCAATTGGCCTTCAGTCCTAATCTGCTCCAGCGTATATGCCCCTTGCCCCAAGGTTTGTCTTTCTCTATACTCAGCCACACGAAGATCGGCTGACCTACTATGTGGTCTTCAGGCACAAATCCCCAGTAGCGGCTGTCGGCACTGTTGTGCCTGTTGTCGCCCATCATCCAGTAGTAATCCATCTTGAACTCATATTCCTCGCCAATCTTCATCGGCTGGAACTCATAGGCATCAGCGATGCGCTTATATACCCAGTAGTTCTGCTCGGTGATCATCAGTTTGTCACCTTTCTTCGGGATATAGATCGGGCCGTAGTTGTCACGCGTCCAGTCGTTGTGCCCGAGCGGATAGACCGAACCGCCGTACTGCTCCGGCTCTACCTGTATGCTTTCCACATGCGGGTTCTTCGCCAGTTGCTCTTTCATCGCTTGCGTGAGCGGGAAGTGGTACACGCCTGCCTCCACCATTACTCTATCATCCAGACTGATGCCAATCTTGTCCAGATAGCTCTTCGTCAGCACATGCCCGTCGGTCTGCACGTAGTAGTTCAGTTGTGCAAACTCATGCGTCGGCTCTTTTATCCACTCTCCACTTTCAACTCCTATACTATCAACAACACTAAACTCTAAACTCTCATCTCTCAACTTTATGAAAATCGTGTTATTCACGATTTTCAGCGAATCCCCCGGCGTTCCCACGCAGCGTTTAACATAGTTCTCGCGCCGGTCAACAGGGCGCACCACGATATCACCGAATATATCCTTCCTGTTGTGTACCATCATCCGGCCGCGGTAGTGGCACAGCGTATAGTAGTCGGGGTTCTGCACTTTGGTGCACACCGTGTCGCCGGCCGGGAAGTTGAACACCACTATGTCGCCTTTCTGCGGTGTCTTCCAGCCTGCCAGACGTTTGTACTCCCAGTGCGGGTTGTCCAGATAGCTCTTGCCGCCGCCCAGCCATTGCGGGAACGTGTGCTGCACCAGAGGCATGCTCAACGGTGTCTGCGGCACGCGTGCGCCGTAGCCCATCTTCGATACGTACAGAAAATCTCCCACACGCAGCGTCTTTTCCAGCGATGACGAAGGAATCTGGTAGTTCTGGAAGATGTAGATATTGATGAAGTACACCGCCACCAGCGCAAACACGATAGCATCGATCCATGAACAGATTGTATAGAGCAGGCTGTTCGCCTTTGGATTAGCCGGCTCGCCTTTCTCGGCAGGTTTGTACTTCCTCCACCAGCTCCACGGTATATACTTCGTGGTGAACGCATCGGCTATCACGGGCAACAATAGCAGCCACCACAGGCTCTTCCAGTCGCCCCATGCGACCCAAACGACAAACACTACATACAACGCGCACCACACACCGGCACGCACCCAACCGCCTCGCGGCGTATCCAAAACTCTATTTTTAAATGACTTCATAGGCTATTCTTGCGCCTGACAGGCAGGCTGTTGATTGTTCATAATCGCTCAACTCGGGTGCTTGCGCACACATGCTCAAATACGCACATACACATACGTGCACACAAAAAGCATGCAAAGATACAAAAAAATTTTGATATATGCAAATATTAGGTTAATAAAATGCAGTTTGCAGCATTTTTTTTGCAATTTTTCATTAAACCAGAAAGCAGGCGCCCATCGGCCGCCTGCTATTCGAATAGTCCATACTATACTCTTACTTCACCTCCTGCCCTTGGACGGTGTAGGTCTTGCTGTCGCGGAGGATTATGAATTCGCCGTTAAGGAAATATTTATTGCCAAGCGATTCAGACAAATGGAGCAAAACCGTATTCGTGGCAACATCTTCACCAACTACATTAAAAAGCCCCCATACAGGATGTGCACGAAATTCTTCTACCAAATAGTTACGTACATAAAGCGTAGCAGAAGTAGGCATTTCTTCAACCGCGGAAGCAACGATGTCCACAACTGCCGGTGCCATAAAACGAATGGAATGCACATTGCTGCACCATAAGAACGCCCTCGGACAAATGCGCGTAACAGTAGACGGAATAGTCAGTTCTGTAAATATAGCAGAACCAAATGCCTCGTCATTGATGCAAGTCAATCCTTCTGACAATGTAATCGAGGATAAGCCGAAATCTCCATAGAATAATCCCCATGGTAGCGTTCGGATGCCATTACCTACAGTTGCCGAGCTCAAATTTGTACACGCCCAAAAGACGGAATACCCCAATTCTATAACATTGTCCGGAATAACAATTTCTTCAAGCGAGGTGTTGGAAAACGCCCATTCGCCAATGCTTTTTACATTGCTCCCTATCGTTACATGTTTGAGTGGCCAACCGTAACACATGAATGCGGGAATATGTGTAACATTGTCACCAAAAGTCAGCTTGGTTGCATACGCATTGATAAGCCCATACGGAGGATAATCAGCAACTTTATCTGTATTCCACACCAATTCAAAATCAATATAGGTTATGGGGTCAGACAATTTACCACTCCAAGGGCCATAACGGACTGGAATTAAAGAGAATGGATCAACTTTCTCAACATTTTCCGTAATCACAAGTTGCTTCAAGCTGTCACATCCCATGAATGCATAATCGCAAATACGGGTGACTGACAGTGGAACAGAATATGACTTATTCTGCTTGCCGCAAGGATACTTGACCAATTCCTTGCCATTGTTTTGGAAAAGCACACCGTCTTCCGATGTAAATACCGTATTTCCTTCAGCAACAATAATATTTTCCAGCTTCGTACAGCCTACAAATGCAGAACCACTAATTTCCTTGAGTGAAGCAGGCAAAATGATCGTTTTGGTATTTTTGCAATTCTTGAACGCAGAAGGAGCAATGGTTTGGATTCCTTCCGGCACAGTAAATTCTTCGCCTGCGTCATTAGGACGGCAGAAGAGATGACTATTAGCAATGTCAGTTGTGGTGGTTGCGTTCATGAATACATCTTTTCCAACCTGTTCAACACTTTCCGGCAACACAAAGTCTGTTAAATCGAGAATATTGTTATTCCCAGCTTTGAAGAATAGTCCGTCTGCAATAAGTCGTGTGTTATCGGGAATAGCATTCGGGTGCGTATTCGCACCAACAATACAACCGTCAATCATTAAAATGCCATTGTTCCAATTCGCGGAGTTGTTATAGATATATGAGTTATCAAATACTCCTTCCCCAATAGTCATGACAGAAGCAGGAATATTAACAGATGACAAATTGGTACAGAAGGCAAAAGTATAACCGCCAATAAGTTGCAAACCTTCATTCAGAGTGCACTGTGTCAGACTTTTGCATTCGTAAAATACTCCGTAATCCATATACGTCACGCTACCGGGGACGACTATTGAAGAAATGTTGTCCTGACTAAATGCATATTTGCCGATAAATTTGACATTTTGTCCTATAACTATATCGGTCAGTTGGCTGCAATACGCTATACATGATTCCCCAATATACTCTACACCATCGCCGATAGTAATACTTTGGAGTTGGTGACAATCAGAAAAAGAACGATAGCCGATGCGTTTGACATGATCGGGAATAACAAACGAATGCAACCCACATCCTTGAAATGCCTCATCTTTAATTTCGGTAATTGTTGTAGGCATTGTTACGCCTGACAGCATCTCGCAACCATTGAAAGCTCGTCTGCCGATTGCAGTAATAGTAAATAATTGTCCCTCATAGGTAACAGACTCAGGGATAACAACTTCGTCTGTATACCACATATTCGGGTACGTTTCCAGATCAATGTCGCCGTAGGTCAGTTCGGCGGTGTTGTCCGTCCAATGCAAATTAAAATACAATCCGTCTTGTTCAACGTCGTATGCAAATGCACTCGACAAACAGACAGAAATGGCCATTAGCACAATTAATACTTTTGTTTTCATTGTATTGATATTTAATTGATGACACAAAAAGCGGACTATAACTCGCTCGCATTGAGGTTGTGGAATACCCGTAAGAAAACAAGTTACGTCCGCCAAGACGGACGTTGCAACTTGTTCACTATCTTACTTACGAAACTTCCACATTTCAATGCGATAGAACAAATAGCAACTGCTACATTCTGTATGTCACCCTATTTAAAGTCTTGGGTTGCTGACGGTTATGATTGATATTTTATTCTGATCTCACCCTTTATTCCGTAGTCAGCGACAGCGCTTCGTCAAGTTGATGCCAGCCGCGTTTGCCTGCGAGCCATTCAGCAGCAAGCACTGCTCCCAGAGCAAAACCTTTGCGCGATTTGGCTTCGTGGCGCAGGGAAAGGGTGTCAGCGTCACTCTCCCAACGCACCTCGTGAATGCCGGGGACTTCGCCCTCCCGGATCGAGTCAACCGGACAACTCAGGCTATCATCCCTTCCGTCCGATCCGAACTCCAAAATCTGCTCTTTGAGTGTCTTGGCTGTGCCGGAGGGAGCGTCACGCTTATGAATATGATGCACTTCAGTGATAGAAGGTGAGTATCCGCCGGTCTTTTTCAGCAGGCGTGCCAGATACTTATTCACGGCGAACAATACATTCACACCTATGCTGTAGTTACTGCTCCATATGATGCCGGGGTGATCTTTGTGGCTGAGCTCTTCTCGTAAGGCCTGTGTGTCCCAGCCTGTGGTGCCACAAACAACGGGTACACCTTGCGCTATAGCAGCGCGCACATTAGCCTCTGCTGCATCCGGATGGCTGAACTCGATGGCCACATCCGCGCTACGGAAATCATCGCTGTCGATCTGGGCTTCCGAGCGCATGGGATCAACGATACATACGATCTCGTGATCGCGATCTAAGGCAGCAAAGGAAACCGTCTGCCCCATCTTGCCGAAGCCTATAAGTGCTATCTTCATCCTTTCACTTTTGATAGTTGCGGCTTCAATTCCAGCCGTTGTAGTGGATATTCTCCATCTTAAACTTATCCTTCACCTCAGGTTGTTCGGCAGGTACGCCTACGGGCACAACGCACAGAGGGACAATATGTTCGGGCAGTCCGAGCAATTGTTGCACGAGAGCAGCTCGCTTCATGTCGGGATGCAGTCCAGTCCACACCGCTCCGAGTCCCATGGCGTGTGCAGCAAGCAGGAGGTTCTCGGTGGCTGCTGATACATCGTTGATCCAGAAAGCGCCCATTTCGCCTTCGATAGCCTTGCTTAGGTCGCCGCACGGGATGAATGCGCATGCAGGATGGTTGTTGCAGCGAGAGTAGGGCAGTGCTTCGCCGAGCTTGTTGATCAGTTGATCATCGGTAATGACAATGAATGCCCACGGCTGGCGGTTGATGGCGCTGGGCGCAGCCATAGCAGCACGCAGCAGCAGGTCGATCTGCTCCTGACTGATCTTTTCACCGGTGAACTGACGAACTGATACTCGGGTGAGGATGTTCTCCAGTACGGCATCTTGTTTGTTGACTGATTCGTTCATGTTTTCTGCGGGTTTGTTGCAAGCGATGAGTGCTATCGCACACAGGGCTGCCAAGATTGTTTTTTTCATAGAATGCTATACGAATAATATGCAAAGATACAAAAAAAAATGATATTTGCAAATTTTCTTGCACTTTTATTTCATTCCCCTTGCAATTTCCGCTCTTTTAGCAAAACCATCCTTACGAATACGGGAAACATCCCATACACTACTTTCTCTGTTCTGCCTTCGTTCAGAAACGCATCTCCTCTACCCTTGAACTGCGCGTTCCAGCGCTCTCTCAGCTCTACGTACCGGGGATGTTCGGGATTCTTGATGATTCTGCTTGCCTCCTGACACACTTCTTTCCAGATGTTCGCCTGTGCCTCTTCTGCCGCAGTCCGCGGACTACGTTTGTAGTTGCGGCTCTCCCTGTGAAAGAACTCTTGCGGCCCGTATCCGATCACCCGTCCGCGGTCATCTTTGTACGTCTTGATCCGCATCTGCATGCCAGACTTTTTTGCTAATTTTCCCCTGAGACTCTCAATCCCCGGACTTAATCTTGCTCTTGCCATAACTATTTCATTTTACAATCAATTAACATCAATTTCATTCCCACCCCACTCTAACTCCATTCTAACTTCATTCCAACCTCATTCCAACCCTATAACAATCTCCTTTCAATTCCCATATTTTTATTATTTCATATTTAGTAAATCTTTAGTTCTTCTTTAGTCCTTGTTTAGTTCATCTTTGGTTCTTCACCTTACCATCACACTATCATCTTGGAACGTCCTCGCACTCATCGCCCGGACTTTAATAGATTTTATGCTATTTCGGAATTGTGCTTCTATATAACTAAACTATGCGC
>DBXI01000044.1 GCA_002309255.1 Bacteroidales bacterium UBA1216 | reverse complement strand
AACGGCTAACCGCCACACAAAACGGTCAATTCCCTCTCACTCAGAACCCATAGCCCTCGCTACGGGTTCTGTTTCTTTTTGCAAACGCTCAGGAAGACAGGCTGCTAAGAGCATGGTGACGAAGAACCTTTTGCAATCGGATTGGAAGACAGGAACGAAGAACCAATTACGATGGTTTGGAAGACAGGAACGAAGGTCAAATTTGCGAATGGATTGGAAGACAGGTTGCGATGGGGTAGGCAAGCGGGAGAGTAGGTAGCCGCCACTTTCAGAGCCTCGAAGAGCAATCTTTCGACAATGCACCGCTTACGGTACTGATACCCGGTGCCCATACTACTTTTGCCATTTCGTGTTCGGCTCGCGTTCGGCAAATGGTGCTAAGTGATTTCGCTGTGCGAAATGAGGCGCACCATTGCCTCCGCTCTTCGACCGAAATACCGCTTCACGTTATTTCGTTCGAGTGAAGCAAGTGTTTAGTCGAATCTCCCGCCGTGGGAGGGGTTAAAGTATAGGTTAATAAAATAAGGTTTAGGTTGTTTGGTTACTGCTGTCCCGCGGGTAAACATACCCGCGAAATGCACGATGCCGGTTCGAGAATGGTTCGAGAATGGACGATGACCCCAAATGGTTTTCCTCTACTTTTTTTATCCTACTGCACCACTAGCTTGGATTATTTTGAATTGGGGGCTTTCCACTGAAGGAAATGGCATAGATTTTGTAGGGAATAAGGTAACAATAACCAGTTAAGGTTAAATAGTAAACAATAACCATTTAAATTGAAGAATTATGGCAAAGTATGTTTGTGATGTGTGCGGGTATGAGTATGATCCTGCAGTAGGCGATCCGGATAACGGTATTGCGCAGGGAACGGCTTTTGAGGATCTGCCGGAGGATTGGGTTTGTCCGCTATGTGGCGTAGGAAAAGATCAGTTCTCAGAGGCATAAGCTGATACACTGCGTGACAATACAGGGCGTCCGAAGACGTGTGTAGTAGGATTATCCGAGCAAGGCCTATTCTATAAGCCGTAGTTTTTTAATCTGGCGCGTTTAGCGCCTTGTGTAGGTGTGGACACATGGGAATTCCCCCAACACCCCTTCCTTTGAATAAAAACACAATGGAAAACGACGAGATTATATCTGATCGGCAGGAGAAAGTGCTGCGGTACTTGATGGAACATGGTATCCCGTTCACGACCTACAATCACCCCGAAGGCAAGACCATCGAGGAAGCCAAACGATGGTGGAAGGACGACGGGAGTGTGCATTGCAAGAACATCTTCATGCGCAATCACAAGGGAAATCAGCACTACCTCATCTGTTTCCCTTGTGATGATGATCTGGCGATCCATGACATCGAACATTGGCTCAAAGAAGTGCTCGTTTCCCAAGGTCTGAATTCACCCGGCAAACTGTCTTTCGCCTCGCCGGAACGAATGATGAAATACCTTGGTTTAGAACCTGGTAGCGTGAGTCCGTTCGGATTGATTAACGACACGGAGCATCATGTGATCTTATTCTTGGACAGCCGCCTTAAAGATGCAGCATCGCTCAGTTTTCACCCGAATGATTGTCGCGGCACGGTAGTCATCTCGCAGGAAGCTTTCCAGCAGTATTTGGCGAGTGTCGGCAACAAGGTGGAATACATCAAAACGAACTAATAACCGTATTATGACCTACAAGGAGTTTAACCATAAAGCGCGGAAATTCTTCCGTGAGCAACTGCGCGTGACGGACTATATCGACGTCCAAGCCGCAAGTGAGAACATCCGCAACAACGTTCCCTTCCGCGGACCGACGATTTACATCTTGTTCGTTGCCATCGTCATCGCCAGTGTGGGACTGAATGTCAACTCCATTCCGGTGATTATCGGCGCGATGTTGATCTCGCCGCTGATGAGTCCGATCATCGGTTTCGGTATGGGGCTCGGCACGAACGACACCAAACTGCTCCTTCATTCGCTCAAGAACCTCGGCATCATGTTCGGGATTTCGCTCATCGCCTCGACGCTCTATTTCCTGGTGACTCCGTTGGAGACCGACAACCCGACCGAACTGCTGGCGCGTACCAACCCGTCTATCTACGATGTGATGATTGCGTTCTTCGGCGGCTTGGCAGGTATCCTGGAGTTGTCGCGCAAGGAGAGAGGCACGGTTATCTCCGGTGTGGCGATTGCTACAGCCTTGATGCCGCCTTTGTGTACGGTGGGTTACGGAATCGCCAAACTCAACTGGCACTACGCCGGAGGTGCGTTGTACCTGTTCTTCATCAACTGTGTTTTTATTGCACTTGCTACTTTCTTGGTTGTCAAGTTCTTACATTATCCTATGGCCGAAGAACAAGACAAGCGTTCAAGGAGAAAGATGATTAGTTATAGTCTGCTCATTCTTGTGGTTCTTGTGCCCAGTTTCTTTAGTGCCTATAACATCGTTCGCGAGAATCAGTTTGCTACGCAAGCGAGGCATTTTGTTCGCGACAATAAGACCGTCGGAGGCACCTATATCTTCGATTACACGACCGACACCTCCGTCAAACCCTACACGCTGACGCTACGGTTAGCCGGAGAAACCTTGGGTAAGGACGCGCGTGCCAAGCTGTACACCGAGGCGGAAAAACATGGTATTCATCATGACCAAATTATCTTCCAGGAAGATGCCACGATTGAAGTGCGCCGACTGAATGAGACGGAGATCATGAAGGACTGGTTGTCTTCTACCGAGGAACAATTGCGCCAACGCGATGATTCGATTCGTTCGCTGAATGCACAATTGGATGCGTATGCGGCGTTGGTATTACCTTCCGGGCAGATCGCAGCCGAACTGCGTTCGCAATGGCCGGAGATAACGGATGTTACTCTGGCTCGTGCCGATTCGTCCATCATCCTGTTGCTCTCTACGCCCTCTGTCGAACTGCCCGCAGAAGATACCCAACGCATTCAAAACTGGCTGTCTGTGCGCTTGCAGACACCCAAAGTGGAGGTGATTGTGCGATAAATACGTATTACGCAATATGTGCCAGAGAAAACGCATCGAAGTGGTGGCAGCCATCATCCGTGACGACGAAGGACGTATCTTCGCCACCCAACGCGGTTATGGCGAATGGAAGGACTGGTGGGAGTTTCCCGGGGGAAAGATCGAACCCGGCGAGAGTAGGCAGCAAGCCCTACAACGTGAGATTCGCGAAGAACTGGCTGCCGAGATTGAAGTGGGCGAACTGCTTCGAACCATCGACTACGACTATCCGGCCTTCCACCTGACGATGCATTGCTTCCTATGCCGGTTGGATGGGGAGGTCAAGCTATTGGAACATGAAGCAGCCCAATGGCTTGCACCGAACGAATTGCAATCCGTGAGGTGGCTGCCGGTTGATGAAGCGGTTATTGCTGATCTGAACAAATAAGGCGGATATTGCTCAGTAGAGCAGATAAAATGAAAAAAATCGATAAATCATTTGCAAATATCGATTTTTTTTTGTATCTTTGTGCGCGTTTTCATTGGTGGTGCCGATTTTAGTCCGCCGATGTGCTAAATGAATGGAAGAATCAATCCGACATAAGGGTATCGTAGAGCGTGTGGATGGTGAGATGGCGGTAGTCCGGATCGCCCAGACGAGCGCTTGTGCGTCGTGCCACGCGGCTAAGATGTGCATGGCGAGCGAGAGTAGGGAGAAGCGGATTGAGGCCAGGCTGTCGTCTCCGGTAGAGGTGGGGCAGGAGGTAGATGTTGTTGTGCGCGAGCAGCTAGGCTGGCTAGCAGTGGTGCTGGCGTATGTTATCCCGTTTGTGCTGCTGGTGGTAGCCGTGGCGGGTTTGGGCAAGATTGGCTGGAGTGAGACCTGGGCAGGAACAGGCGCGCTGGTTAGCGTGGCGGTGTACTACGGGGTGCTGAGGCTGTTTAGGGATAAGCTGCAGCGGAAGTTCACGTTCTATGTTGAATAGCCCGCTGCGCTCAAAGAAAAAAGACTGATTAGGCTTTCGACTTTTATCTTTCGACTAAAACAAATTAAACAACATGTCAATATTATTATCACTACTCGTATTAGGAATAACGGGACTGATTGCATCTGTTCTGTTATATGTGGTGGCGCGTCAGTTTGCCGTGGAGGAAGACCCACGCATCGATCTGGTGCAAGCCGTGTTGCCGGGTGCCAACTGTGGCGGCTGCGGTTTTGCGGGCTGTAGGAACTTTGCCGAGGCCTGCGTGAAAGCCGGATCGATCCAAGGGGTGAGTTGCCCGGTGGGTGGCGAGCCTGTGATGGATCAGGTGGCTGCTATCCTTGTGCCTGCTGCCGAGGGCGAAGCACCGAAGGAGTTTAAGACTGAAGGTGCGTTCACGCCGCAGCGTGCGGTGGCTCTGGGAGCACCGGATGTGCTGGTAAGCGATCCGAAGTGCGCAGAGGTCATCAAATCGTTGCCCACGCCAAGGGCTACGTTCCCCAATCTGTTAAGTCACTTGGCTTAATTTCGTTATCACGTCATCACGTAATTACGTTATTACGAAAAAACATTCAAGAAATTATGAAGAATACATTTTGTATAGGCGGAGTTCATCCGCATGACAATAAATCGTACTCTGCCCACAAGTCTATTGTTGAGGCACCGTTGCCCAAGCAGGCAGTGGTGCTACTGGCGCAGCATATCGGTGCTCCGGCTCAGCCGGTGGTAGCCGTAGGCGACAAGGTGCAGGTGGGTACGTTGCTGGCCAAGGCGGGAGGCTTTGTTAGTGCTCCTGTTCATTCGCCGGTGAGCGGTAAGGTGGTGAAGATAGACAATGTGCTGGACGGTCAGGGAGCACCTGCGCCGGCTATCTTCATCGATGTGGAAGGTGACGAGTGGTTGCCGACGATCGATCGCTCGAAGGCGCTGGTGCCCGAGTGCACACTTGATCCGAAGGATATCATTCAGAAGATCCAGGATGCCGGCATCGTTGGCCTGGGTGGCGCGTGCTTCCCAACGCATGTTAAACTGATGCCTCCTCCGGGTAAGAAAGCCGAGGTGCTGATCGTGAACGGCGTGGAGTGCGAGCCTTATCTGACCAACGACCATCAGTTGATGCTTGAGCACGGTGAGGAGATCATGATAGGTATCCGCATCGTGATGAAGGCACTGGGCGTGACGCGTGCTATCATTGGCATAGAGGCTAACAAACCCGATGCCATCAAGCACATGAGCGATCTGGCGGCACGCGTGTTAGGTATAGAGGTACGCGCACTGAAGGTTAAGTACCCGCAGGGCGGCGAGAAGCAACTGATCGATGCCTGCATCGACCGCCAGGTACCCAGCGGGGCACTGCCTATCGAGACCGGCGCAGTGGTGGACAATGTAGCTACGCTATACGCTATCTACGAAGCTGTGCAGAAGAACAAACCGCTCATCTCACGCGTGATGACCATCACCGGCAAGCATGTGAAGAAGCCCGGCAACTACCTCGTTCGCTTCGGCACACCGACAAGCGAGTTGGTTGAGCTGGTAGGTGGTGTGCCTGCCCATACGGGTGAGGTGATAGCCGGCGGGCCGATGATGGGACGCTCGATGTCGAACATAGAAACAGCCCCCACCAACAAACGCATGAGCGCACTGCTGTTCATGCCGGAGGATGAGTGCTACCGTCCTGAGCCATCGCCGTGCATCCGCTGCGCGAAGTGCGTGGAGGCTTGTCCGATGGGCTTGGAGCCTTACCTGCTGTCGAGCATGGCTAAGGGTGAAGAGTGGGAAGAGATGGAGGCGCACAAGGTGATGGACTGCATCGACTGCGGTTCGTGCGTGTTCACCTGCCCGGCGCACCGTCCGCTGCTGGATGGCATTCGTGCCGGTAAAGGCAAGGTAGGCGCTATGATCCGCGAACGTCAAGCAGCTGCTGCAAAGAAATAATCTGTCGTAATCACGTGATCACACAATCACGTTATCACGAAACAATAAGAAACAATTAACAATAATCAATATGAGTCAACTCATGACATCTGCAGCTCCGCACGTGCATAGCGGAGACAGTGTGCAGAAAAACATGCTTCTGGTCATCATAGCGTTGCTGCCGGCATTTGCGGTGAGCATCGTGGCGTTTGGCTGGGGAGCACTTATCACCACGGCTATCAGCGTAGTAACCTGCGTGTTGGCCGAGTGGTGCATTGCTAAATATATGCTCAAGCAGCAGCCATCGTTGTGTGACCTGAGTGCTGTACTGACGGGTCTGCTACTGGCGATGAACCTGCCGAGCAACCTGCCCTGGTGGATGGTGATACTGGGTGCAGTGTTTGCTATCGGCATCGGTAAGATGGTGTTCGGTGGTATAGGTCAGAACGTGTTCAACCCGGCTCTCGTTGGTCGTGTGTTCCTGCTGATCTCTTTCCCTGCCGCTATGACCACCTGGCCTGTGGCTAAGGGTTTTGCTACGCGTTATCTGGATGCCGAGACGGCTGCTACGCCGCTGTCGTACATGAAGCACGCGGTGATCGAGAACAAGCAGTTCGAACTGGATAGTTTCCTTGATTCGTTCCTCAGCTGCGTTCCGGAGCACATCATGGGCGGCTCGATGGGTGAGATCAGCGCGCTGGCGCTGCTCATCGGCGGTCTGTTCCTGATCTGCATGCGCGTGATCAGCTGGCATATACCGGTATCTGTACTGGGCACTATCGCCGTGTTCACCGGTATCCTGAGTGCCTGTGGCATTGGCTCAGGTCCGCTGACGCACCTGCTGACAGGTGGCGTGATGCTCGGCGCTATCTTCATGGCTACCGACTATGTCACCAGCCCGATGACCGCCTGGGGTAAGATCATCTTCGGCGTAGGAATAGGCGTGATCGTGGTTGTGATTCGTACTTGGGGCTCGTATCCCGAAGGTATGTCGTTCGCCATACTGATCATGAACGGCTGTGTGCCTCTGCTCAACCGCATCGCTCCGAAACGGTTCGGGGAGATCGCCAAGAAATAACAATGAATCAGCCAAGTTTGGCTGATCTAATCCATAACAACAATGAAGAAGTTAGAAAGTACACTCAAGAATATGATGCTCTCGCTGACATGCATCACGATTGTAGCAGGCGCAGCGCTTGCGGGTGTGAATATGCTGACGGAGGAGACCATCAATGCACAGAAAGAGGCGCAGAAGAAAGCCGCTATCGCTGCTGTACTGCCGGCATATGCGCGCCTGGCTGACGCCGAGGAGAGCGACGGTGTGATTATCTACCGTGCATATGACGCCGACGAGCAGTTCGTAGGCGCAGCCGTGCAGACCGAGACCAACGGCTTTGGCGGCAAGATCAAACTGATGGTAGGCTTTGATGCCGACAACAAGATTGTTAACTACGCCGTGCTGGAGCAGACGGAAACCCCGGGACTGGGTACGCACATCGTAGAATGGTTCAAGAACGCCGACAAGCCTGGGCAGAATATCCTCGGTCGTCAAGCCAACGGCAAGATGACCGTGAGCAAGGACGGCGGCGATGTAGATGCTATCACAGCCGCTACTATCTCCTCGCGTGCGTTCCTCAGTGCAGTGAATGCCGCTTACGCCGCCTTGCACGGCCATGACGCTTTCACCGGCGCCAGCAAGCAGCACCACCCTGCACCCGAGGCCGAAGAGGCCGAGACTGTTGATGACGTAGAGCCCGTAGAGGCGGAGCTTAACCCGAATGTTTCACCTGAATAAGACGACACACTATGAATAATTCAACGAAAACATTGCTAAACGGCATCTTTAAGGAGAACCCGACGTTCGCCTTGGTGCTGGGTATGTGTCCTACGCTGGCCACCACCACATCGGCTATCAACGGTATGTCGATGGGATTGGCTACGATGTTCGTGCTTATATGCTCGAACGTAGTTATTTCCATGCTCAAGAGCGTTATCCCCGACAAGGTACGTATCCCTGCGTTCATCGTGGTGATAGCAACGTTCGTTACCATTGTGGAGATGCTGATGAAGGCATACACGCCGGCTATCTATGACGTGCTGGGTCTGTTCATCCCGCTGATCGTGGTTAACTGCATCGTGCTGGGGCGCGCTGAGGCGTTCGCTGCCAAGAACAGCGTTGGCCTGTCGGCTCTTGACGGCATAGGCATGGGCTTGGGCTTCACCCTGTCGCTCACCGTGATCGGTATCATCCGCGAGTTATTGGGTACAGGCACCTGCTTCGGACTGAACATCTACCCCGACAACTACGGAATGCTCCTATTCGTGCTCGCTCCCGGTGCGTTCATCGTGTTAGGGTTGCTGATGGGCTTGTTCCAGAAATATGTTAAGAAGTAAAACCGTAATCTCGTAATTCCGTAATCACGAAAAATTTTATCGACTATGTTATATTTCTTGATATTTATATCAGCGATATTCGTTAATAATATCGTACTGAGTCAGTTCTTGGGTATATGTCCGTTCTTGGGCGTAAGTAAGAAGATCGACACGGCTCTGGGTATGGGTGCCGCTGTTACGTTTGTGTTGGTGCTGGCCACTATCGTGACCTACCTGCTGCAGATGTTGCTGGATGCTTTCGGTCTTGGTTTCCTGCAGACCATCCTGTTCATCCTGGTTATTGCCACGTTAGTGCAGATGATTGAGATCATTTTGAAGAAGATCTCTCCGTCGCTTTACCAGGCGCTGGGTGTGTTCCTGCCGCTGATCACGACGAACTGCTGCATTCTGGGTGTGGCTATCCTCGTGGCTAACGGCACGAACAAGTTGCCCGAAGGCTTGGATCACAACCTGCTGACCGGTACATTGTTCGCACTGGCTACCGCCCTGGGTTTTGCCATCGCGCTGGTTTTGTTCGCTGGTCTGCGTGAGCAGCTGCGCCGCAACGATGTACCGAAAGCGATGGAGGGAACGCCTATCGCCCTGATCACCGCCGGCATCCTTTCCATGGCGTTCATGGGGTTCAGCGGTGTGATCTAATCACCCGCATATAGAGAAGAAAAGGGAGTGCATCTTTCGCGGATGTACTCCCTTTGCTATTGGGGATGAGAGTTGAAGACTTAGTGTGCTTCGCCGAAGATTGCCGAGCCAATGCGCACCATCGTGCTGCCTTCGCTGACGGCAAGATGGTAGTCGTCGGACATACCCATGGATAATTGGCAATTGACAATTGACAATTGGCATTTCATCCAATGGTATTGGTCGTGGAGTTCGCGGAAGCAGCGGCGAATCTCCTGTTCATCGTCGGTGTTGGTGGACATCCCCATCAAACCGCGCACGCGGACGTGCGGGTAAGGTGAAAGGTGAAAATTGAAAGATGAAAGGAGCTCGTGGAATTCATTGATGTTGAAGCCGGACTTCGTCTCTTCGTTAGCGACATGCAGTTCGAGCAGCACGTCCTGTACGAAGCCTTGTTTGGCAGCTTCGGCATCGATGGCGGCAAGCAGATGCTCGCTATCGACGGAGTGGATGAGGTAAGGGCGGATCTTAAGCAGGCTACGCACCTTGTTGGTCTGCAGGTGCCCGATGAAGTGCCAGCGGATGTCCTGCGGCAGGGCAGCCTGCTTGACGGTTAGTTCCTGCACGCGACTCTCGCCGAAGTCGCGGCAGCCCTCGGCATATGCCTCGGCTATTTGAGTGATGGAGTGGTACTTGCTCACCGCTACAAGTTGGACATCGGCGGGCAGCGATTGACGTATGCTGAGCCAGTTAGTCATTGAGCAGCTCTTTGATTTGTGTTATGCTATTGATGCCTGTAGGGAAAGCCTGATAGGCTCCCGACCAGATCATGACCGGTACGATGGGGTCGGCCTCCACAACGTGGTCGAGCACGGTTTTGTCATCGGCTTTGAGCAGGCGGTGGGGTTGCAGGGTGAAGACAACGTCACCGAAACCGCGCTTGTTGACCGTGTTGGCGAGTGCCACGCTGCCCAGTGCTTCGGTGAAGGGAAAAGCGGCTGCTACGCCTTCAAAATCCATGAGGAACGCTGCCACCTGCTGCTGCAGTTGCGGCAGCGAGAGATGTTTCTGCTCGATGAGGGTGCGATTGAGATAAACGGATTGTCCGTAGCCTCCGTCCACCCATCGTTCGGTGCCGTAGAGCGCCATGAGGTAGGTGGCTGTGAGTGCGGCAGCACGATCCACATTGAAGTACTGCGCCGGCATGCGTGCCGCACGGAGTGCCTCGGTGTCCTGCCCGAGTAGCGGACGACCTACGACCACGATGCGCAGGTGCTGAACACCTACGATGTGCGCCAGTTGGTCGATCAGGTAGCCCAGATCCTGGTTGAGCCAGAGGTACATATCCTCCTGCTCAGCGGAGCGGAGTTGGTCGGATGTAGCTTGCGGGCTGCAGGTAGTGAGGTGCAAACATAATAGGTCGGGGATATTGTCCTCGCCCAGGTGCTCCTGCTTCTGCAGGGCGAGTGCCGACTCGATGACCATGGTGTTGGCGACAGGTGTGCGGAGCAGGTGGTCATTGGGGGTGTAACTGAACCCTTTCTTCCGTTCCTGCTCGGTGGGGGAGTTATAGAGATCGATGTCGATGCGCGGTGTCCATGTGCGCGCAAGGAGCTCCTGCCGACGTGTACCTTCGTTCCATGTGCTGAGTGCCTGCGGCAGTTGCTCGCCGTAGTAGGATGAACTCACCCACTGCGCTGTTTTGGCATTCAGCCAACAGCAGCCGTCAGCTGCGTGACCCGCCATGAGCACGGTGGTGTTGGCATCAAGCCCCAGTGCGTAGATATGTGCCCGCTCGCCGTAGCGTATGCGCAACTCATCGCCTATGGTGGCAGCCAGCAGGTTGCGCGGCGAGATAGCGGTGGTGCAACCGATACCATGTTCATCGCTATCCTCGAGGATAGCGTGCGGTTTGCGGTCGCTGCGGCGGAAATAGGTGTCGGCAGCTATGTTGTGCTCCGAGGGCGTAGTGCCGGTCATGAATGTAGCCACGCACTCCGCGCCACCATACACGATGTGCGGAAAACGTACAGTGGTCTGATATGCTTCCTCTGACAAGGTGCGTAAGCCACCTTGCTGCCAGTAAGGACGGAGCTTGTCAAGCGACTCTTGACGCAAGCCGTCCACCACCACTGCTACGGTCAGTCGCGGGGCTGACCATGTGCTGATACTGATCAGCAGACCTATTATCGCCAGAGATAGATGATTCGTGCGCATAGATGGATAGAAGGGATGATTAGTAAGTATGATCCAAAGCCAACTAAGGGGTGAATAGAGAAGAACGTGAGGAAGGTGACCAGTACCAGGAGCAGGGCGTAGATGCCGTATAGGATATAATCGACCCATCGTGTGCGTTCGTTGCGGTGGCGGTCGTGGAGGGAAACAAGTGCCAGCACCACGAACAGCAACGCGAGTCCGAAGTACCAGGTCTTGTACCACGGCAGGCGCTCCACGCCGAAGGGACGTATGTGCTCTAATGCCACCAGAGGTGTGCCGTCGGCATAGTGTGCGGCACTCATGTAACGCATCAGCTCCTCAGGCAGGAACAGACGCTGCTCACCATGCATCGGGCGGTCGGCCTTAGGACCAAACAGCAGGTTGATACCCAAGTCTCCCCACGAGCCCTTGGGCGTATAGCGTTGTATGAACTTACGGTAGGTCATCCCCTCTGCGCCGACGTAGCTCGAGGTGATCGTGGACTGTTGAGCCTCGAGCGCCTGCTTGATCAGTAGGTACGGACGTGTGGCGCAGTTGTCGAACACGAAGTTGTAGAGATAAACGCGGTTTTCGGGGTAGTAGTTGATGATCAGTGCGCGGTAGATAGCATCCTTGTCGGCAGGCGAGAGGTTGAGCTCCTGTATGTTGACCTGCCTGTCGCTACGGATATACGCCGCCATGAACCACTCGGCGTGCTCCTTGCCTAACTGGTAGTAGGTCTCGCCGCGGACGAACCGCCAGTAGAAGTGCGGCGTGTCGAAGTCGAAGATGCCGTAGTTATAGATGTCACTTACGCCCAGTTCGTCGTCAAGCACCATGATCGCAGTGTGGCCGTAGCGCTCGTAGAGCTCCTCACCCGGACTGCAGGTCACCAGGTAGATCTTCGCATGGTCGGACAATAACCTCTGCTCCTCCGCCCTGCTTATGGCGGGCAGTAACAAGCCTACTATGAGCTGCAGGCTGAACAATATATAATATGTGTGCTTAATCTTCAAATCTTGAAATCTTGAAATCTTCAAATTGCCTCAGCAATGAGGTTAGGCAGGAAGACGGCCATGGTGCCGAGAAGATAGCCGCAGACGACCTGCAGGGGCGTATGCGAGCCGTCGTACACGCGCGCGAACATTAGTAATAAGGCAGCCACCGAGCAGCCGATGAGTGCCGTGGTGGCACTTATGCCGGTACTAAGGCTGAAACTCATCATTGCCCCAAACAACCCGCCCAGGGCGGTGAGATGGGCGCTGATCTTCCAACTGCGGTTGATCAGCAGCACCAGCAGTAGCGCCACAGCGGAGGCGATGGCCGTGATCACAATGAACCGCGGCAGGTGCATCACTTGGGAACAGAAATACGCCCAGAAACCGTAGCAGATGATCGAATAGATATACGGCATCGTGCGCTGTTTGGCGTTACGGATATAGATATCCGTCAGATTGCCGCGATGGATCATCACCAGGATCACGGACAGCGGCAGCAGGCAGGTGAACAGCAGTGTGCCGATCACGCCTATCCAGATCAGCGGCGTGGGGTAGATGATCAGTGGGCGCAATGCAAGGAAATAGATCAACATGCCGTATGTAGGGATAAACATCGGATACAGTACAGCGGAGATCGTGCGGGCTATATAGTACAATGTATTGTTCATTTGTCTTTTGCCTTTGAGCGCAGCGGTCTACATTTGTTTGCGAAGTCGTGCAATGGTCTTACCCATCTGCTGGCGGTACTTGCTCACGGTGCGTCGAGCTATGGTGTAGCCGGCAGCTTTCATGGCGATGACAAGCTCATCATCATTCATGGGGTGGGATTTGTCTTCGCGGTCGATGATCTCGCGAAGCGCCTGTTTGATCTCGCGTGTGGAGACCTCGTCGCCTTCGGTGTTCTGCATGCCTTCGGAGAAGAAGTGCTTCAGCGGATAGATGCCGAACTCCGTCTGCACGTACTTGGAGTTACTTACGCGCGAGATGGTTGATACATCGTAGCCTGTCTTGTCGGCTATATCCTGCAGGATCATGGGTTTGAGTGCACTGTCGTCGCCCTCGATGAAGAAGTCGCGTTGCGCCTCGATGATCGCCATCATGGTGCGTGTGAGTGTCTCGTTGCGCTGCTTGATGGCATCAATGAACCACTTGGCACTGTCGATCTTCGACTTGACGAACTGCACTGCCTCTTTCTCGCTGTCGGTCAGTTTGTTGCGTCGCTCGGCATAATCCTTCATCATCTGCTGATAGTCGGTGCTGACATGCAGGTCAGGTATCTCGCCGTCCATGAGTTGCATAACAAGTTCGCCGTCTCTGTTCTCGACGAGGAAGTCGGGAATGATCGTTGCCCCGTGTGTGGCGTAGGTGGTGCCTGCCCAGTCAGCTCCTGGGGTGGGGTTGAGGTGCTCTATCTCGCTGATCACATCGTGCATCTCATCCTCCGTCAAGCCGTAGCGCGTGCGTATGCGCTCAAAGTGCCGGCGGCTGAATGCCTCGAACTGCTCGGTCAGGATCTGTATGGCGCGCTGGTTGGTGGGGCTTGGTTCGCGTTGTTTGAGCTGCAAAAGAAGACACTCCTGCAGATCATAGGCACCTACTCCGGCGGGGTCGAACTGCTTGATCTGCTCAATGATATCCACCATCTGCTCATGCGGCACGATCAGCGACTCGCGGAACGCCAGATCATCTTCGAGCTCCTCTGCCGTGCGGCGAAGGTAGCCGTCCTCGTCGATGTTTCCTACCACGAACTTAGCTATGTGACGTTCGGGTTTGGTCATCTGGGTCAGATAAACCTGCGACTTCAGATGCTCCACCAGCGATGGCATGCCGGTGAACGAGCTATCCATCGTGTCCTGCGATTCGGTGTAAGTAGTCAGGCGCGTCTTGTAGTCAGGCGTCTCATCATCCGTTACATAATCATCGTAGTTGAACTCAGGATTATCCAGCGGATTGGCGTAGTTGTCCTCGTCGGAGTAGTTGGTCTCCTCGCTTCCCAGTTCGCTGGGGTATAGATCGTCTGCCGAGGTGTTATACTCATCGTCCGGCTCTGCTCCGTCGACGTTGTACTCCTCGTCATCGTAGCCTTCGCCATCATAATCCTCGCTGCGCTTCTGCTCTGCTTCGGCGCGCACGGTCTCGGGGTCTTTGCCTTCGTCCAGGGCTGGGTTCTCCTGTAGCTCCTCGTTGATGCGGCGTTGTAGCTCCATACTGGGTATTTCCAGCAGACGAACGATCTGTATCTGCTGGGGACTGAGTTTGGTTTGTAGTGTCTGCCGTTGGGCTAAGGATAGAGCCATGATGTCGTTAAATTGTTAAGCCGTTAAACCTTAATCCGTTAAACTCTTGAGCACCTCACCGGTGATGAATGCCAGTTGCTCGTCGTCGAGCTCGGTGTGCATGGGCAGCGAGAGCACGCAGGCAGCCAGTCGTTCGGCTACGGGGAAGTCACCGGCTTTGTAGCGCGGGTCTTGGTACGCTTTCTGCAGGTGTAGCGGGATTGGATAGTAGATCATCGCAGGCACACCGGCTTGCGTCAGGCGCTCGCGCAGTGCATCGCGGTCAGCACCAACGACGCGCAGCGTGTATTGATGGAACACATGCGTGCTGTGCGGGGTGCGCTCGGGTACGAGCAGCTTGTCGCAGTCGGCAAACGCATGGTCGTAGTAGGCTGCTGCTGCCTGACGAGCCGCCGTGTACTCATCCAGGTGCGGCAGCTTGGTGTCCAGAATAGCAGCCTGAATGGTGTCTAGACGCGAGTTCACGCCGATCATGTCGTGGTGGTAGCGAATCGTCATTCCGTGGTTGGCGATGATGCGGATCTTACGTGCCAGTTCGTCATCGTTGGTGAACAGTGCGCCACCGTCACCGTAGCAGCCGAGGTTCTTTGACGGGAAGAAACTGGTGCAACCTATCTCGCCCATCGTGCCGGCCTGTTGGGTGTGGCCGTCGCTGAAGGTGTAGCGTGCACCGATAGCCTGTGCGGTGTCCTCCACTACATAGAGCTTGTGTTCGCGTGCCAATGCCAGTAGCTCCTCCATCTCGGCGCACTGGCCGAACAGATGGACAGGCACGATGGCTTTTGTCTTTGGCGTGATGGCGCGCTTGACAGCCTCCACGCTCATGTTCATCGTACCCCAGTCAACATCCACCACCACGGGTGTCAGCCCCAGCAACGCCACTACCTCGGCGGTAGCGATGAAGGTGAACGTAGGGGTGATCACTTCGTCGCCGGGCTTAAGACCGAGCGCCATCAGAGCTATCTGCAAGGCTTCGGTGCCGTTAGCTACGGGTATGACGTGCTTGGCGCCGGTATAGGCGGACAGATGCTCGGCGAACCGCTCCACTTGTGCGCCCTTGACGAACGCTGCACTATCTATAACTGCTTGAATAGCAGCATCCATCTCAGGCTTAATTTTCTGGTACTGCTGCTGCAGATCCACCATCTGTAAGGGTCTCATAACTTTCAATTAGATATTCTACTTCTTCGGGTTTGACGCGAATGTGTGTGACATACGGGTTGCGTGACTCAACGCGCACGGGCAGGTGATCAATCCCCTCCTGCGGCAGATCGACGAACGCCTCTATGTCGCTCTGGTTGACCTCGGCGAACCGTGTTGTGCCTATGCGGAAGGTGACACGTACTTGTTCGGGGAAGAGGTGCAGCACCTGTCCGCGGTCGCTCAGGTCGGGCGTGCGTATACTGAGCTGCATGCCTTTCTCGGTGAACTGCTCGGCCACCACTTGCAGGGCTACAGTGTCCGGCACCACGCGTATGCGCTCCGGCGCTATGAGTGCCAGTCGGGTGAGGAAGGTGTCCTGCACGCCTTCGTAATCGGTCAGGTTGGTCTCGATGTGATCGGTAGCCGCCAGATCCTGCTCGGTGCCGTAGATATGCACCATGCTTGGCGTGAGCTCCACCTCGCCGCTGAGCTGGTGCTGCGTGGCGGGCTTGATTTGCCCCGTATAAACAACCGGAACCACTTTCTCGTGCTGGCGCGTGTAGTTACCCGTCAGCAGTTCGGGCACAAAAGCCACCAAGCCTGCATCACCCACCAGTTGTTGGGCTATCGCCTGACGCAACTCGTCCATGGGGATGATGAACGTCCCCTCCTCGCCGCGCATGTGCTCCGACAAGTCGAAGGTGAGCTCGTAGAGACGCTCGCGGTTGTGGAACAGATCGATGCCCTCGTCCTCAAGCGTGACGTGCACATGATCAGTAGGCGCGGCGGTGAAGATGTAGTCGTCCGGCACATCGGTGTATGTCACCGGGATCGTCATTGTCACCGTGCGGCGTGTGCTGAACGCGTTGGCGAACCAGATGATGGTTGCCAATAGCACAAACGCCAAGTAAAGCAACGCATCCTTGCTATGCAAGAACGCCCTGAACCGACGCAACTGCCGACGCAAAAAATCGTTCACTGCTTTGTTTCGTTAATCGAAAGACCGTTCGCTGCGCTCACTGTAAGATAAAAGATCGTGCTGTGCACTCAAAGCCTATTATGTGTTGTATTGGTGAGTGATCAGGCTTTTGTCTTTTAGCAGCCAAGTTTGGCTGCGGTCTTTTCTCTTTGAGCGTAGCGGTCTATAATTATTTCTGCGCCGGCTGAGCATCCTCAGCGGAGGCAAAAACGCTGTTCTTATCCACGCGAATAACGACATCCTTGTCGATGGTGATCAGGAAGTAGTTCTCTTTCACCTCTTTGATCTCGCCGTATATACCGCCTGCGGTAACTACCTTGTCACCTTTCTTCATCTCTTCGCGTTGCTTCTGCAGCTCTTTCTGTTTCTTCGTCTGCGGACGGATCATGAAGAAGTAGAACACTACGAAGATCAGGATCATCATGATCCAGAACGACCATTGGCTACCGGCCTGTGCACCATCTGCTCCGGCGCTGCCTAATTGTAAAAGAATTGTTGCTAACATAATATACTGTTTTTTATTTAGTCAAAAGATAAAAGTCGAAAGACAAAAGCCTAATCAGTCTTTCTTCTTTGAGCGAAGCGGTCTATACTTACTCATCCAGCGCCGCAGCCTTTAGCAGCTTGTCTTCGCGCTTGAGTTGGCGGATGATGCCGTCCAAGATGCCGTTGATGAAGAAGTAGTTCTTCTCGCCGGAGTACTCCTTCGCTATCTCGATGTACTCGTTCAGCGAGATCTGCAGGGCAATCTCGGGGAAGTTCATGATCTCCGCCAGTGCCACGAGCAGGATCGTCCTGTCCATCAGCGCCACACGCTCCGGATCCCAGTTCTTCAGGTGGGCGTCAATCAGCGCATCGTACTCGGCGCGATGCTGTATGGTGCACATCAGCAGCGAGGTGGCGAAGTTCAGATCATCCTCTGAGTCGAACATCTCCAGCAGCGCTTGCCCCACACCTTCCTCCTCACGGAACTTCCTCACGGATTTCACTACATACGACAGCACGAAGTCCAGATCGGTCGTCCAGGTGAAGTGATCGAGCTCCAACTCCATCTCATCCAGAGCCGACAGCACATCCTCATTGCCGGGCAGCAGTTCGGTGTAGATCTTGCGCCAGATGCGCTTGTCATCCTCGTAGGTGCAGTCGGTCTGCTCCATGTACTGCTTGTACCAGTCAGTAGCTACCATACTCAAGTATACGGCTTTCACGGCCGACATACCTGCCTCCCATGACAAGTGGCGCTCCTCAAGCTCATGACGCAGACGCTGGTTGGTGAACAGCTGCTGAGCAAAGCGGTTGCGGATGAACCGCCGGTTGGGCGTGAAGGGCGTGTGCGTAGCCTGCGAACGTGCAATGCGCTCCTGTAACTGCTCGTCGGCATACGTGGTGAGCGCGCTGGCAAAATCCAGCAACAGAATGTACAGATCATAGCAGTCAGCAAAACTGCGCATCAACTGCTTGCGTGCCTCGGAGGGCAGTGCGCCCTCGTTCTGGTAGTGCCCAAACAACGTTTGTACCACCTTGATTCGTATAAGTGTTCGATTGATCATATGCGTTATGTTTTCCTTTTCTCAGGGCACCCACAAGCAATGCGCGAAGTGGGAGCTCGGAGGCAATGGGATCCCCGCAAGTTTGCGTATTGGGGGGCAGGCTATGGTGTGCTTTATGGCGTGGAACGTCATCTTTTAGCACAATTTGCCGAACGAGCACACAAAGATACAAAAAAAAATGCAAAAATGCAAATATATTCACAAAAAAAACGCCAAATAGTCATTTTTGTTTGCAAATATCAAAAAAAAGTTGTAACTTTGTAGCCGCAAATGAGCAGCAGATGCTCAGTAAGTATTTAATTAATTGAGGGGCAAAGCCCGAATATTGAGATGGAAAATCGTAAGTTTGATGAGAGACGGGAGTCAGAGATCGTGTATTCCCGTTCGGTGAAGGCAGGTAAACGAATCTATTACCTGGACGTGAAGAAGGATCGTACAGGTGACCACTACCTGTGCATCACGGAGAGTAAGAAACGAGTGATGGGTGAGGAAGCCCCGCAGTTCGAGAAGCACAAACTCTTCCTCTACAAGGAGGATTTCGCGCACTTCTGCGAAGGACTGGAGGATGTTATCGCCTATGTCAAGGGACAGGTCGGCGAGATCGAATCGCGCCGTGAGTGGTCACCCGAGGAAACGGAAGAAGCACCCGCTGAAGCCAAACCCGAAGCCCAAGCCGAGGCGGAAGCGCCCGCTGCAGAGGAACCCGCCGAAAAGAAACGCGGCTTACTCGGCCGCCTGATCGGAAAGGATTAAGTTAGTATAGCAACCGGTCGCTAATTGCGACCGGTTTATCCCTTCACCGCAGGGTTAATTGCGGTTGTCCGCAACCCAAGACGTAAAATAGGGTGACATAATAAAAGGCGTTTATTGACGTTGTTTGCGACTCATCAGAATCTTCGCAACATTCGCAACTGGTCGTAACAGCAACAATGAATGTCCTCGTGGATATGTATATATTCCGTCCACGCCCTCAACGGGTGAGGTGGGTTTGCATATCGGGCGTGGACGTCGGTTGTTTTCTACCAGTTGCAGGGATTGCGAAGCCCTTGATGAGCGTGAAGACCAATTGGACTCCACGCTTTTGCGTGTAAATAGCTTTCTTTTATCAATCAACCACAATATTAACCGCCTCCCTGCAGGCATAAAAGTTGCGCCCGACACGGATCAAGGGTATACGATCGTGAAACACAAATTATTTACTCTTTTCCTGGCACTTGCAGCAAGTATAGGAACAATGAGTGCACAAACTAAAATCGGCGACCTATATTATTGGCTGTATGATGAAGACAAAACAGCTCGTGTGACATATGAGTGCTACGATAGTAAAAGTAACTATCAAGGATTAACAGAAGCAAATATCCCATCATCCGTGTCAATAACCAAAGATAGGGATGGTGACGGAAATAATGAAACATATACGTATAAAGTAGTTGAAATTGGAAATTACGCATTTGCACATTGTACAACTTTAAATTCTGTTGTTATTCCAACTTCTGTTACAACTATTGCACAAAGGGCTTTCAGTGGTTGTGAGGCACTGACCTCAATTGACATTCCTAATACTGTGACAAGTATAGAAGGAGGTGCTTTCTCTGGTTGCGGCTTGACGTCAGTTGCAATTCCGCAAAGCGTGACGAAAATTGCAGGTGCGACTTTCTCATATTGTCATAATTTAATGACTATCTCTATTCCTAATAGTGTAACTGAGATAGGGAATTCGGCTTTTAATGGGTGTGACACTCTGCAATCAATAGTAATTCCCAATAGCGTGACAGAAATTGGAAAAGAGGCTTTCTATCAATGTTATGCTTTAGAATCTGCAATCCTATCGGATAATATAAGTAGCATTCATGAATCTACATTTTATAAATGTACAACTTTAACTTCAATTGTTATCCCCAATATAGTAACAAGTATTGGTTGGAGCGCGTTCCAAGGTTGCGATAATCTGTCATCTGCAATAATTGGCGATAGCGTTACTAGCATTGGACGTTATGCTTTTTCAGGTTGTAATAGTTTGACAACTATTGAAATTCCAAATAGTGTAACAAGCATAGGTAATTATGCATTCAATGGTTGTTCTAGTTTATCTTCTGTTTCGATAGGAACTAATGTGTCAAGTATCGGGGATTTCGCGTTTAGTGGTTGCTCTAATCTTACCAATATTATTATTCCTGATAGTGTCGCTACTATTGATCAATATGCATTCGGTAGTTGTAGCAACTTGACATCAGTTACATTTGGTAAAAGAATAAATAAAATAGGATATCGCGCTTTCTACAAATGCAACAAATTAAAGGATGTGCATATATCAGATTTAGGAGCATGGTGCGGTGTGAATATTAGTGGCTATGAAGGTCATCCAATGGAGTTCAATACTCGCACATTGTATCTTAATGGAGAACCAATAACCAATATTGTTATACCAGACACTGTTACTGCTATAAATAGATATACTTTTTACAATTGTAAGACTCTTAAAACAATTGCTATTCCAAGCAGTGTGACTAAAGTAGGGACAGATGCCTTCTACGGTTGTTCCATTGATAGAGTGGATATATACGATTTAGAAACATGGTGTGCTATAGATTTTCCAACAAGAGATGCTAACCCAATAGGAAAAGAGTTTTATGTAAATGGTGAATTATTAACAAACGTAGTTGTACCAGATGGCATAAGTCATATAGGAAGTTATGCTTTTTATAATAACAGAAATATAAAGTCGGTTTCTATTCCTGAAAGTGTCACAAGTTTCGGAGAAGGTGCCTTTTCCGGTTGCGCTTTTGAGTCTATCAATTTACCAAGCGGCATAACAAGAATCCCCCAAGATATTTTTAGAGGCTGTAATAAGTTGCAAACTATTATTATACCAGACAATGTGACAGTCATTGGACAAGACGCTTTCTCTGGTTGCTCGGCTTTGTCATCGGTTACATTGGGAAGTGGAGTTACCAGTATTGCATTGGGGGCATTTGCCAATTGTAGTAAGTTAACTGCAGTCCACATTAACGACCTTACAGCATGGTGTAATATATCGTTCGATACAAAATCTAATCCATTGTATTTTGCAAAACATATATATCTAAATAATTCGGAAATAACGAATTTGTTCATTCCTAATGGAGTAACTGCAATTAAAAGTAGTGCTTTCAATAATTGTATAGGTTTAACTAGCGTTGTAATACCCAATAGCGTAACAAGCATCGGGAAATCTGCTTTCGCCAACTGTAAAAGCCTAACAAACATTGAGATCTCTAATAGCGTCACAAATATTGGTAGTTCTGCTTTTAGTGATTGCTCTAACTTAGCATCACTCTATAACTATTCTGCAACACCGCAAACGATTTATTCTAACGTGTTTACTTCTGTACCAAAATCAACATGTATATTGTATGTGCCTGCAGAATCTATGGAAGCATACAAGTCTGCAAGTGTATGGAAAGATTTTGCTTCTATCCGAGCCATAGGAAGCACAACCTATTATACTGTCACCTTCGTAGATTGGGACGAGACTGTGCTGAAATCCGAGCAAGTGGAAGAAGGACAGTCGGCGACTGCTCCTACGGATCCTACTCGCGAAGGCTACACGTTCACCGGTTGGGATAAGGATTTCACGAATATTCAATCCGATTTGACAGTTACTGCTCAATATGAGCAAAACGCACCTGAACCAACCTATTATACCGTCACTTTCGTGGATTGGGACGGAACGGTGCTGAAATCCGAGCAAGTGGAGGAAAACACAACACCTGTTGCACCCGATTCCCCGAGCAGACCTGCTACCAGCGAATATACGTATTCATTCATTGGCTGGACACCAGAGATCGTGGCAGTAACGAAGGATGCGACCTACACCGCTGTGTACGAGGCTACACCGATCCCGCAAATCGAGACAACGACTACTACAATTGATTTGAATACAGCCGCGACGACATCGTCCTCGAACTGCACGGTTTATTGGACTGTCACCAATAACGAATTGAACGTGGATTACACCACTCTAGCTTCATGGAAAGTAGTGGGTTTTGAATTCCCATTGCCCGACGATATAGGAGAAATCATCAACATCAGTTTCGACTATTACGGCAATGGTGAGAACATCGTTCTTTATCCATACCTGCGCGACTCGGAGAACAAACGCTGGACAAAGAGCAACTACTTCTTCAACCTGCAAAAGACTGAATGGCAGTCTGTTGCCACATTCCTGCCCGACAATCTTCTGTGGGATAACGCCGACTACGCGTACGGCGAACGACCGTTCGTAAAGATCGGTTTTGTTGCCAACCCGAGTACAGAAAGCAGTGGATCGTTTAAGGTGCGTAACATCCGGATCGAGTACAAGGCTAAAGCCCAAGATATACTTTCATCTTTAGGTAATACGGATCCCGAAATCTCTATCCGAAAGATTATCCGTAACGGCCAACTCCTCATCATCCGCGAGGGCAAAACTTACACTGTCCAAGGGCAGGAGGTGAGATAGAATAAGTCTGTTTTATTGTATAAGGAAAAAGTGCTATGTCTCGTTGAGAATATGGCACTTTTATGATATATAACCGAAGCCGACAAACACGGTCTCCAAAAGGACTAAACACGAGGTTATCCTAGGGTTTACTTGCATATTTTATGGATTTATGACGAACCACAATAGAAAGAACATTCTTACGCTCCAATTACTGTCCTGAGAGCGTCCAATCCCGATAGTCAAGCACGGGGTCCCCACAAGCAACGTGCAGTGGGGTGCTTTCGACGGTCAACCGACGGTGAAGGCTAACGTCAGTACTCTGTCAGCATACTGATACCCATTCTGAAAAACTCAAATCAGTCAATATCATCCTCCGCGACGGCAAGACCTACACCGTCCAAGGCCAGGAAGTGAAGTAAGAGTATAATTCGAACTATTAGAATTACAGGCAGCCGATGGGTTGCCTGCTTTCGTAAGCTGAATGATACGGGAAAAAGTGAAGTTTGGAACAGGACCATCACGGGACCATCTCCCGAGAACGATACAAAAATATTACTTTTAGAACAATAATCCTACATGATTATGCAAAAATGATTATTCGATTTGCATAATTTGAATAATTTGCTCGGCTATCGCCTCTTTCGATGCCAGCGGCAGGCGTCTGCTTTCGCCTAAATTCTTTCGGCTATACACCGTCACGCTGTTGGTATCCGTACCAAAGCCTGCGCCTTGTTCGCGCAGGGAGTTCATGATGATGTAGTCAAGGTTCTTGGTTTGCAGTTTCTTCAGGGCGTTCGCCTGCTCGTTGTCAGTTTCCAGGGCGAAGCCTACCAATAGTTGATTAGCACGCTTCGTTTCGCCGAGTGCGCGGGCGATGTCCTTCGTTTCTTTTAGTTCGATGCTGTTCGTCAGGTCTTGACCTTTCTTCATCTTGTGGTCAGCCACCTGTGCGGGTGTCATGTCGGCGACGGCTGCGGCTAAGATGGCCAGGTCGGCATCTTGCCACGCGGCGGTCGTTGCCTCATACATATCTTGTGCCGAAACTACATCCACGCGCCTGATTGAGCCAGCGCCGTGCATGGCTGGGTGATAAATGACCGGTGACCACTGCACCGTGTTCGCGCCCATCACCAGCGTCACATCGGCACCATGATGCATGTAAGCTTGTGCCAGCGCAACGCCCATCTTGCCCGATGAGTGATTGCTGATGAACCGCACAGGATCAATCGCTTCCTTGGTAGCGCCGGCAGTGATCAGCACCTTGCGTCCCACGTAATCCTTAGGCGTCAGTGCGGCCTCGACGGCCTCCGCCAGCACCTCGGGCTCCTGCATCCGTCCGCGGCCGTTCGTGCCGCAGGCCAGAAAGCCTTCCGCGCAGTCCAGCACATCCACGTTCTGCCGTCCTGCCAGCGTCGCCAATGCCTCCTGTAGCGCCTCGCCGGCATACATCTTGTCGTTCATCGCCGGAGCAATGATGACCGGTTTGCGCATCGCGGCGAGCGTAGTGGTCAGTGCATCGTCAGCAACGCCGGAAGCCATCTTGCAGATCACATCGTGCGTGGCAGGTGCTACAATCATCGCGTCCGCCCAGTCGGGCAACGAGATATGCTCCGTCGAATGGTCGTTGATAGCGGCAAACACATCGCTGTACACCTTGTGCCCCGACAGCGTCTGCAGCGTCAGATCGGTCACGAACTCCAAGGCATGCTTGGTGGTTGTCACCTTGACCTCTGCACCGCGCTTGCGGAGCAGACGAATAAGTTCGGGAATCTTGTATGCCGCGATCCCCGAACCTATACCTACTACGATGTGCTTACCGTTCATATTCATGATAGTCGAAAGACCGTGCTTCGCACTCAAAGACAAAAGATAAAAGCCTCTATTATGTATCGCCGCTTAAGTAATTCGGCTTTTTTCTTTGAACGGCGGGGTCCACAAAGGGCTTGCCCGCGTGGGGTGCATTGTAGCGGTCTTTTTTCTTTTAGCGAAGCGGTCTATCGCAAAAGTTCATCGCGACTGCCGTTATTGCAAACGATCTGATTGTCGATCAGCTCCTGCGTGGCTATCAGCGACGGTTTGGGCAAAATCTCATACGAGCGCGAGATCTCTATCTGCTCGCGGTTCTCGAATGTCTCTTCAATATCGCCGCGATCCTGACTGAAGTCTTGAAGCTTGGCGTCCAACTCTCTCTTGAGCGTCGAACTGATCTGGTTGGCACGCTTGCTGATGATGGCTACTGCCTCATACACGTTACCCACCTTGCTCGTCAATTCGTTCATGTCGCGCGTGATGGTTGTTTTCGGAGCTTTGCTCTTCTTGTAATCCACATTAAATGTTGGTGTAAGCATAATATTATTTACTATTTTGATATTTACTATTTTGTTATTTGGCTTTTTTGAGCAGCTTGTCAATATCTTTCTTGATGCGTTCAGCTGCCTGCCGATGCTTCGACGTCGGGAAGTCGGTGATGAAGTTGTAGTACTCATCCTCCGTCGCCCGCGCACGATCCATCTTCTTGTCCTCAAACGAGTTGACCGTCTGCTGGTACTTAGCCTGCAGGATGATCCAACTCAGTTCCTCGGTGTACTTGTTACCCGGGTACTTCTTGATGGCGTTCTTCGCCACTATCTCGGCGGATAAGTAGTTGTTACCTAGGTATGTACCCAGGTTGTAATAGAGGTTGGCGCTGTGGTACTCTTTCTCCGCCAGCTTGTCGTACATCTCGTCGATCTGCCGGTAGGCGTCTTGTGCGTACGGGCTGTCCCCGAACATCTCCACGAACTCCGTCAGCCACTTGATCGCTTTCTGCGTTATCTCCTGATCCAGCCGTGCATCCGGCGCATCCATGTAGTAGCAGTGACCGATCTGATAACGTGCTTCTACGATGTACTTGCCCTTGGGGTAGTTGCGCGCATAGGCCTCATAGTACTCGGCGGCTGTCGAATAATCTTTGTTACCCATATAACATCGCGCCAGGTAGCACACTATATCCTCGCTGCGCTCTGTACCCTTGTAATACACCGCCACATCATCCAGCAGCGTCTGAGCACGCGTGTATTTCTGGTCGTTGAAGTACATCAGTGCCGCCTCGTACTTCTCCTCAGGGTTCTTCGATTTCAGCAACTTCTGATACTCTCCGCACCCCGCTAACAGCAGCGACAAAGCCACCATAACGACCGGCATAAGCCAACCGCCACGAACCATTCGCCGCCCACCGATTACTATGTTTTTGCATCTCTTGAACATGAACAAGCGCATAAAAAGCCCACAAAGATACGAAAAATTTCTGACATTTGCAAATAATTCTGCTTTTTTTTGTAATTTTGCAATCTCAACCGCACTATTTCGCCAACTTGAGGCGACGGATTTTTTTGTACAACTTCATCCAGACATTCTCGAGACATTCTCGAGACGTTGCCGAGACGTCAACGAGGTTTTAACGAGGTTTTGTCAAAACCACTTTGATGGAGGCTCTATCTACATTTCTACGCTTATTTCATCGTTCATGCGCCTGCGTATATGCCACGTACGCGAAAAATAACGGTAAAAAGCAAAAAAAACGCCAAAATACTTGCAAATATGGATTTTTTTTTGTAACTTTGTGGGCTAATTGGAAATTGTGCGCGAAGATGCACCCGTTTGGGTGTGTGCGTGCGGTGTTCAAACGACAAATAATAACGATAAAAAAATTATAGCTTATGAAATTTCAAGTATCAAGCACGCGACTGTTCAGCCAACTGCAGGCAGTGACCCGCGTGATCGGGAACAAGAACGCTCTACCTATCCTTGACGACGTGTTGTTCCGTCTGGAAGGCAATCAACTGTCGCTGACCGCATCTGACGGCGAGACGACCATCCGCACCCGCCTGGAGGTGGAGGAAGCCGAGGGTGAGGGCTCGGTAGCTTTTGGTGCGAAGATCCTGATTGAGACCTTCAAGCAATTCCCGGAGGTGCCCCTGACCTTCATCATCAACGAGCAGAACTTCGGTATGACCATCTCCTCGCTCACCGGTGAGTACTCTGTTGTTGGCGTCAATGGCGCTGAGTATCCGCAGGTGCCGTTTGAGACCGAGGAGAACAGCCACAGCCTGACGCTGTCGTCCGGACTGCTGCTGGACGCTGTGTCAAAGACGATCTTCTGCACCGCTGAGGATGAACTCCGTCCCGTGATGAACGGTATCTTCTTCGATCTGACGCCGGAGAAAGCCACGCTGGTAGCCACCGATGCACACCGTCTGGTTCGTTACACGAACAAATCCGTGCATGTGGATGAGCCCGCTAACTTCATCCTGCCCAAGAAACCCGCAAACCTGCTCCGTAACGTACTGCTGAAGGACGAGAGCGAGGTGGAGATACGCTTCGGCGCACGTAACGTGCTCTTCACCTTTGAGAACACGGCTATCATCTGCCGCCTGATCGACGGTCGTTACCCCAACTACAACGCCGTGATCCCGCAGAACAATACGAACATCATGACCATTGACCGTCAGACCTTGCTATCGGCTTGCAAACGCGTGGCTGTGTTCGCCAATGCCGGCACATCGCTCATCCGTCTGGCGCTGGCGGAGAATAGCGTGACTGTATCGTCGCAGGATATCGACTTCTCGACGGCTGCCGAGGAGAAACTGACATGCTCGTATGGCGGCACGCCGATGGCTATCGGATTCAAGGCTCCGTTCTTGAACGAGATACTCGCTACCATCGAGTCGGAAGAGGTGCAACTGGAACTCGCGGATCCCGCACGTGCCGGCCTGATCCTGCCGACGGAGAACAAGGAGAATGAGGAGCTGCTCATGCTGCTGATGCCAATGCTACTCAACGACTAAGCTGTTAGCTTATGAATATACACCTGACTCGCCCGCTCGTCTTCTTTGATCTGGAGACGACGGGCGTGAACATCGCCAAAGACCGAGTGGTTGAGTTGTCGTACTACAAGGTCTTCCCGAACGGCACGAAGGAGGGTAAGACCTACCGTGTACGTCCGACCATCGTTGATGCCATGGGCTTGGAAACAACCATGCATATCCCCGAGCAGGCTTCGGCGGTGCACGGCATTTATGACGACGACGTAAAGGACTGCCCGACCTTCATGGAGATAGCCCGCGAGGTGGCTGCGGTCTTCGAGGGCGCGGATATAGCCGGCTACAACTCCAACCACTTCGATATCCCCCTGCTGGGGGAAGAGTTCCTGCGTGCCGGCGTGCAGTTCGATATAACTAATCGCCGGATGATTGATGTCTTCACTATCTTCACCCGCAAAGAGCAACGCACCCTTAGTGCCGCCTACGCGTTCTACTGCGGTAAGGATCTTGAGGATGCACACTCCGCCGATGCCGATACCATGGCTACCTACGAGGTGCTGCTCGCACAGACCGAACGTTATCCTGACCTGCCGAAGGATGTGGATGGCTTGGCTCTGTACTCCGCCCCGAGTCAGCGATTTGCCGACCTGGCGGGCAAACTGTCGTATAACGACAAAGGCGAGGTGGTATTTGCCTTTGGTAAGTACAAGGATGTGCCTGTCACTGAAGTGCTCAATAAGGATTCCGGATACTACGGCTGGATTATGCAGGGTGACTTCCCGCAATATACGAAGAACGTGATTGCGAACATCAAATTGCAACAACGATTAGCAACAGCAAAACGATAACCCCTTGAACGGAGAATTGCACATATTAGGTTGCGGCAGCGCTCTGCCAACATTCCAGAACTCACCCGCCTGCCAGGTGCTCGAGCTCTGCGACAAGTCGTTCATGATCGACTGCGGTGAGGGTAGCCAGATCTGGTTCCGGCGTATGGCGCTGAAGACGGCGCGGCTGTACAACATCTTCATTTCGCACCTCCACGGCGATCACTGCTTCGGACTGCTCGGACTGATCTCCACCTTCGGTATGATGGGACGCACGCAGCCGCTGCATATCTACGCCCACGCCGATCTGGAGAAGCTCATGCAACCTTGGCTGGACTACCACTGCGAAGGGATGTCGTACGAGGTGATCTTCCACGCCATCAATCCACGCCAGAGCGAGGTGATCTACGAGGATCGCACCGTCACCGTCACAACGATCCCGCTCAAGCACAAGGTGCCTACCTGCGGCTTCCTGTTCACCGAGCATCATCGCGACCAAAAGCCCGTCAAGCGTTACGCCTACTGCTCTGACACCTATTACACCGAGAAGATCATACCGATCATCGATGGCGTGCAGACCCTCTACCACGAAGCGACGTACATCAATAAGTATGCTGACCGCTGCAAGGGCACGATGCACTCCACAGCTGCCGAGGCGGCAACCATAGCTGAGAAAGCTCATGTAGGTCAACTGATCATCGGACACTACTCCGCACGCGTCGATGACCACACAGAGTTCCTCAACGAAGCCAAAGAAGTTTTTGATAACACTATCATGGCTACCGAATGTAGTACAATTTCAATTTAGAATTTTTCTTGAACAGATTTGGTTTTTCTCGTGAGGGAGTTATGGTGACCAGAATGACCGAACAAAAAAGCCAAAGATGCTAAGAAAAACTAAATTAATATGAAGGCAACAGTAACATACGTATGTAGCAGTTGCGGGGCGAAGGCTTCGCAGATGTTGGGGCGTTGTCCGGTGTGCGGCGAATGGGGCACGATGACCGAGGAGGTTGTTCAGAGTACTACCCCCGCCAAAGGGGTACGTCAGCGCAGCGGATCGACCGTGCAGAAGCTCCAGGATGTATCCGTGCAGGAGGATCAGCGTCTTGACATGCATTGCGCCGAACTCAACCGCGTATTAGGTGGCGGTTTGGTGCCCGGCTCCTTGGTGCTGCTCGGCGGCGAACCCGGTATCGGCAAGTCAACGCTTGCGCTACAGGTGCTCATGCAGCTCGGCTCAGCAGTGACGCTCTACGCCAGCGGCGAGGAGTCCGTCAAGCAAATCAAGCTCCGATCGGAGCGCATCAGCGGCGCGCCGGAGAACCTATACATCGTTGCCGAGACATCGCTGGAGAAGATCCTCGAGCACGCCAAAGCCCTCAAACCCGAACTGGTCGTTGTGGATTCCATACAAACCATCGGCACCGAGGCCATCGAGGCAACCATTGGTTCGCTTTCGCAGGTGCGCGAGTGTGCAGCACGAATCCTCCAGTTCGCCAAAGAGACGAACACGCCGTTCGTGATCGTTGGACACATAACCAAGGAAGGCTCACTCGCCGGCCCGAAGGTGCTCGAGCACATCGTAGATACCGTCCTGCAGTTCGAGGGCGATCAGCACTACATGTACCGCGTGCTCCGAGCGCAGAAAAACCGTTTCGGCTCAACCTCCGAGATTGGTATCTTTGAGATGCAGCAGGATGGTTTGCGAGAGGTGACCAACCCCTCGGAGCTGCTGCTCAGCTCCAACCGCGACGGATTGTCAGGCATCGCTATAGCCGTAGCTGTCGAAGGTGTGCGCCCGCTACTCATCGAGGTGCAGGCACTGACCTCGTCCGCCGCCTACGGCACACCGCAGCGCTCGTCCACGGGCTTTGACTCACGCCGACTGAACATGCTGCTCGCCGTGCTGGAGAAACGCATCGGCTTTAAACTGCTGCAGAAAGATGTGTTCCTGAACATAGCCGGCGGCCTTAGGGTCAACGACCCCGCGATCGATCTGGCGGTGCTGGTGGCTGTGCTCTCATCCTCAATGGATATAGCCCTCCCAACCGACTGCTGCATGACCGGCGAGGTCGGCTTGGCAGGCGAGATACGTCCGGTCAATCGTATCGACCAGCGCATTGGCGAGGCACGCAAACTTGGCTTCAAGCGCATCATCATCCCTGCCGGACAGAAGTATCAGTCGGTGAAAGGCATACAAGTGATAGAAGTCGGTAGAGTGACCGATGCGGTGCGGCTACTTTTCAAGCAGAATTAGAAAAAAGATTGATTACCTCTCAGAGGCGAGACATAATAGGCTTTTGTCTTTTGTCTTTGAGTGCGAAGCACGGTCTTTCTACTATAAAAAGAATGATTAAGCATTTCGGAGAATATTGGCTATTGATGGCTCGGGTGTTTCGCATACCCGATCGGCAACGGATGTTCTGGCAGCAGTACAGCCGCGAATTGGAGAAGCAGGGTTTGCAGTCGCTGCCGATAGTGATCATCATCTCGCTGTTCATCGGTGCTATCCTGACCATACAGGCTAAGATCAATACCGAGAACCCCCTGCTGCCCACCTACACCGTAGGCCTGCTGACGCGTGAGACGCTGCTGCTGGAGTTCTCGTCCACCATCCTCTGCCTCATCCTGGCGGGCAAGGTGGGTTCGAACATCGCATCGGAGATAGGCACCATGCGCATCACCGAGCAGATCGATGCTATGGAGATCATGGGCGTCAACTCCGCCAACTACCTGATCCTGCCTAAGATCATGGCGTTCATGACGATGATGCCCTTGCTGGTCATCCTGTCCACGACCATTGGGCTGATAGGAGGCTGGGCGGTAGGGCAGTTCACGGACATCATCACCGTGGCGGACTACCTCGTTGGCATCCAATACGCGTTCAATCCGTACTTTGTGTGGTACGGTATCATCAAGTCGCTGTTCTTCGCCTTCGTCATCGCCTCGCTCTCGTCGTACTACGGCTACACAGCCCACGGCGGAGCACTGGAGGTCGGCAAAGCGTCCACCAACGCCGTAGTGAACTCGAACATCATCATCCTTTTGTTAGACCTCGTTTTGAGCCGCTTACTGTTATGATTGAGTGTAAAGACATAGTAAAGACTTTTGATGATTTGCTGGTGCTTAATCATGTGAGTGCCACCTTTGAGGATGGCAAGGTGAACATGATCATCGGTCAGTCGGGCAGCGGCAAGACGGTGCTGTTGAAGTCATTGCTGGGTATACACACCATCGACAGCGGTCGGATCGAGTACGACGGCCGTAACCTGCCGAACATGAAGGAGAAAGAGGTGCGCATGTTGCACCGTGAGGTTGGCGTGCTCTTCCAGGGCTCAGCACTCTTCGACTCCATGACCGTCATGGAGAACGTGCTTTTCCCCATGCAGATGTTCGCGCACATGTCGCCCGAAGAGATGACCGAGCGTGCGCACTTCTGCCTCAAACGCGTGCAGATAGCCGATCATGCGCTCGAACTCATGCCCTCGGAGATTTCAGGCGGTATGCAGAAGCGTGTAGCCATCGCGCGTGCTATAGCCCTCAACCCGAAGTACCTGTTCTGTGACGAACCGAACTCCGGCCTCGACCCGCAAACATCACTCGTGATCGACAAACTGATACAGAACATCACACGCGAGTATAACATCTGCACCATCGTCAACACCCACGACATGAACTCGATCATGGAGGTCGGCGACAACATCATCTTCCTCAAGAACGGCGTGAAGGAGTGGCAAGGCTCACGCCATGATATCTTCTGCTCCGATAACGAGGCACTCAACCACTTCGTGTTCGCTTCAGAACTCTACCAGCAGATACGAAACGTACACCAATAGAATAGAAACAAATAAAAACCATATTTTATGAAAAAGATCGTACTTATACTTGTCGCTTTTGTAGCCACAACCCTTAGTATTCAAGCCCAGCAGCCCGCACGAGTTCCCGCTCGTCCGGGGGTGATAGAGCGCGTTCAGCCTAACGGCGATACGCTGCACGTTTTCCTGCGCGGCGATGAGCACTTCCACTTCACGATGACCACCGACGGCTGGCAGGTGAAGGAGAACAAGAAAGGCAAGCTCTGCTACGCCAAACTCAAAACAATCAAGGAGAACGGCGAGAAGAAACAGATAGCCGTGGCTTCATGCCGCACTGCCCATGATGCAGCCAAGCGCAGCAAATGTGAGCAACGGTGGCTCAACAAGCACGGCATACAGAAATTTGATAAGGAGTAAGCGATGCGCAAGCTACTAACCATACTACTACTCAGCTCATCTTTGCTGAGCCTGGCGCTCGTACCACCGCGCGACCCGTCAAAGTGGGACGAGTGGCGGCAGAACGTGTACAGGCGCCAACAGGCGGAGATGAAGCGCCTGCCTGCTGCCAAGCAGTTCGATGCCAAACCAAACCTTATTGACACCGTTCTGGTCATCATGGCCAACTTCACCGACTACAAGTTTGTCAGCAGTCGCGAAGACGTGGACTCGATGTTCAATGGACACGACTGGCGAAAGGACGACGCCAAAGGCAGTGTGCGCCAGTACTTCTACGACCAATCGGCAGGACAGTACAACCCCTACTTCCGCGTCGTTGGCCCTATCAACCTGCCCAAGGGATACGCCTATTATGGCGAAGGCGAAGATGGTACTGCACATCCCGGCGAAATGGTACTGACGGCATGCGACTCGGTGAAGAATCAGGTGAATTTCAGCCGTCTGGACAACGATGATGACGGCTGCGTGGATCTGGTGTTTGTACTGTTTGCAGGTTTTGGTGAGAACGATCCTCCTAAAGTGAGCGGATTGGTATCCAAAGCCGAAGACCTGCCCTGGCCGCATTACTCGACCATCAACAGCAGTCAGACCTTCAATGGCAAGAAAATAAGTGCTTACGAGATCAGCAACGAGCTGGACGGATACTATTCGACCAAAACCAAACATGTGGTAGCAGGCATCGGTGTGCTCTGCCATGAGTTCAGCCATGCACTCGGTTTGCCGGACTTATATGAGACGAGTAAACCTTATCACAACCAGAAACTGCTCGGCGAGTGGGACATCATGTGCAATGGTCCCTACAACGATGACATGCACTCGCCTGCCGGATACTCGGCATACGAACGGTTCTACATGGGGTGGCTCAAACCGGAGCTGATAACTGAACCGGCCAACCTGATGCTGGAGCCGTTAACCGACAGCAACAAAGCGTTCCTGATCACAGAGACTAACGTGGATATCGATAATGGCGCCCGCCCTTATCCTAATGTGTTCTACCTGCTGGAGAACCGCCAGCTCGAGAGTTGGGACAGAGGGCTTCCGGGCAACGGACTGATGATCACACGCATCAACTACCGCAGCACATGGTGGTCGGGCAACACGGTAAATGCCAGTGCAGACAACATGGGCGTAGATATTATCGAGGCTGACGGATTGACACCTGTGTACAACAGTAGCAACAAAGACAATGGCTACTTTGGCAAACCCGGTGATCTGTTCCCCGAAGGAGCAACAGAGTACACGGGCATCAGCGACCACGCCATCACGGACGTAACGATGACCGATGGCGTCATATCGTTCAAGTACCGCGGCGGCAAGCAGGATACACCTACCAACCTACCGCAGGCGGATGACGCTTCGGCAACCTACAAATCCATCCGAGACGGACAGCTGCTGATCCATCACAACGGCGTGAACTACAACGTGTTTGGCGCGAGGATCGATTAATACCGTTATCGCGTAGCCACGTAATGACGTAATCATGTGATCACGAAATAACGAAACAACGAAACAATAAAAATCAATGCATATGAAACGAATACTTTTTTCCCTGTTTGCACTCTGTGCTCTGACCCTCAGTCTGTCAGCCAAGCCCGCCCGTCGCGGCGCTATGACCCTCACTCAGCCTGACGGAACGACCATAACGGCTTACCTGCACGGTGACGCGTTCTACCACTACTACACCACTGCCGACGGCAAGATGTTGCAGCGCGATGGTAACGGATTTTATCAGCCTGCACCCATGCTGCCCGAGACCGACCTGAAGGAGCGATTTGAGCAAGCTCCCCGGCGTGTAGTCCGGCTGAAAAAAGCCGGCTCGGAGCTTAACCTCGCACCACGGGGACTGATCATCCTGGTTAACTTCACCGACCTGGAGCTCAAAACAGAAAAAGCGGAGATGGATTCGATGCTCAACGGACTGAACTACTCGCGCCGCTATCAGGGATATACGACGGCCGGCAAAAAGACCGTGATCATCTCGCAAGGTAGTGCACGCCAGTACTTCCACGACACCTCTTTCGGGCAGTATAACCCCGTGTTTGACGTCGTTGGACCTGTCACCGTTTCGAAGAGTCATGACTACTATGGCGAGAACAACCGACAAGGTGACGACAAACATGTCGAAGACATGATCAAGGAAGCTTGCGAACTGGTGGAAGACGAAGTGGATTTCACCTTGTACGACAACAACAACGACGGAAAGGTAGATTTCGTATATGTTATCTATGCCGGCTACGGCGAGGCGGATGGAGCTGGGGACGACTACATCTGGCCGCACAACTACTATTTGTCATACACCGGTACCAACTGCGTAGTGGACGGCAAGAAGGTCGATAACTACGCCTGCTCCAACGAGCTGGACTACTACAGCAAGGAGCACGACGGCATCGGCACCTTCTGCCACGAGTTCTCGCATGTGCTCGGCTTGCCCGATCTCTACGTTACTAACAATGGCACGCACAAGACTATGGGCGCATGGGACATACTTGACTACGGCCCCTATAACAACGATGGCAACACGCCGCCGCACTACTCCGCATACGAGCGGTTCTTCATGGGGTGGCTCAAGCCAACTATACTTAATCGTCCCTGCGACGCTGTACTCAGCCAACTGGGCACGACCAACACCGCGGCTATGCTCACGGCCACCGGAGAGCACAACCTGATCGGAAACGATCCGATGGCACGCACATTCTACCTGCTGGAGAACAGACAGAAAGAAGGATGGGATCAGTTCCTGCCAGGACACGGAATGCTCATCACCAAGATCAACTACAGCCAAAGCAAGTGGGCTGGAAATACGGTGAACAACACCAGCTCATCCATGGGCGTGGATATCATCGAGGCAGATGGTAAAACCCCTTCGTTTAGTCAGACCAACCCCAACAACGGATACTCCGGAAAGATTGGGGACGCCTATCCTGCTGGTAGCGATTCGTTCACCAAACTGCCCGAGTATCAGGTAACTGCCATCGACGAAATAGACGGCAAGATCACCTTTAAGGTGAACGGTGGCGGAGATATGATCAAGGTAGCTGTAGAAGATGTGTTTCAACCCGCAACGAGCACAGCTAAGAAGATCATCCGCAACGGCCAGATCCTGATCGAGCGTAACGGCGTATATTACGACCTCATGGGCAACCGCCAATAATCTTGTGTGACTTTGTCGAGACATTCTCGAGGCGTTTACGATTCATTTACGAGGGCATCCTAGACAATACTCGAGACATTATCGAGACATTTACGAGACTTGACACATATATGAAACTCATATCTTATAACGTCAACGGCATCCGCTCGGCGCTCAGCAAGGGCTTGCTTGACTGGCTCCAGACCGCCAACCCCGACGTGTTCTGCATTCAGGAGAGTAAAGCGCAGCCTGAGCAGATCGACACCACCGCCTTTGCCGAGCTGGGCTACGCATCGTATATCCACTCGGCGGAGAAGAAGGGCTATTCGGGCGTGTGCATCTTCTCAAAGCAGCCCGCTGACCGCGTCGTTGCAGGCATGAACAACGACCGCTACGACCGCGAGGGACGAGTGCTGCGCGCCGACTTCGGAGAGCTGACCGTCGTCTGCGTCTATGTGCCCAGCGGCACGACTGGCGACATACGCCAGGAGTTCAAAATGGATTTTCTCGAAGTTTTCCTCCATTGGCTCAATGAACTGCGGCAAGAACGTCCCAACGTCATCGTCTGCGGCGACTTCAATATATGCCACAAGCCCATCGACATCAATCACCCCGAGCGGCAGATAGGTGTCAGCGGCTTCCTGCCCGAGGAACGCGAGTGGATGGATCGCTGGCAGGAGACAGGATTGGTGGATACCTTCCGTGTGTTCTGCCAAGCACCGGAGATGTACAGTTGGTGGAGTTATCGTGCCGGAGCGCGTGCTCACAACGCTGGTTGGCGTATCGACTATTTCTGGGTGAGCGAACCGCTGCGTGAGCGCCTGCGCGACGCACGTATACATAGCGACGCCGTGCACTCCGACCACTGCCCTGTGTCACTCGATTTAGAGGATTAACTATGCAAGTACTACGCACAGAGCATTTATATAAGAAGTACGGCCGCCGCACAGTGGTCAACGATGTGTCGATCCGCCTCGAGCAAGGCGAGATAGTCGGGTTGCTTGGGCCAAACGGAGCCGGCAAGACCACTACGTTCTACATGACCACCGGACTGGTGACAGCCAACCATGGCAAGATCTTCCTCGATGACCAGGACATCACCTCCCTGCCCATGTACCGCCGTGCGCAGATGGGCATCGGCTACCTGCCGCAGGAAGCATCCGTGTTCCGCAAGATGACCGTGGAGGACAATATTCTCTCTGTACTGGAGATGACCACCTTCACCCGCGAGTACCAGCACGAGAAACTCGAGCAACTGATCAAGGAGTTCAACCTGGAGCATGTACGCACCAACCTCGGTGACCGCCTCAGCGGCGGCGAACGACGCCGCACGGAGATAGCCCGATGCCTGGCTATAGAGCCTAAGTTCGTCATGCTCGACGAACCCTTCGCAGGCGTTGATCCTATCGCTGTGCAAGAGATCCAAGACGTAGTCTGGCGGCTCAAGGACAAGAACATCGGCATCCTCATCACCGACCACAACGTGGACGAGACGCTCTCCATCACAGACCGCGCGTATCTGCTCTTTGAGGGAAAGATCCTCTTCCACGGCACCCCAGAGGAACTTGCCGCCAACACGATCGTGCGCAATAACTACCTCGGCCGAGACTTCGAACTCAAACGCAAAACAAAAGTGTAAATCCGATCCGTATTGCAACGTGAGGACGTATTGGTACATATTGTGTCTTGCTATAAGCATTTTGCTTTGCGCTTGCAGTCCTACGCCGGAGGTGACGCTTGCCGTCCGCGAGTGCGCACCGTTGCCCACAGGAGGTAGAGCAAGTGCCTGCGCATGCACGATAGGCGACAAAGCCTACGTGTTTGCCGGACGGGATTCGAGTGGCATATACAGAAACGACCTTTGGCAATACAACGCACAAACCGACACATGGACGGATCTTGGTGCTGCGCCGATGAAGGCACGCGTCAATGCCACCATAGCCGCGCATGGTGACAAACTGTATGCCGGACTCGGCTACTCCGACAAGCGAGCCTATCACGACTCTGCGTACCTGCGCGACTGGTGGGAGTACACACCCGCCACCAAGCAGTGGAAGCGACTGGCGGATTACCCCACCAAGCGCACGATAGCCGTCGCCTCGTTCGCTATTGACGGAACGATCTATGCCCTATACGGTTTTGGACCGGTAGGTTTCTCGAACGACATATGCACGTACAACATCGCGAAGAACAAGTGGGAGCGATGGCCGGAAAACAGCAGTCGCGCCGGCATATGCTGCGGCGGACGCGGAGCACTGCTGGAGGGCACGTACTATTTCGGCACAGGCTACAACACGCATAACTTGAACCATTGGTTCGCCGTATCCGTTGAGACGGATCAGTGGCAACGGCGTGCATCCCTTCCGGGCAAGGGGAGGGAGTTTGGCGCATGTGCGGCAAGCAACAAATATGTGTATCTGTTCGGCGGACGATATTTCGCCGGAGACATGACCGGAGGAGAGGTGTTCGATACCTACCTGCGCTATACGCCTCAAACCGACCAATGGGAGTACTGCGGACAGATGCCCAGCGGCAGAGCGGAGAATCTGGTGGCATTCACCATTGGCGACAAAGCCTATTTTGGCCTTGGCGAGGATGCTGATGGGCAGGTTATTGACAAGCTTTACTATGTGGAGGAGTAGAATAGCATATATAGTCTTCGCTTTGTTTGTCTCCGTAGGAGCACAAGCATGGGATTGGTGGCCGCTGCCCATGGCTGAGCTGGACACCTGCCGCGATAGCGTGCTATATGTAGGTCAGGTGCGTGCCATCGCCTCCTCCGGCCGGCAGGCTCCGTCGCTGCTATGGCACAGCAGCCGCGGCGAGGTCTCCCAACTGCCGTACGGCGGAACGATCAGCATTGGTGTCATCAAACCCGCCACACGTCCCGGCAGATGGTTCGATTATGATGGCGGAGTGGTCATCAACGGTCGCTTTGCTGGAGGACAACCTGCTACGCCCGGCGCAGATATAACGGGCTTCTTCAGTCTGCTTTACGCGCACGCGCGCCTGTACATTATAGATATAACAGCCGGCATCAAACCCGAGTACTTCGGTGCAGGCGACGAAGCCCTGAGTAGCGGCAGCCTGCTGTTCTCCAATAACGCACACCCTATACCCCGCATCAGCTTTGGCCTCGATCATTGGACACCGGTACCCGGGTTGTTCGGCTACGCTGAGCTGAAAGGCGGACTGACACACGGCTGGCTGGGCGACAACTCCGAAACAGTCAAGGGCACATTGCTCCATCATAAGTTCATAGGCGGACGGATCGGAGGCAAACTGCCGGTGAATGTGAGTTATGAGTTCCACCATATTGCACAATGGGGTGGCTACTCGTCAGTGTACGGCGACTTAGGCAACGACCTGAAAGCCTATAAAACGGCTTTTCTCGTTAAGTCCGGCGGCTCGATGTCGAACGACCAGATCAATGCACAAGGCAATCATATCGGTTTCCAGCAACTGGCGCTGGATGTGAAGGGAGAAGGGTGGAAGGTGACGGCCTACTGGCAAGCCATCAACGAAGATGGCCCGATTCATTTCATCGGTTTTGGTATGAATGCCAAGGATGGCTTGTGGGGCATCAATGCTACACAGAACAAGTGGCCGTTCATCCAAGGTGTGACGTACGAGTTCCTGAACACCACCGACCAGTCCGGCCCGTGGCACGATCGCGATGGGGTGGTGTATGGCGGAGCAGACAATTATTACTGCAACTCTATTTATACGCAGGGTTGGACATACTTCGGACGGATCATCGGCTCGCCTCTGCTCACGCTCGATAACACGCGCGTGATGGCGCATCACATAGGCGTGCGCGGAGATATATACGGTTTCCGCTACCGCGCTCTTTGCACCTATGCTGATAACTATGGCCGATACAAGGCTCCTAAGCAAACCAACAACACTGCCATCTTATTGGAGGTCAACAAAATGGTGCCTCAGGCGTGGAACATGGAGTTCGGATTAGCACTCTCCGGCGATTTCGGCACGCAGTACGGCAACTCATTTGGAGCTATGATCACAGTACGTAAACAAGGCTTAATAACCACCTATTGATATGAATATTGTTGAAACAAGCAATCGCATTTTTGCGCAGGCGGTGAAGGATTATCATCGCACCGACAACGTTGATGCCCCCATCAACAACCCGTACGCTGAGGGAACGATCGAGCATGATCTGTACCAAAAGAACTGGATCGATGTCGTGCAATGGCACCTGGAGGACATCATCCGCGATCCGCATATCAATCCGGTGGATGCGCTGGCGCTCAAGCGCCGTATCGACCGCAGCAATCAGGATCGCACCGATCTGGTGGAGCGCATCGACAGTTACTTCCTCACGCTCTTCCACGGCGTGAAACCCTTGCCCGATGCACGCATCAACACCGAGAGCCCCGCGTGGGCGATCGACCGGCTGAGCATACTGCATGTTAAGATCTGGCACATGCAGGAGCAGGTGGAGCGCAATGATGTACCGCAAGAGCAGCACGACAAGTGTGTAGCCAAGTTGTCCGTGCTACACGAGCAGCTGCAAGACATGACCACCTCCATCACCCAATTGCTCGAGGATTACGCATCCGGCGCACGCATCATGAAGGTGTATCGACAGATGAAGATGTACAACGACCCGACACTCAATCCTGTGCTGTACGGGAAGAAATAGTTGACAGTTGATAGTGAAACGACTGCTGGTTATACGGTTTTCGGCGTTGGGGGATGTAGCGATGCTTGTGCCTGTCGTCCGCGCCTTGGCAGAACAGTTTCCTGACTGTGAGATCACGATGCTCTCGCAGCAGCGGATGGCTGATCTGTTTGCCGATCTGCCGAGCAACGTGTCGTTTCATGGCGTTGACCTGCGCAAGCAGTCGGTGAGCGAGATAGTAGCCGGCTTAGGGCAGTACGACCGTGTAGCAGACATGCACGGCGTATGGCGATCGCTGTATATCCGCTGGCATATGAGGCTCAAGGGCGCACGTGTGGCGCACATCCGCAAAGGACGATGGAGCAAACATCAACTCGTAACAGGCCAGATCCGCCAACCGCTAAAGCACACCACCGAGCGCTATCAAGACGTACTTGCTGCGTTAGGTTTACCGATAAAACTGCAAGTAAACCCTACGATAGTCTCGACAAGAGCTCGTGAAGGCATCGGCGTTGCGCCGTTTGCGGCACATCAAGGCAAGATATACCCTATCGAACGAATGGAGCGTGTGGTAGAGTTGCTAAGCGAGAGGGGCGAGCATGTTGTGCTGTTCGGCGGAGGCAAACAGGAGCAGGCTGTACTGGATAGTTGGGCAGCAAAGTACAAGAGAGTAGAATCCGTGGCAGGCAAGCATTCATTGGGCGAGGAGATAGAACGGATGCGTAGCTTGCGCGTTATGCTATCAATGGATTCGGCGAACATGCACCTGGCCTCACTCGTCGGCACGCGCGTCATCTCTATCTGGGGCGAAACGCACCCGTACGCCGGATTCTTGGGCTACGGGCAGAGCATGGACGACTGCATCCAGCGCGACCTGCCTTGCCGACCATGCTCCATCTATGGCAACAAACCCTGCCGCTTCGGCGACTACCGATGCATGGATATCACGCCCGAGACAATCATCGACAAACTGTGCGCCCGGTCATGAAAGCATCAGTCATCCTATCCATATATAAGAACGTTCCAGCGCTTAAGGCCATCCTATCCAGTCTGCGCAGGCAGACGGAGCAGGATTTTGAACTCATCCTGTCCGAGGACGGTCAGGATGAGCAGATGGCTGCATTCATCCAATCATACGACTTCCCCTGGCCTATGCAGCACCTGACGCAGTCGGACGAAGGCTGGCGTAAGAACAAAGCACTGAATGCGGCTATCGTGGCTGCACAGGCCGAATGGCTGATATTCGTGGACGGCGATTGCGTTTTGCATCCGCGATTCATTGAAATGCATGTGCGTTATAGTGCTCCCCACGTAGTACTGGCTGGCAAACGTGTCAAACTCAACCCCGATCTATCCGAACGCCTGCAACGTGGCGAAACACCGCATCTGCTACCATACTTGTTCAGCAAGCGAGGATGCAGCCTGGTAGAGGAAGGATTCTATCTGTCGCTTGCACATTGGCTCAGACGACCGGTCAGGCACCTGACCGGCAGTAATATGTCGATGAGCAAGGCGGATATACTGGCCATCAACGGCTTTGATGAGAATTATACTCTGCCCGCCATAGGTGAGGATTATGATATCGAGTGGCGTCTGCCTGCCAATGGCTGGCGCATCGTATCGCTACGTAACTTAGCTGTGCAATATCATCTGTACCACCCGGAGAACTGGACGGATGATACGCAGAATATGGAATATTTTAATCAGATCAAGCAGCAAGGATTGATCATTTGCAAGAATGGCATACGGAAGATTCAATAGCATAGTAGGCGTTGTCGTCTGGTTCAATCCCACCGCGAAAGAGGTGGATGCGCTCCGCTTGTACAATAGCGAACTGGAGAAGGTCATCATCGTTGACAACAGCGCCGACGACCACAGTGACCTGTGTGCCGACCTGCCGAACGTGCTATACATCCCCTGTCGCGCGAATCAGGGGATCGCTCGTGCGCTGAATATCGGCTGCGAGCAGGCAATCAAGCTCGGCGCAGAATGGGTGCTCACCATGGATCAGGACTCTCGCTGGGATCAGCAGTCACTCACCGAGTACATAACCGAGGCAAACCAATACGAGCAATTTGACAAGGTGGCAATCTTTTCTCCTTTTCACGATTGTGACGGAACACCGGAGAAGCACCGCAAGGATGGACGCTTTCAGTCAATGAAGATTATCATGTGCTCCGGCAATCTGCTCAGGCTGAGTGCATGGCAGCAAACACAGGGATTCAAGGAGAACTTCTTCATCGATTGCGTTGACGATGAGATAAGTTGTCACTTGCGCCAACTTGGCTGGCTGATCATTCGCACCAACACTATCCTGCTGACGCATAAACTGGGTAACGGCGTAACAATCGTCAAAATCATCCACCACCCATATACAGCACACCCTGCATGGCGGTATTTCTACCGCGGCAGGAATATGCTCTACATGGCGCAATTGTACCCCGACATGCGCAAGTATTATGTCCGCCATGCACTCAAAGAACTCAAGCGCCTGCTCTTGTACGATTGGACGGACAAACACGCCAAACTCTCCAATTACCTGCGCGGTCTTTGGCAAGGCATGAAACATTACAAAGCATCAACACAAGCATAAACGATGCATTTCGTACTGTCCGACACATATGAATCCTTGCGGGACATGATCCTTTCTATCCCGTCCACGTTCAGCACATCAGGTGTTGTTATCCATGATGCGCGCAATCAGATACGTGTGATCCGACTGCCGGATGGGCGGCTGCTGAATGTCAAACGTTTCCGCAGGCCATCGTTCATCAATCAATTGGTGTACACGTTTATTCGCCCCTCCAAGGCGCAACGGGCATACGAGAATGGCTTAAGGTTGCAGCAACTGGATATACCGACACCGCCGGTTGTCGGTTACATTGAGAACAAGACGCCCCTGCTGCAGGAGAGCTACCTCATCACGATCCATGAACGGCTGCGGCACCGTTTCTACGAACTGCGCTATTATCCGGCACAGGATTATCAGGATGTGATCCGTCAGTTTGCCCAACTGATGGCTCGGATGCATAGCCTTAACATCCTGCACTTGGATCTGTCGCCGGGCAATATCCTATTCGACAGGCAGGCAGACGGACAGGTCATATTCTCCATTGTGGACATCAACCGTATCCGTTACGGCAAACCCATCAGCCGCAAAGAGGCGTGCCGCAACTTCTGCCGCCTATGGGGACATATGGATGTGATGGAGATCCTCAGCCGAGAGTACGCTGCAGCGCGTGGCTGGGATGAACAAGAAACACGAAACTTGATAATCAAATATTGGGAGCAGTTCTGGCACATCCGCAGTCAGGCGGATATCGATGCGCTGTTTGACCCCGCGCTGGGCAGAGAGCTACTTACCAACCCCCTCAATGATCTTGATTAGGTTAGCGGCCACCTTGTCGTCCGCAAACATCTTCGCTTGCTTGTAGCCTTCCGCTATCATTTGTTCGCGTAGTGCCCAATCCCCCAGCACTGTCCGCAGTTCTTCGGCTATCTCTGCGGGCTCGTGAGGATTAGCGTAGCGTGCTGCCCGACCGCCCGTCTCGGCAAAACAACTGCCCGTAGAGGTCAGCACAGACGTACCCACACACATAGCTTCCAGGATAGGTATACCGAACCCCTCGAAAATACTCGGATAGCAGAACACCTCAGCGCCTTTGTACACCGCCGGCAGGTCGGCAAAGGGCAGGCTGTGCAAGAACCGCAGATCCACCTTGCGCTCCTTTGCCAGTTCGGCCATCTGCTGTGCATACTTGCTATACGCGCCTACAGCCACCAGCGGCACGTCGATACGTGCCAGACTCATCGCCTCAATCAGGTTCCGTATGTTCTTGCGCGGCTCGATAGCCCCTACTGTCAGCAGGTACTTGTCCGGCAGAGCATATTGCTGCCTAACAGCTGCCACACGGCTCGCATCCACAGGTTCGCGGAAGCGGTTGTTGCAGCCCTGATAGACCACTTGTATCCTTTCCGCATCCGTCCCGAAGTAGTGGATAATGTCCCGCTTTGTCTGCTCGGAGATAGCCACTATACAGTCTGCTACCTGTAGTGCGTAGCGCATCTTGCGAGCAAACAGCCGGCGATAGGTCGGGCTGTACAGTTGCGGGTAGCGAAGGAAGATCGCATCATGAACAGTCACTATGCTCTTCATGCCGCTCTTGTGGATGCCTATCGGCAGTTCGCCCGATAGACCCCAATACACATCCGCCTGCTTCAGATCTCCTACGCACCCCCACGTGCGCCAAAGAGAGGGCACGCACGACCATAATCCCTTGGGGGCTATGGTTCGTGTATGGGCAAACGAGTAGCGCTCGCTCGGCTGAGCGAACAGCAGGTACTCGTTCTCCGGCGCATACTGCGTCAGCAGACGGATCACGTCTCGGCTGTAATTACCTAACCCGCGATGGTTATGGTATGCGCGCTTCGCGTCAAGAGCTATTCGGAGGGAGCCGGCCATGGTTATTGTATGCTTATAGTTGGTCTTTCTCTAATCCTATCCGCAGGGTGAACAATAGTCCGCGGGGGATGCATATGCTCATGGTGGTGCGCGACGGTATGTCGGTGCCGCGGTCGAACGTGTACTCGGTCAGAGCGGTGCCGAAATCGTACAGGTTGTAGCACATCACCTCCAGAGACATGGGTATATCCTTTACCCACCATCGTCCTGTGGCGCGCAGCTCGAAGTTGAAGAAGGCATCTTTGCGCTGACCAAACGCCTGGTTAGCGGAGTTGATGCCGCGAGCCGAATAGGGCAAGATGGTCGCTTCGGTATGCGTGCCGTCGGTCTGCGTCTGTACCTCGAAGTTGGTGAAGGGCTGACCGTCCTTGAACTTGCCGTTCAGGCCAATCGAGAAGTACTTGCAGGCGTTGTAGGTCACCTGCAGACGAGCTATGTACGCACGGTCTTGGTTCAAACGACCTGTACCCTGATAGGGCAGATCGCTGAACACAACAGTCTGATGCGTCCGCGGGTCGGCTGTCGATTCCGACAGAATGCCAACATTATTGCTCAATGGGCCATTACCCAGAGCGCTGAAGCCGGACATCAGGTAGCTCTGCCAGCTCAGTTGCACGAACCACTTACGGCCATTGTACGTGTAGCGGATGGTGTTCGACAGCATGTACGGCGTACGCTTGCCCATCTGGTCGGAGAGCACATCCATCGGCTGAACACCAATGCGGTAATCCTCGCTGCCGTTGATACGCGTTGTGTACCACTGGTTGTAGTATTTGCGCAGCATGGTCAGCACAGCTACCTCGTGCTTGCCTCTCTTCCCCCACATGAAGCGGATAGGCAGGTCAGCTACCGCATACGAAGGCTGATGCATCCATAGCGTGGAGGCAGGCAGGTGACGAGCACCGTGGTTCATGTACTTGGTACTCAAGTAACGCACCTCGTCCCAGGTGTAACTCATCCGATGGTGGCTCACCGACAAGGCTACATCGAACCATCCGCATGGCTGGTAATCCACCGCGAACTTAGCCAACCAGTTGGGCGTAACAACCGACTGCCCATCGCCCAGCAATATACCGTCCAGCGATACACCCAGGTGGGCATACATGTTCAGTCCGCGCGCCAAGTGATGCTCGGCGATGGCCAGCGCTTCGTTCTCCAGCAATCCGCCCGTGAAGGCAGACGAAGTCCAGTTCATCGTGTACAGGTAGGTGGGCTTAGTGTCGTTAAACGACTGCATGTACAGCTCGTTGCTCCACGCCCGGGTGGTCGGATTGAAGTGCAGCAAGGCGTTATACCCTTCTGCATGGATGCGCAGCCATGGCAACAACCGCTGATCGTATTGCACCGACAGGTTGATGCTATGCAACCTTCCATCAGCGTACCAGGGCTCAAAACCCTCACCGTCCTGATCCATAATGTTCCGGCTGAACTGCAGCGAATCGTGCCGCCAGTGACTCAGCTCATAGCTGACGCCTCCCACCAGCACGCCCTGATTAGCAAAGCGATGCGTGGCGTATGCTCCCACCTGATACACGTTGTGACGTCCCTGTTCGTTCCTGTTGTACCAGAACTCCGAACCATAATCCGTCCGCCCGGTCGCCACAAAGAAATAATTCAATACTGTCTTTTGACTTTCGACTTTCGAATTTCGACTATTTATCGGCAGCTCTCCGTCCACCTGCGCGGTGTAACTGTCCGCATTGTACATGCCGCTGATGCCCGTGTGATCAAAGCTGTCCAGCCGGCGCCTGACATAATGCGCGTACGCATGCTGGTAGTAAGGCTTGCCGTCGTATCGGATGGCAAAGGTCGCTTCGCCGGTACCGGCACCCACCACATGGTTGCGGTAGTTGACCGGACGCGTATCAATCGTGCGCTCCTCGGCAGACTTGTGGAACAGATTGATCATCTCGCGCGTGCCGGGAGATATACCGCCTAAGTTTCCCGTGTTGCCGGTCAGGCGGATCGCGCTGCGCTGGATGGTGTCATCCGCAAAGCGAAGCACACCGTCATGGTAATCCAGCACCAGAGATGTTCGATCCATCTGCGTGTGCAGCAACGTGGCACCTACACGGCTGCGCGAGTCGATACGCATGCCGTTCAGCACGTACTTGTTGTTCTTGAACGAGTTACCGGCGATGGAGAACACCTGCTGGTCGCCCAAGTTCCACTCACCGGTGGTTTCCGACTCATAGATCGTGTAGTCATTGCAGTTGTCGAGGTAGTGCCCGAGGTCGGTGGTCTGGTACCAATCTCTAAAAAAGGTACTGTTCACCGAGTCAGTACCAACGCGTGCCATCGCGAACGATGGCACACAGATCATCAATACTATGAAGTACCTATTAAATGTCAATTATCAATTATCAATTATCAATTGTCAATTCTCCCGTGACATTGTTTGTACTTCTTTCCTGAGCCGCAGGGGCAGGGATCGTTCGGACGGGGTTTCTTGTCCACATGCAGGGGCATCGGTCGTTGCTGCTCGCGCGTGTCGCGTCCGGCAGCTGCGGCTTGTCCGCTGCGCTGGGCGGCTTGCTCCACGGCATCTTTCTGCGTGCGGTAGCGGCTGTAGTCCTGGCGCTGCGGAGCTTGACCCTGACGCACGTTCTCCGGCGCCTCGGTGCGGATCTGTCCGCGTAGCAGGATAGCGATGGCGCGACGGTTGAAGTTGTCGAGCATGCCGCGGAAGATGTTGAACGACTCAAGTTTGTAGATCAAGAGTGGGTCTTTCTGCTCGTAGCTGGCGTTCTGCACGGATTGCTTCAGATCATCCAATGCGCGCAGGTGCTCCTTCCACTCGTCATCAATGACATAGAGCAGGGTGCGCTTCTCAAACTCGCGGATCACCTCTTTGCTATCGGTCTCGGCGGCGCGCTTCAGATTGCAGCTCACGTTATATACGTGTCGTCCGTCGGTGATAGGCACAAGGATATTTTCGTACATCTGTCCCTTGGTCTCATAAACCTGTTTGATCACCGGGTTGGCTATCTGTGCCAGCCTGTCCATCTTACGCTTGAACTGATCGAGTGCGGCCTGCGCCAGCTCCTCAGCAAGCACACCTTCCTTCTTGCTGCGGAAGGTCTCTTCGTCGAACGGTACTTCCATCGCGAATACCTGCATCACATCTTCCTGCAGACCTTCGTAGTCAAGCATCGGGCGGAAGTTGGCGATGACAGCCTCGGCTGTGTCGTAGATCATGTTCGTTATATCCACGCCTATGCGCTCACCCATCAAGGCGTGACGGCGCTTGGCGTAGATCACGTTACGCTGCTGGTTCATCACATCGTCGTACTCAATCAGGCGCTTACGGATGCCGAAATTGTTCTCCTCGACCTTCTTCTGCGCGTTCTCGATCGACTTGCTGACCATCGAGTGCTCGATCATCTCGCCCTCCTGCATACCCAGGCTGTCCATTACGCGTGCTATACGCTCCGATCCGAACATACGCATCAGGTCATCCTCCAGACTGACGAAGAACACCGAGCTACCAGGGTCGCCCTGACGTCCGGCACGTCCGCGCAGCTGTCTATCCACACGACGGCTCTCATGACGCTCTGTACCTACGATAGCCAGACCGCCGGCTTCCTTCACCTCCGGCGTCAACTTGATATCCGTACCACGACCGGCCATGTTAGTGGCTATGGTCACTACGCCCGAACGACCGGCCTCTGCAACCACCATCGCCTCCTGCTGGTGCAGCTTGGCGTTCAGTACGTTGTGCGGAATCTTCCTCAGCGACAACATTCGCGACAGCAGCTCGGATATCTCCACCGAGGTCGTACCTACCAGCACAGGACGACCTTGCGCTACGAGTGCTGTGATCTCGTCAATCACGGCGTTGTACTTCTCGCGCTTGGTCTTGTAGATGCGGTCGTTCATGTCCTGACGCGCGATGGGCTTGTTGGTCGGTATAACCACCACATCCAGCTTGTAAATGTTCCAGAACTCACCTGCCTCTGTCTCGGCTGTACCCGTCATACCGGCGAGCTTGTTGTACATACGGAAGTAGTTCTNNGCAAAGGTCTGCGTAGCAGCCTCCACCTTCACGTTCTCTTTAGCCTCCACAGCCTGGTGCAAGCCGTCCGACCAGCGCCGACCTTCCATCACGCGGCCGGTCTGCTCGTCAACGATCTTCACCTCGTTGTTGTCGATGATGTAATCGACATCTTTCTCAAACAAGGTGTACGCCTTCAGCAGCTGGTGGATCGTATGCACGCGCTCCGACTTAATACTATAGTTGGTCAGAATAGCATCTTTCTTTGCCTGCTTCTCCTCGGGTGTGAGTGTCTCATGCTCCAACTCCGCCATCTCCGATCCTACATCTGGCAGGATGAAGAACTGCGAGTCCTCCATGTTGCCCGTCAAGGTATCTATACCCTTATCGGTCAGCTCGATGGTCTTATGCTTCTCGTCGATCACGAAGTACAGCACGTCGGTGGCAATGTGCATGTTCTTCTCGTTCTCCTGCAGGTAGATCTCCTCGGTCTTCTGCATCCTAACCTTCACGCCCTGTTCACTCAGGTACTTGATTAGAGCCTTGGATTTAGGCATACCTTTGTATGCGCGGAACAGCGCCAGTTCGCCCTCCTCGCGTGTTTTTGGCACCTCGCTGCCCATCTTCTGCTTGGCCTCGGTCAGCAACTGCGTGGTCAGTTGGGTCTGTGTGCGCACGAGCAGCTCCACGCGATGCTTGTACTCGTCGTACATCTGGTTCTCACCCTTGGGCACCGGACCGCTGATGATCAGCGGCGTACGCGCGTCGTCAATCAACACAGAGTCCACCTCATCCACGATAGCGTAGTTGTGGCCGCGCTGCACAAGATCCATCGGGCTGGTAGCCATGTTGTCGCGCAGGTAATCGAAGCCGAACTCGTTGTTCGTACCGAACGTTATATCGCAGGCGTAGGCCTTGCGGCGGTCGTCGCTGTTGGGTTTGTGCTTGTCAATGCAGTCAACGGTCAGACCATGGAACATGTACAGCGGTCCCATCCACTCGGAGTCNNTCACGCTTGGCCAGGTAGTCGTTCACTGTCACTACGTGCACGCCCTCGTGCGTCATTGCGTTCAAGAACACCGGCAGCGTAGCCACCAGCGTCTTACCTTCACCTGTCGCCATCTCGGCTATCTTGCCTTGATGCAGCACAACGCCGCCGAACAGCTGCACGTCGTAATGAACCATGTCCCAGGTTATCTCGTTGCCACCCGCCATCCAGTGGTTGTGGTAGATGGCTTTGTCGCCGTCTATCTCCACGAAGTCGAACCGCGGGTCGGCTGCCAGGTCGCGGTCCATCTGCGAGGCAGTCACCTCGATCGTCTCGCTCTCGGCAAAACGACGGGCGGTCGATTTGACGATGGCAAACGCCTCCGGCAGCACTTCCATCAGGATCACCTTGTACTGCTCCTTGATCTCTTTCTCCAGATCGTCGATCTGCTCATACACCTTCTCGCGCTTGTCGATCTCCAGCTCCTCGATGGAGGCACGCAGCTCGGTTTTCTTTGTCTTCTTGTCGGCCACGGAGGCAGCTATCTTGTCCATCAACGCCTGCGAACGGGCACGGAGCTCATCGTTCGTCAGCGCATCAATCTCCGGATAGACGGCCTTGACCTGATCTACATACGGCTGTATCTCGCGCATATCTTTCTGCGCCTTATTGCCGAATAACTTGGTAATAAATTCTACTATATTCATTTCTTTTGTCTTTGTTCCGTGTTATGTGAGCAGCCAATCTTGGCTGCTATTATACTAACGCCCGCACCAGCTCCTCTGTCGTACCGGGCAGCAGGTCGATGGGGGCGAGCTCGATCATCGTCTTGGCGCCATACTCGCCGCGTTCCTTCAGTCGTATGGCGGCACGTGCGCAGCTCACCATCACCTGCCCTGTCAGCGCGGGGTTATTGATGGCCATATTGAACTCAAAGCGCTGGTTGTGTGTCTCGCCCGACACGCCGTTGCGCACCAGATTAACGCCATGTGCCACGTTGTTGAGCGCATCCACGCTGTCCACGGCTATCACGTGCGTCTCGTCGTGAGCGAAGTAGTCATCTTTGAGGATGGCGGCCTCCACCTCTTTAAAGTCCGCACCCTGCTCCAGCTCGATATACACCATCCGGCGATGGATACCTGTGCCTAAAGGGATCGTCATGCTCAGCGCGTTCTTCACGCCTTGCACAGCTTTCGCAGCTACCGTGTGCCCCATGCTACGTCCGGGACCGAAGTTCGTGTACGTCAGCCCTTTCGGCGCAAGTGCCATCAGTAGTGCGCGAACCATACTGTCGCTGCCCGGATCCCAACCGGCGGAGATGATGCTCACCGCCTTACCGGTCTTGCACACCGTATCCATCGCGCTGCGCAGCGACCATATCTGTCCGTGGATATCAAAGCTGTCCACCGTGCATATACCGCGTGCTGCTAACAGCGTGGCGAACTTCTGCACCTCGCGCGTGGGAGTGCATACCAGCACCACATCCGCATCAATGCAGTTCATGCAGTCGTTGTGGTGGAACACGCCGGCCAACTCCATATCCGGTGAACTTTGTATCGCCTGCTCAGCAGCGCGACCTATATTCCCGTATCCTAATATCGCTACTCGTATCATATATTTGTACCTTTCAATTTTCAATTGTTACTTGTTGCGCCTGCACCCTTTGTCCGAGGAATAGGGTAGCTGCATCGGCGAAGCGTTGCGCATCATCGGTGGTCTGGAACAGACAGTTGCCACCGCGACTGAGCTGCGTCTCGTATTCCGGGTGACGCTTCAGATAATCCGCCAGGCTCTCCGCCACCAGCTCGCCCTGCGCCACGAACTGAACAGTCTTGTGTCTTGTGTCTTGTGTCTTTTGCCTATACGCCTCCAGCTTAGGCAGCAGTAGCGGATAGTGCGTGCAGCCGAGCACCAGCGTGTCTATCTCCGGGTCGCGGCGCATGATCTCGCCCAGGTAGCTGTTCACGAAGTAATCCGCACCCTCGCTCATATGCTCGCCGGCCTCTATCAGCGGTACCCACATCGGGCAGGCTTGCTGAGTTATCTGCAAGGCCGGCGCTATCTTCTTTAGCTCCAGCACATACGACTCTGACGACACCGTGGCCGGCGTAGCTAATATACCTATATGCCCCGTGCGCGTCAGTGTTGGCACGACCTCCACCGTCGGACGGATCACACCTAACACATTAACTATCCGCTTACCGCTCACCACTAACCGCTCACCCGGGGTCCCCAAAGAGCATAGCTCGCGTGGGGTGGCTTCACCGTTAATCCTCGGCAGATCGTGCTGCTGGATCGTTCGCAGCGCCTTGGCGGAGGCGGTGTTACATGCCAGGATGATCAGCGCACAGCCCTGACCGAGCATGTACTCCACGGCCTCAAGAGTGTAGTGATAGATGCACTCAAACGACCGCACGCCATACGGCGCACGCGCATTATCACCCAAGTACAAGTAGTCGTACTCCGGTAATCGCTCGCGGATCTGCTTCAGGATCGTCAGCCCTCCATAACCGCTATCAAAAACGCCTATCTTCATTCCGCGTGCAAAGATACGAAAAAAAATTGATTTTTCCAAATTTCTTGAGAGAAAAATCGTATTTGCTCAGCAAAGAGAAATTTTTACTTAAAAATTTGCTCAGCAAAGAGAAATTTTTACTTAAAAATTTGCTCAGCAAAGAGAAATTTTTATTTAATTCAGCACGACATATCGGCGATGATCCAGCGGTCGTGCGAAGCGTTTCGCCTACAAAGTTACAAAAAATTTTTGACATTTCCATATATTGCGCTCTGTTTTGTGCTTTTTTCTGAAATCTGCTGCAAAATTACAACATCAGACTGACACCACAAGTCTGGGAGTGAGAAAAAAAGCAAAAGCGAAATTCGATCCGATGTAACTTTTAACCTTTTCTGGGGCTGAATGCCTGAACAAGACGAGCGACCGGATAGGATCGCTCGTCTCTCATATCATCCGTAGATGCTCAACTTGACTGAGTTGCCGCGTTGCCAGGCTTTCTTCAGGCGCTCGTAGAGGCGGTCGTAGGTGGGTTGCGATTGGGTGACCACACCCGCCATGAGTTGCTTGCCGATGATAATCTCGCCATGGTAACTCGCTAACGCACCATCGCCGTGCCGGAAAGGGTTGTTCCTGAGGTTAATCAGGTACTCGCCTTGCATCTTGTGGCAGGTGGGATGCTCGACCGTGTCGCAGACACGCCGGCGGTTGATATACAGGTGACCGTCTATCCCCCAAGGCTTGTGCTCGCCTCGTATAATCTTTATTTCCATACTTCTAACTTCTAACATCTAACTTCTAACTTCTAACATCTTACTTCTAACTTTCGCGTAATAGGCGCCGACATCCTTGAAGCCGGAGGGGAGCTGATGGCGGACGAGTTGCGGGAGGCATTTGCGGAGCTCAAGGAAGAGCCGCTCGCCGGGTTTGTCCTGATCAGGTGCCATGTGTAGGTTCAGATTGCGTAGCGGGGCTATGTCGGCATCCTTGAGGAGCGTGGCACTCGGGATGGCGATAGCCTTCTTGCCGGCAGAAAGTAGCGCCCAGCAGTCCGAACAGCCCTCCGTTATCCACAGATCCTCGCCCGGCTTCACATATCGTAGGATCTGCAACCCGTAGATATGGCAATTGCTGCCCCTGGGAAACTTAAAGCGCGGCTTATCCTCCTTCCCCAAATACCGGCTCTGCACGCTCACCAATCTGCCCTCCATGTCATAGTAGGGTATCATCAAGCTCGGAGCATCGTAGAACACCTTCCCGTACCGCCAGCACGGACATGGCCAGGCTATGCTGCTCAGCCCGCACCAAGCCACCACACGTGCATCTAACTTCCGCTCCTCAAACAGGAACCTGCGTGCCTCATCATTCAGTACCCGCGGACGAACCAACGTACTGAGCCACTCAATATCCGGTGGATAAACCTTGTACGACCCTTTCTTGGGCTCCCCGACGCAATATGGTGTCCTGTGCTCGCGAGTTCCATTCGCGAATCCCTCTCTCTTCCCCTGCAGGGGGAGGTTTGGGAGGGGGCTTCCCCCTAACCATTCAACCGCCTCCCTGAAACCGCAACCACGCCTATGCATCACCAGGTCGATCACGCCACCATGCTCCCCGCAAACATAGCATCTATACCTGTTCTTCCGCGTATCAAACGTCAGACTCGGCCGGCTGTCATCGTGCCACGGACACAGCGCTTTATGTCGCTCCACACGCATCCCTAACTGCTCCGCCACGCCCTCTATCGGCGTAGCCTCCAATCTATTTATCTCTATTCTATCCAACATCTTAGTAACGATTTAACAGTTTAACGATTTAACAATTTAACCTTTTTGAAGGTGTTTTTGTCGATGAACTCGATGACCTTGAGTTTGCGCCATCGGGAAAGGAAGACCTTGTCCGGGGTGGACTTGCCTTGCTGCTCAATCAACAGGTTAAGCTGCTCGCGGGTGAACGTGTCGGTCAGTTGGTCAAAGATGGACTCCTTCGGACCGGTCTTGGACTCGGCTTCACGCTTGTCGTTCAGCACTTCGAACTTAGCACCCCAGCGGGCGAGCATGTTCTGCAAGATATACTCCGCCATGTACAAGTAAATTTGTCGTACAAATTTACGGATCGCTTCGCTGTTAGAAGATAGACCGGCTTCGCCTGTTAGACCGCTACCGCTGTTAGACTTTTCTAACTCATAGAGATACTGACAGAGGGCGGCGATGCGGAAGGCTGAAACGGAGGAACGCTTGCGGAAGACATCGAGGGCATAATTGCCACTAAGGGTGGCTTGTTTGCCTTTGTCGCGTACCCACTTGCAGACGGTTTTGTCCAGCCAGGACATATCCAGTTGCGTGGTGGGTTGTAAGCCTCCGTCGTTGTCGTAGGTCTCGTTCATTAAGCGATCCAGCATGGCATCTATCCGTGCCCTTTGTTCTGCAGAGTAGGGCACAAATATCGCTCCGTCTTCGCCGAGGTCGTCCTCGAGTTTGCAGAGGATGGTACGGGTGATGTTGCCGCCTTCGATGGCTTTCTTGTCGAAGTAATCATCCAAAGCTGCGGGCGTGGCGCAGAACATCGAGCAGATGTTGATGTCCACAATCGCGCTATAGCTGTTGTCACTCGCAAAGTCAATACCGAACAGACTCCCCAGGTCATAACTCGTTCGCATGATCGTCCTCAAATTGCTATACCCGTTCTTGCCGGCATCGGTCACCTGCGCGAGTTCCTCCGCAAACATCCAGAACGTCAACGTATCCCCAAACACGCGCTCGTACATATCAGCACGCTTCGTCAGCACGGTCTTCGATATAGTCGGAGGCACCACACGGATAGTGGTCTCGGGTTCCGACTCCAGTTTCTCGTTGGCCTTGCGGGTCTTCTTCTTGTCGCGGTACTCCTGTTCGAGGCGACGCATGGCTTTGTCGCGGGCTTTGAGGGTCTTGTCCATGATCAGGCTCTCGATATCCGCCGCAAAGCTCTTACCCGAACTCTGCGCACCTTCTATCAGCACCTGTAGCAATAACGCACTCGGACGAGTGTCATAATAGTAGTGAAGCCGTACACGCGGGCACATGGCGCACAGGGGCGCGAGGCTGGCCACGAAAGCCGGTAACTTCCTGTTCTGCGGGGCGTTCATCACGATCTCCCGTATCACAGGCGGCAGATCTTTGTCCTTGGGGAGCGAGAGCCGCTCCAGAGGGGAGAGCACTTTGCTCTCCTCCTCAAAGGGTAGTTTGGTCTGGTTCATAGTCCTAACATCTTTTTAGCGGTTAATAACTCGCGACAGATAGCTTTGCCTATCCGTTCGGGATTCATGCGCTTGGTGAGCTCCATCCTGAGGAAATGCACCTGATAGTGCCCCTGCTTGTCCCTATGAACATTCAGGTACTTGCCCCTGTACACCATCGGGTTACGCGTCCATGTCTCGCTCACGCCCTCATGGAACTCCAGAAAGAACTCGTCATGCATATGTAACGCACCTCTACGCGTCTCCCCTACGTGCATGATCGTATCGATTGTGTGCATTTTTACATCCGCACACGGGATGGTAGTTGTTCGTGTCATAATCTCGACCTATCTAACTGATTGTTGTTGATTATGACAAAAGGCCTCTTGTCATCCGATTCATCTTTGCACCATCTCTATGGTCGCCTTCCGAATCGCGGCTTTTCTTCCATGGGTCATGACTCCACTTCCGCGAAAGCTGATGCAAAATTACAACATTTTTAACGGAGTGCCAAGTAGGTGTATTTATTTTCATAATTAGGCACTTCAAAAATAATGGGCAATCCTCTCGGACTGCCCATTATAAAAGGGTTTGTGTAATATCCCAAAAATGTAACGTGCGCAAAGTGCGCAATTGTGCGTAATTATTCTATAAAGGTCTCTTTTACGATTCCTAACCAATCTGTAAAATAGTCTTCTGATTTAATCATCATATTAAGTTTATTAGCATGTGCCTTCTCCCTCACGCTTATTGATAATCCGCAATCTTTGATGAACCGTGTTAAGGATGTACCTTCTGCTCTTTTCTTTAAATAGTCACGTTTCTGCCATTCTCGATAGAAGCAGACTGCTACTTGGTTGACTCGATTATCCAAAGTGGCATCCACATCATCGCCTTTCATTTTATGTTGTTTGATAAAAGAGGTGAAGCGTTTCTTTTCTCGAGCTTCAGTTTCTGCGTTCTTAAATAGAGTCGTCTCTTTAGGTCCTCGTGTGGAATTATTTTTAGCTTCTTTTCTTGGCATCTCTTCTTCCCATTTTGCTATATGAAGACCTATTTCATTAAAGAAAGTATCCTTGTTATACATCACAATCTTCTTTTCCCAATCATCCAATCCATTTATTCCAAACAATTCTTTCATTTCTATATATGGCCAATCCTTTCGGAAGCGATCAACTATTTCAACCACTTTTGCCACTCCGCGCTCTTTTGCTATGAACTTTAAATTTCTAATCAAATAATCAGAACGAAAATGCTTAAACGATGTTTGTAATAATTTATCCCACAAAACAATTTTTGGTAGCATATAATGATAGCGCCACAAATAAGCCTTTTCGTTATGTTCTGGAAGATTATCAGCAAACCACAATAATCCGTTCTCTCGTAAATCCTTACAAAAATGATATCTGTCTCCGTTTTGATATCCTTCAGGAGTATCAACTTCTTTTGCCACCTTACCGGATACAACACAATATTCTGCAGCCTCTTTAGAGGGCACCCAAATCAATGGCGTTATGAGCATATGTTCTATTCTATCAATTGCTTCATAATCGTAATTATATGTCACTCGCTTCCAGTCGACTTGATCTTTTTGGGCGTACATCTGCTCTAACAATAAATGGCCAGCTAATAAGTCTTTTTGACCAATAAAATCGTAATCAGTATACAAAAGACCTGTATTATCATCTTTTAGAAGATCTCTGTCATACCATGCTTCTCCACTATAATCTGTCTCCCGTTGATCAAATATAGTACGCATATCTTCAATACTAAGACAGCGAGATTTGTATAAATTTACAACATAATCTTCTGTATAGTAGTGCTTATAGTAGTCTAAGTCCGCACTTCTTGTTTCGTATTCTAATGTCATATTACTTCGTTATTTGTTGATACATCTTAAATAATTCCACCACTTATCTCCTCGGCCATCTTATTCATCTCTATACATTCTGCCCTGCTTACCCGCTTCTTGCTTGCATCATACTCCCATGGGCTCAATATAAGCACCTGCTTCCTCGCGACTGCGTCAAAAAGACGATCATGTGGCTTATAATAATCCCGAAAACCATTATCTGCTATATATATGAACTCCAGCCCCTCTTTCAGCAATACATCCATCACCATTTGTTCATATTTGCTGATGAACGGCGACACCATCACCACTCCCTTCCGAGCCTCTAATACGCATCGATTCATATATTCGCGCAGCCTGGTGTTATCGCCGTGTTGCTCAGCATCCTCCACCCATACGCCACGCACATGCACAGGCATATACCTCGACCGTTGCAATAACTCCGCGTACCCCACGCCTTTGTATGTTCTACCTGCGATCTCTATCTTGTCTTGTACTCGGAATAACTCCGGCATCAAACGCTTCGTCGCCAAACGCTCAGGGTTCATTTGTACATAGTGTATCATCGTTTGCAGTTGTCCACGCCGAGACATCGGGCGCACAAACGGACGCTCTGTAAAGATCGGATCTCCTTGGCGTTCATTAGTCCGCATAATATGCGGGTTAACAGACGCCATATATTCTCTTCCACATCGCTTCACCCCTTGCCAAAAACCACGAATCACCATGTTGAATGATTTCTTCATAGGGCGCATTACATGCAAGATCAGGTGCAAATGGTCGGGCATTATCTTTTTCTGTATTATTTGTATCTCAGGATGTAGATGAGGTATCTCCTCTATGCAATCTCTGATCTTCGTTCCCAACTCTGTCCATTCAACCCATGCTTGTTTGGGATCGTTATCCGGTATCTCTAGCGTCCCCAATAAAGGCTCACGACTGGGGATCGTCAGCGTCACATGGTATATGCCGACACCTTTCCATGCCGTCCCGGATTCCTGCCAATGCCATTCGTTATTGTCGTTCATTCCTATTATCTTATCTTTCGCCAAATCACAACCTCACCTTGGCGTCCATTACCCCGGCATATCATGCCGTTCACATCTACTAGGCGTCCATTACCCCGGCATATCATGCCGTTCACATCTACTTGGCGTCCATTACCCCGGCATATTATGCCGGAGTTGTCATTATCTGATACATCTTAAACAATTCCGCCACGCACTCGGATTCGGACATCTTTGTGCTGAATCCGTATGCCGCCATAACGGCACGGTCATTATCTTGGTGTGCTTTGCGTAATTCCGGCGGCATAGTTACCTCGTCATATAGGTCGGCAAGGCTGCAATCGGGATACTTGGCGCGTGCATCCAATATCGCCTGCGCGGTCTGCTCTATCCTTGCCTTTTGCTCATCCGTCACCTCCGGCCAAGGGAAGTTGTTATAGACGATATCCTTGCTATAGCGGTAGTCGGATTTTAGGCGCCCGCATACTACACGCATCCAAGACATGTGTACGTTAGAGGTAAGGATGCCGAAATGGTAGAGGGTCGCATCCGGGATTGTTTGTACTTGATTAGTAGGAATAACATCACCATGCAAATATGCCATCGGTATATATCTACGCCTTTCGCTACTTACCATTGGCAAAGCAATATAATTATCCGGATTGTTTGTATCGCGGAATGTAGATGGTGTATCGGCTAATTTCTGCGTCCCTTTATCTTTCATAGCTAATCTATTCGTCCGACATAGTTCTACACGTTTATATACCTGCGGGTATTTCTTTATTTCAGCAGGGCTCACTCCTACTAACCAAAGCACATAACGAAGTTCGTTATGCAAGAGCTCACGCCCACCTATTAAGCGCTTTACATATGGCACATTCTCAAACAAATGCAAGTCTTCTGCTTCTATTTTCAAAGCATCTCCATCAAGAGGCACATTACCATTTTGCATCCGCGGCACATTACAAATGGGAGTTGAATGGTTTGTAATGAATACATCAGGAGCATCCATAAGGTAGCCGTTGATGTTGTTTGCCGTAATAGATTGTAGGTCGGAGATGTATATGCGCTTAGGCTTGGCGTTTTGCGAGGTAGAGAAACCAATAATCACACAATGGACGTGTGCCTTAATATCTGCCTCGCTATCCCAACGGAAAGTGCGGTAAGCAAAATCAATCGCAATGTGATATTTCTCATATAATTCTTTCCAAAGTGCTGTAACTTGTTCTCCCTGGGCAATAGAATTAGTAGATACAAAGCAACATTTTATTTCCCCTTTTTGCATCATTATTGCCGCTTTCTTAAACCAGCATGCCACGTAATCAATATCTTTATAATCAAAGAATGATGCGACATCTTCTATTTGTTCTTCCGTGCGATACCTTCTTCCACTAAACGGCGGATTACCCATGATATAGTCCAACCTCTCCGGCGCAATCACCTCGCTCCAATCCATACGTAGCGCGTTACCTTCCTTGATATTATGGTACGCCTTGAGTGGCAGCGGTTCGATATTGAACTGTACCAGCCGCGCCGTCTCTTGCAGCATCTGCTGCTCAGCTATCCATAGGGCGGTCGTGGCGACAGATACCGCGAAATCGTTAATCTCTATACCGTAGAACTGATGAATATCCACCTTTATTGGATTGGCAAACTCACCTATAACCGCCTGACCTTTGTTCCTAAGAGCTATAATCTCATTCTCCAACCGCCGTAACGACACATAACTCTCCGTCAGGAAGTTACCGCTGCCGCATGCCGGGTCAAAGAACGTCAGACTGGCCAGCTTGTCTTGGAAGGCATCCAACTTCTGACGTTGTTGCTTCTCCTGTGCTATACCCTTGATAGCATCAAACTCATCTTTCAACTCGTCGAGGAACAGCGGGTCAATCACCTTGTGGATATTCGCAATCGAGGTATAGTGCATGCCTCCGCTGCGACGCGTCTCGGGGTTCAACGTGCTCTCAAATATAGCGCCAAAGATAGTTGGGCTGATCTCATTCCAATCAAAATCATCCGATGCTTGCGTCAGCAGTAGTTCTTTCAGCTCCTCGGTAAACTGCGGCACTATCAGACGCATGTCTTGGCTGAACAGTCCGCCGTTAACATACGGAAACGCCTTCAGCATATCATCCATATACGGGTCGCGTGACTCTATCGGCGTATCCAACACACCAAACAAGTCTAACAACGCACGACGTATATCCTTGGCAGGATATTGCGCCAGATAGTCGTGAAATGCAGTCTTCTTGCCGAACAGGTGCGCATCCTCTGCATACAGGCAGAACACCAGCCGCACGCACAATATATTCAGGCTGCGAAGCGTTTCTGGGGACTCCGGCTCGAGGTATTGCTTCAATAGCGCATCGTAAATCTGTCCGACTAACTTGCCGGCTTCTTTGGACACTTTCTCCTCCTGCTTGATATGCTCGTTGCCCTGCTCGACGAGGAAGCGCAAGCGGTCGTATTCCTTTTCCAGATTCGCCAGAGCTATCTTCTGCGGCTCGTCGTTCGGGTGCTCCAAGTCATACACCCACCACTCGGCAAAATTGCACGTTACTATCCATCTGGGACGCTGGCTGTTAGGCAAGGTGTCGGCATAACGCTTCGCCTGCTGGAAGGGATTGAGCACACTCCCGTCACTCTGCTTGATGCCCTCGCCGAGGTTCTTGCCAAGGCTCTTTTGCTCTATCATCACCTTCGTGGCTGGGATACGCGCGTCCACAAACGACGTGTGATCCAGCTGCACTTGCTGCTCAAACACGATGAACTGCTCCGGGTGCTCGATGCCGAACACCTGATTGAGTAACGTCAGCCAATAGGTCTGACTCTCGCCTTTCTCATAGCCCTTGCCTTGCCAGAACTCGGCAAACGCCTGCGCGGCTTTCTGTTGTTGTACTGGGGTCATGATATTTGATCTTCTGTTGTTTCTGTGTTTTATGATATAGTCCTATATGACTTCGCCAATTCGCCTACAAAGATACAAAAAAATTCCGACATTTGCAAATATTTCGTATCGATTCTGCCAATTTTCGGTATTTTGTAAAGGGAACCGGCACTTCTCTACCAGCGCCGTCACCCCAAAAAGGTTAAAAGTTACATCGGATCGAATTTTGATTTTGCATGTGCATCTCTGTCCCGACAATATAGACTGCATCTGTCCCGAAAAGGTTAAAAGTCTTTTCATATGTACATATCGCGCGCACGCGCGTAAGTGAATTTACAAATTCGATAATTGTTAACTTTTAACCTTTTTATAACTATAGTAGAGTAAGTATAATCTATTCTCGGGACAGTTAGCACAATACTAGTGGTGCGTTAACTTTATTGCATACTCTTATATCTTGCTGATATATAGTGCATTATAAGCATATTTTGATTTTTTGATTTGATCAGACAATGTTTTTTGTGTTTTTGTCTAATTTTATCGCAACAGCACTAACAGCACAACTTGGGGGACAAATGGCGCGAGTTGGGGGACAAACTCTTGCATATGTCAAAAATTTTTCGTATCTTTGCACCGGATTTCGAAAACAACCCGAAGCATGCACGAGTCATTCTCGAAATCTGTAGCGACCCTCATGCGTATCTCGAGCGTCTCATGTCTCTCGCTACCTTACCGCCGTCAGCCATGATTGGCTGACATGTATTAACCCATTAACCCTAACCAACTATGGCACGTTACAAACCCATCGACATGGTCGACCACTACCATGGAAAGATCTGCTCCCACTCGGACACCTATTTCCAGAAACGTGGCGAGACCCTTTGCACCGGACGGATCTGCAACCCACGTGACCTCTCCAAGAAGCCCTATTCGGCTGACGAGATCGCCACCCATCAGAAGTTCACCTCCGTTATCGCGGCTATCAAGGCGCTCACACCCGAGCAACTAACAGCCTACCGTACGGCCTTCGCGGCTCAACGACCCAAGCGGTACGCCACCCTCCGCGGATACATCTTCGCGCAAGAGTACGCCAAGCTCGGCCAGTAGAGTATCCCTGTTGAGCGAGTCAGCCATAAATGGCTGACATGTATAACCCCAATTGATTAACCTAAACCTTAACCCCTCCCGCGGCGTGGAGGTTCGATGCAGATAAAGTCTTTCAGCTCGAAGTGCGGTCTTTCAGTGAAACAGTCTTTCAGCGTAGCGGTCTTTCAGTCCGCAGGACGGTCTGCATCGGCAAAAACGCCGATGCAATATGGCAAAAGTAGAATGGAGCACCGGTATTGATCATGTAAGCGGTGCATTGAGTAAACCAAGTAAGAGCGGTCAGCACAGCTGCACGAAGATGCTACTGGCTACCCACCGAACCGCGCCGACGGAGAGCAGAGACTGCAACCGTCTGTTCCTGCGCAAGAAAGTGAAGCGTTCAACGCCTGTCCTGGCTGACGAGCAGCAGCGCCGCGTGCGCTTCGGGGCTGTCGCACAGGCTGTCAACGCACGCATGAAGAACCTCGCTTCGATTGCTACCGATCAGGCGAACTTCAACGCGCAGAAAGACCTCCCCGGCGGCAAGAAGACGATGAAGAGCTACCTGTGGATGGTCGAACTGAACAAGTATGACCAGGAACACAACGGGTAACCTGAGCGTTCGGCAAGAGCGGGCGGGACTGGAGAATCCGGATACTCCAGACCGCTTCGCTTCGTCGGAAATGACAAGCGATATGCGATGTCGGACTAATTAACGAAGAAAGGGAAAAACTATGACAAAGCAACAGATTTACAAGATTGTGGCTACGGCCGTGACGGCTGTACTAACCTGCCTGGCGATTGCGCTGGGGCTGCAAAGCTGCAATGTGACGCGAACAATCACAACGACCAGCAGCAGCGTGAAACGCGGTGATACGACGGTAATCATCCAGTCAAAGACGATTGAATCGTATGATGCCACTAAACGACTCTAAAATCCGCCTATCATGGCGGACACATTAAAAAGAAGTGCTTTCGGGCACTTCTTTTTTGGTCATTGAGTAGGATGGTGGGTGTCGCGTTCGGCAACGCAGTCGCATCGGATGCCGCTCTGCGGCATAAAGGCGACGCGTGCCTCCGCTCTCCCCAAAATAAGCACTGCGTTAGCTTGTTTTGGGGACCCCATTGAGAGGGCGAAGCCGGGGTTGGAGGGCGGGTGACCAACGAAAGAGAAATAAAAGAACACGCGCATGTGTGTGCGCGCGTTCCTCAAAATAACATCGGTCATCCCGAAATTCCTCGCGTATCCGTTATCCGCCAAAATTCGGACGCCGCCTGATTGAAATCAATTCTTAGCTTACGCACGATTATTGATATCAATCTTCCCCCGAAGTTCGTTCCGCTCTCTTTTGCGCGTACTCCCGGGAGCGGAATTTTACAATACTGCCTGCGGCATGACATAATAACAACCGCTCAATCACTTTATGTGCAAGCACCTGATTGACCGAGCGGCTGTTATTATAGGCTTACGCCCTCTTGCAAAATTCCAAAGATGGAGTATGCGTCCTTATCCTCCGAAGTTGTCAAAGCGAATGTCCTGATCTTCTACACCCAGCGAGTGGAGCTCGCGTTCGGCAATCGGGTCGCACAGATGACGCATGCGTCATAAAAGCGACCGATGCCTTCGCTCTCCCCAAAGAGTGCACTACGTTAG
>DBXI01000008.1:39702-39830 GCA_002309255.1 Bacteroidales bacterium UBA1216 | reverse complement strand
CTGTCGCTGAGCAAGACGAACACCAAGGTGTTGCTCGCTAAGATTGAGGAAGCACTGAACACCAAGGGTATCGACGCAGCTCTCGATGTATGCCGTGAGACGCGCGGTCCTGTTGCAAGTATCTTCTA
>DBXI01000008.1:0-39586 GCA_002309255.1 Bacteroidales bacterium UBA1216 | reverse complement strand
CTTGGGTACGATTATCGGTATGATCGAGGCCTTCGATAAGATCCAGCAGGTTGGTGATATCTCCGCTACCGTTGTTGCCGGTGGTATCAAGGTCGCTCTGTTGACCACCTTGCTCGGTTTGATCATCGCCGTTATCCTACAGTTGTTCTACAATTACATCCTCAGCTTGATCGAGGGTCTGGTTAACGAAATGGAAGACAGCTCGATTAGCCTCCTCGATATCGTAGTTGCATACGACAAGAAACAGAAATAATCGGCATAACTGCTCACTATTGTTTAACCTATTAAAAGAGTAAGTTATGAAGAACTATAAATTGATTCCTAAGATTGCGCTGTGGACGCTGTTGCTTCTGGGTATCGTAGTGATCGCCCTATTCTTCCTTGGCGGTTCAAGCGGTTCGCTGGAAGTAGCCGGTGATTTTCTGGACGTACCTCGTCACAGCGACCTGTTCCTGGGCTGGATATACATCCTGCTCGGATTGGCAGTACTGATCACGTTGTGCGTATTGGTAGTTAAGCTTGGCAGCGACTTCAAGTTTAACCCCAAGAGTGCTATCCGCTCGCTATGCGTAGTAGGAGGCGCTGTGGTGCTATGCATCATTTGCTGGATGATGGGTAGCCCCGAAGAGTTGCACATCATCGGTTACGAGGGTACGGATAACGTAGGATTCTGGGCACAACTGGCTGACGCCGTTATGTACCTGGTTTACATCCTGTTTACCGCTACTATCGCTACCGTTATCGTTGGTGCAATCATTTCACGTTCACGCAAATAAATCAATGAACTACTATGGCTAAGAAAGTCCCACAGATTAACGCCAGTTCCATGGCTGACATCTCGTTCTTGCTGCTCATCTTCTTCTTGGTGACCACATCAATGGATGTCAATCAGGGTCTGACACGTCGTCTGCCTGCGCCTATCCCCCCCGATCAAAAGATTGAGGATACGGATATCAACAAGCGCAACCTGCTGGTGGTGAAGATCAACTCCGCCAACCAACTCATGGTGCAAGGGCAAGAGATGAACGTTAAGCAACTACGGGAGAAAGCCAAAGAGTTCATTGCCAATGTCAACGACGACGCTAACCTGCCCAAGCTCTACGAAGAGGACTTTGGCGCTCCGATTGGCGTTGTTAAGTATGCAAAGAACCACGTTATCTCCGTCCAGAACGACGTAGATACCCAGTATCAGGCATACCTTGATGTACAGAATGAACTCGTAGCGGCTTACAACGAGTTGCGTGACGAGTGCGCACACAAGTATTTCCACAAGGCTTTCAACGAGCTCGACGAGGATGATCAGAAACTGATTCAGAAGATCTATCCGCAGAAGATCTCGGAGGCTGAGCCGAAAAACTATGGAGGGAACTAAGTATGGCAAAGATTCGTAGAAACGAAAAACGCGAGATGCCGGCTCTGAACACATCGTCACTGCCCGATATCATCTTCATGCTGCTGTTCTTCTTCATGTCCGTAACCTCTATGAAGGAGGTAACCTACAAGGTTCAGATCCAGAACCCTGCAGCTACGGAGTTAACCAAGCTGGAGAAGAAATCACTTGTTCGATACATCTATGTAGGTACTCCTACCAAAGAGTTCCAAAAGCAGTTCGGTTCGGAGACCCGTATCCAGTTGGATGACGCGTTTGCCGACAAGTCGGAGATAGCTGACTACATCATCAACGAGCGTTCGGCTATGAACGAGTCCGAGCAGGGTTTAATGACCGTTAGCATTAAGGCTGACAAAGAGACCCGCATGGGTATCATTGCGGATATCAAGCAAGAGCTGAGAAAAGCCTACGCGCTGAAGATCAGTTATGCTGCCACCCAGCGCACGAACTACTAATAAATAGATATATATCTACATTAAGAAGGGCTGCACAATACAGCCCTTTTTAATGTTTCGTATTGTACAACTGCTTGTGACGTCACTGCACCACATGCAACAGGCGCATCTGCGTATCACGGCTGTTGGCTCCTACCATCACCGCCACGTCCCCGGGCTCGAGTGTCCAGTTGAGATGCTCGGGTTCGTAGTAACTCATCCTGTCGGCATCCAGCGTGAAGACCACCTCACGGCTTTCGCCGGCTGCCAGATTGATGCGCTCAAAGCCGCGAAGCTCTTTATACGGGCGCACACCTCTTGCCACAAGATCACCAATATATAGTTGCACAATCTCCGAACCTGTACGACTGCCGGTGTTGGTGACAGTAACATGCGCCTCTACAGAGCCGTCGAGGGGCATAATTGTATCTGTGAGGTAGAAATTGGTGTATTCGAATGTCGTATAGCTCAGTCCGTAACCGAAAGGATACAAAGGCTTGCTGCTCACATCAGCATAGCAGGTGATGTACTTGATGAACTCCCCCCCCTCGTTCGGGCGCGAGGTACGCATCTGTCGGTATGAGAACGGGTACTGCCCTACATGGCGCGGAAGTTGGACGGTCAGTTTGCCCGAAGGATTGACCTCACCGAACAGCACATCGGCGATGGCATCCGCGCACTCGCTGCCGCAGAACCAGCTCTCCAGAATAGCCGGCAGATGCTCAGTTTCCCAGTTCAGTACCGTAGGACGACCGGCAAAATGCACGAGCACGATAGGTTTGCCAAGCTTGGCAAGCTCCTGCAGCAAGTCGTGCTGGGCATCGGGCATCTCTATATTCACGCGTGATGCACACTCACCGCTCATCTCACTCGCCTCGCCCATCGCGGCAATGATCACATCTGCCTTTCGAGCAATAGATAGTGCCTCCTGCCGCATCGCTTCTGCACTGCGCGAGTCGCGTATGTCGTGCCCGAAGATGGTGGCTATCGCTTCCTGACGTGCATCGTATAGGACATTCGAGCCCTTGGCATACAATAGCCGGGCACCTGTACCCTGCAGTGCGTCTTCCAGACCTTCTTTAACCGTCTTGTAGCGGTCATGTACAGCAGCCACCGACCATGTGCCTGCCATGTTGTTGCGCGCATCGGCCAGCGGACCGATGAGTGCTATAGTACCTTTCTTCTGCATAGGTAGCAGGTCGTCTTCGTTCTTGAGCAGCACCATACATTCGCCGGCTATGCGTCGTGCTTCGGCGCGATGCTCATCGCTGAGGATAACCGCCTCGCGGCGCAACGGATCGCAGTAGCGGTACGGATCATCGAACAGGCCTAACTTGTACTTCGCCTCCAGTATCCTACGGCAGGCTGCATCCACCGCCTGCATACTGCATCTGCCTTCGCGCACAGCAGGCGCCAGTGCAACAAAGCCATCGGACACCATATCCATATCCAACCCCGCCTCCAGGCACTGTATAGCGCCCTCCTCCAGCGAGGTGCACACACCATTCTCCTCCATATGGCGAACACTGGTGTAATCGGACACAACGAATCCCATGAATCCCCACTGCTCGCGCAACAGGTCATTCAACAGCCAGCTGTTACCCATACTCGGAACGCCGTGCACAGTGTTGAATGCCGCCATGACCGAGCCTGCACCGGCATCCACGGCAGCCTTATACGGCTGCATATACTCGTTGAAAGCGTGATAGTCGTCGGGATAAACGTTGTTGTACTCACGTCCTGCCTCCACTGCGCCATACAGGGCGAAGTGCTTGACGCAGGCCATCATCGTAGCGGAGTCGGCGAGCGACGCGCCCTGATAGCCTCTTACCATCGCCTCAGCCATACGGCTGCCGAGGTAGGGGTCTTCGCCGCTGCCCTCGCTGATACGTCCCCAGCGACCGTCGTGGCATATATCCACCATCGGTGAGAACGTCCAGCATATGCCATCGGCAGTCGCCTCACGCGCCGCTATCTGCGCCGAGCGCTCGACAGCCTCGGTATCCCACGAGCAAGATAGCGCCAGCGGGAGAGGAAAGATCGTCTCGTAGCCGTGAATAACATCCATTCCGAACAGCAGAGGGATACCCATCCGGCTCTCCTCTACGGCTATACGTTGCACGTCACGGATAGCCGCAGCCCCCTTGAGGTTGAACAGACCGCCCACCTTACCCTGACGGATGGCCTCAACGGATAGACTACTGTGTACTCCGCCCGTAACTATGTCTCCGCCTACAGGCAAATTAAGCTGCCCGAGTTTTTCCTCCAGCGTCATCTGCGACATCAGTTGATCAACAAACGCACGCATCTGTGCATCCTCGGTGGCGGTGTTCTTTTTTTGGCAAGCTGACAGGATCATCATAGCTCCCATCAGCAGTATCAGCCCTGATCGTTTCATATCGTTATCAATCCTTTGTTGTTCAATATATCCATCCCGAACGCCTTGCGGAACGCATGTCCGTCGCTGAGTGCGGCAGGTGTTGCGAGGATGCAACCCTCGTTCTTGGGGAACATGAGCAGCACCTGATCGGCGGTACGCAAGGCGAGATCAAGTTCGTGGGTGGAGATGAGGATGGTCTTGCCCTGCTCATGTGCAATCGTTTGCAGCAGGTTGAGCGTCTTGATGCGCGAGGGTAGATCAAGATGCGCTGTGGGTTCATCCAGCAGGATGACCGGCGTCTGCTGCGCCAACGCTTTGGCGATGAGGATACGTTGTTTCTCGCCGTCCGAGTGGTCGTTGTAGAAGGTGTCAGCCAGATCAGCAACACCCACCTGCTCCATTGCTTCGTCCACTATACGATGATCAGCAGCGGACAGTGTGCCGAGGAAGGTGGTGTACGGATAGCGCCCCATAGCCACCACATCGCGAACCGTGGCGCTCTCCACACTCAGACGTTCAGTGAGCACCAAAGCTATGAGCTTAGACCGCTCGCTTTGCTCGCTATTGGAAGTTAGATCGCTGACGCTGTTAGAAGTTAGACTGCTGACGCTATTGGAGGTTAGAGTATATGTGCCGCTTAACGCCGGTTGCAGACCGGCGAGGGTGCGCAGTAGCGTCGATTTGCCGCAGCCGTTAGCGCCTAACAGAGCTGTTATGACACCATCAGCCAGCGTGAACGACAAGTCGCGCTGAATGACGCTAGAGCCGTAGCCTATATGTAGATTTTCACATTTAATCATAGTAGTACACGCGCTGTACGCGACGGGAGACGGAGGTGAGCACTTCATACGGGATCGTTCCGAGACGGTCGGATAGTTCCTGCAACGGAAGACGTTCGCCAAAGACCTCTACCGGGTCGCCCACATGGGCATCAGTGCCCGTGACATCCACCATCGCCTGATCCATGCACACGTTGCCTACCACAGGACAACGCTGACCGCGGACGATGACCTCACCGCCGTAGTTCGAGAAGCGGCGATCAAAACCGTCGGCGTAACCGATAGGAATAACGGCTATCTGCCTGTCCTCGCGTAGCGTGGTGTGACGGCCGTAGCCGATGGTCTCACCCGCACGAACGGTCTTGACGGAGAGGATAGTGGTTTGCAACGAGCAGACGTTGCGCAGTTTGTTGCCCGCGAACGAGATACCATACAAACCGATGCCCAGGCGACACATATCAAACTGGAACTCGGAGAAACGTTCAATGCCTGCAGAATTACAAATATGCTTGATAATCGGATAATCCAACTGAGCCTGCAACATATCGGCACACTGCTTGAAGTAACAGATCTGCTGCATGGTGAACGCATCGAACTGCTCCTCGTCACTGCCTGCAAGGTGTGAGAAGACGGAGCGCACACGCACCGTGCGCTGTGCTTGAAGGCGACTGATGAGTTCAGGCAGATCTTCCTGATAGAAGCCCAGACGGTGCATGCCGGAGTCGATCTTGATATGGATAGGATAATCCTCCAAGCCTTTCTCGGCAGCCGCTGTGATGACCTGCTCGAGTGAGGCGAACGAATAGACGTTTGGTTCGAGGTTATTCTCCAGGATGAGATTCATCGCAGCCACCTCGGGGTCCATGATGATGATAGGCAGAGTGATACCCGCACGACGGAGCTCCACTCCCTCGTCAGCAACCGCTACCGCGAGGTAGTCGGCCACATGGCCGGCTTGCAGCGCCTTGCTCACCTCCACGCTACCGGCGCCATAGGCAAAAGCCTTGACCATGCAAGTGAGTTTGGTGGTGGGGCGAAGCATACTACGAAACGTGCGCACATTGTCCACCAGTGCCGAGAGGTTGACGCGCATAACGGTCTCGTGGGTCTGCTGGAGGATGCGTCGGGAGATAGTGTCCTCGTCATAGCCCAAGGCACGCAGCACAGCCGCACAGGTGCGAACATTCTGATGGGTCGGATCCTCGATAACAGTCGGGCAGTGAGCGAAGAGTTTCATCTTCTCCTGACGCTTGGCATTGAGGTTCGGGAAGTTCTCGCCATGCTCCTCGCCGATGTAAGTGATCACGCCTATTGTAGGACGAATGATCGGCTCGAGGCGTTCCATCTCACCGGGCATGGATATCCCCGCTTCGAATACCGCCAAGCATTTATCAGCCATGCATGGCTGATGACTCAACATGGATAGTTGCCAGACAGAGAGGGGAACACCTATCTGCGAGTTGTAGGACTTGGGGGAACGGATGATGCGATAGTCGTCCTTCAGGAGCTCGTAGAGCCACTCTTTGACTACCGTCTTGCCGTTAGAGCCGGTGATGCCGATGACTGGTATATCGTAGAGCGAACGCACATAGGCGGCCAGACGCTGGAGCGCAGCCAAGCTGTCCGCTACGCGGAGGATAACGGCGTCAGGGCACTCCGAAACCTGCGAGTGCTCGGAAACGACGAACAGGCGCACACCTTGCTTGTAGAGCTCGGAGATATACTTGGCGCCGTCGTTCTTAGCCGTGCGCAGGGCGAAGAACAGGGTTTCATCGGCTACAGGTGCTTGCGACGAGCCTAACTGACGGCTGTCGGTAAGCAGATATGTTACCTCTTGGTCGGCAACCTTGCCAAGGACTTCAAGAGGGATAATTGCGGATATTACTTCAGATAGTATCATGATTGGATTGCTTCGTCACGTGAAACATCATTTGGGTCAATTGTGGAGGGGATATACATCATATCAGTGATGGCTTTCTCCTGCGGGAAGGTGAAATAGGTGCAAGTGCACTCGCAGAGCACCTCACCCGGGGTGAATAGGCCATCGGCGTTCTTCGTGCCGGGAGCACGTATCTCACCGTGGACGTAGGCGACGTTGCGGCGCATCTCCTGCAAGTACGCACGCAGTTCGATATATGGATAGAGCGTGCTGACGGGTTTGTGGTAGCGCGTCTCCATCTTGGCGGTCACACCGGCGGTCTGGAGCTTATGGAAGACAACCCAGCCGCAGACCTCGTCCAACAAGGTTGCTTGTATGCCGCCGTGCAGGGTATTGAGCCAGGACTGATGGTCTTGGGTTGGGTGCCAGAAGCTGACGATCGAGTCGCCATCCTCATAGAAACGCATCCGCGTGCCGATAGGGTTGTTCGGACTACAGCCGAAGCAGTTGTAGCCGGGAGTGGATATCCAAGGGTTACGTAATAAATTCATTGTTTCTTTTTCGTGATGACGTGATGACGATTTATCCGAGCGCGCCTTCGTGATGTCGTAATTACGTGATCGCGTTATTACGAAATAATCTTTGGCGCACTAATGATTACTGATGCAATAGGGTTTTGACGAACTGCTCGGCGTTGAAAGGCTGCAGATCGGTCATCTGCTCGCCAAGACCGATGTATCGAACGGGTATCTTGAATTGGTCGGATATACCGAGCACTACTCCACCCTTGGCAGTGCCGTCAAGCTTGGTGATAGCCAGCGAGCTGACCTGTGTGGCGGCAGTGAACTGACGTGCCTGCTCAAAGGCGTTCTGACCGGTTGAGCCGTCCAGCACGAGCATCACATCGTGCGGTGCACCGGGTACGACCTTCTGCATCACGTTCTTGATCTTGGTGAGCTCGTGCATGAGGTTAATCTTATTATGCAATCGTCCGGCAGTGTCAATGAGCACCACATCCGCTCCGTTAGCCTTGGCGGACTGCAAGGTGTCGAACGCCACCGAGGCGGGGTCAGAGCCTTGCTGCTGTTTGATGACCGGTACACCTACCCTTTCGCCCCATATACATAACTGCTCCACAGCCGCAGCGCGGAAGGTGTCAGCGGCGCCGAGATACACCTTCTTGCCCGCCTGCTTGTACATGTAAGCGAGCTTGCCGATGGTGGTTGTTTTGCCTACGCCGTTGACGCCTACGACCATGATGACGTAAGGGGTGGTATCAGCCAAACTTGGCTGATCTATACTGTCATGTTCGGCGAGCAGGGCGCAGGTCTCCTCAACGAGGAGACGGTTCAATTCGCCTGTGCCGACGTACTTGTCGCGCTTCACGCGATCCTGGATGCGCTCAATGATGCGCAGGGTTGTATCCACGCCCACGTCGGAGGTGATGAGTGCCTCCTCGAGGTCATCGAGCACGTCATCGTCGATCGTGGAACGACCGGCTATAGCGTGACTGATCTTACTTAGCACTGAGGCGTTGGACTGCTCCAGTCCCTTATCCAACGTTTCTTGTTTGGTTTTGTTACCAAATAATCCGAAAAACATACTATTTAACAATTTAACTATTTAACAATTTAACGCTTTTACTAATATACAACTATCTTCTCAGTCTGCACAATGGTGTCGGAAGCGATGCGCAACATATATACACCTTGCACAGTCGGCATACTGATCTGCTGCGTGCTTTCGCTTTGCGTGTACTCCGCAAGGCGCTGACCTGTTGCGCTCAACAGGATAAGCCGCAACGTTTCCTGTTCGGACTGCTGCACTGTAACTGCACCGCCCATCTGTATGCGGCTCGGTGCCACGGTAATGTGATTGGTAGTCTGCTGATGGTCAGCGGAGCGAGGTACAGCGTCAAAGTCATACTCGCATGTGAAGATGTCGCCATCGGCGGTGGTCAGGCGGCAGTAGTACGTGCCATCCATTCCTTCGGGCATGTACAGGGTCTGTCCTGTCTGGCCACTGATAGGATTACCGTTCTCGTACCACTGGTAGCCGGTGTACAAGCCAGCAGAGTTATCCACGAGCAGCACATCCGTCCACTTGGAGTAAATCACGCTGTCCTTGGCGATTGTGAGCGGTGTGGAAGCGGATGAGCTGCACACTATACCGCGGGTGAACACCTCGACGGATGTCAGGTAGTCACCGGCCGGGAGCGAAGAGCTCAGATTGTAATACAGGGTATCGTCAGTAACCCGTATCGGTTCATCGGCTATCACGTCCGTTCCACCGGCATTGGTCAGTGTCAGTTGAACGGAGTCTATTACACCGGACAGGACGCTGTAGGGGAAGGCCAGTTCGCGTTCGCTGTCGCAGATGCGGGATACGTCAGCCAGCTTAATTGCGGGCTGCTCTTTCACGGTCAGGAACAACGAGTCAGTGCCATGACCGTTCCAGCGGGTGAACAGCGAGTCTGTCATCGTACGGTCGGGCGTGATATCAAAGCCGTGCGCGGCGTAATGCTCGGTGATACAAATCAGTGTGTCGTAGCGTGCGCACTCATAAGGTTTCGGCGCAACATAGTTGTATGTCGCGGAGCACAGGCCGCAGGTAATCTGCACGGTGTGGGCGTCACCCAGTGCCGGCAGCTCAAAGGTCATTGCCACTGTCGCAGGAATGGTATCGTTGTACAACTCCGTGCCGTTATCCGTGATCACCAGCGTCCGGTCGGCTGCCGGCAGCAGATTCATGTTCGTATGGCTGAACGACAGCGACAGGGTGTAATCCGTTTCGCCGCACTCGGGCTGGCTCTGCGCCAGAACAGCCTCACCCATCGCAGGCACAAGCGGGCTGACGATGAGCGGTGTAGGTATAACCACCTCGCACCCCGTAGCCGGATAGCGAACAACAACGAAGTGCTGTTCGTTGGTTGCCGGACGAGCGATAGTGAACGACTGAACCGTTTCGTCGGTGGCTATCGTGCGCACTGTGCCACTGGTTACACTGTCCAATACGAGGCAAGCGCCCGACTGATTCGTCGAACTGATCGAATAGTGAACCGTGTAGGTCTTGTCGCCACAGGTGAAGACTGTATCTACGCCTGTGATGTCGGCAGAGAGTGTCGGTACAACAGGCGAATCAAACACATTGGATTCTTGCTTGCACTTGTCAGCACCTGTGAAATATGCATATACTTGCAATCCCGTACCAGCCTCGCTCATCGACTCAATATAATATGTCGCCGGGCTGACAGGTGACTTGATGGTATCACGATGCATATCATCGTAATATACTACCAGATCACCCTCTCCGCTATTGAACGTCACCTTACCACTTACCGAATAATTGAGTTCTCCACAGGTTGATGCACTGCCGGTGGCAGTCACATCGGTGATGGAGTTCAATGCAGGCAAATGGAACTTAGCCGTATCAATAGCACAATCCATATTATTGGCGAAATAAACTGTCACGTTCTTGTCGAGTGCGCCTGTATCATATAGTTTGGGTAACGTGATTTGAGCCGTACTATTCTCGATATCAAGCACAGCCGAACTGTCCAGACGTGCCGTATTATCACTATCGCGGTAGGTTACATATATCCGCTGGTTCAAGCCGTGCAGATAGTCCACCTCTACGGTAGCCGAATAAGGCTCATCGCAACTAACAGCATTAGGCACACCTGATATGCGTACGCCGGAGATTACCTGCCGCCATATAGCGGTGAAGTCCTCTTGTATTGAGCAGCCGGCAGTCTTGCCATCAGCCTTCAGGTGAAGGGTGAACGGTTTACCATCCGTAGGAATAGTGATAGCATTGAACGTCAATGTGGCTGTATCGTCCTTCATTTCCGGAGTTCCGGTGAGAAGTATAGCGGATGCCTCATCATCTCCGATCCACAGTTGCGGTGTAGCATCACCGATATTGATATACTGCACTGCTCCTCGTAAGGTATACTGCTTGGCTTCGCAATCCACCTCCGCCTGCTGGTCATCCAGACGGATAGCAAGCAGTTGGGGTTTATGAGGCTCGATGAAGTGCACTGTATCTTGCTCTGCGCAATCGGTTGCATCGGGGAACGCGATACTGATTACCTCATATGCCTCACGCGGGTTGGCGCGAGTGATACCATCAATCCGGATCGTATTCTCGCCCTCCGAAGCGGCAGATAACTCAGCCGACAGTCCTTTGCACGTTGCTACAACCTTCTTACCTTGTCCGTTCGTCACATCGAATGTAACCACAGCCGAGTAGGTATCACTATTGCAGGTCTCGTTTTCGAAACGTACAACCTTGCTACCACTTACCTTGGGTGAGAATGGCGCACGCGGCAAGTCATAAGTGCGGTCATGACAATCAAGATCTCCGGTGAAGCTAACGTGCAATACATGCGAATCCTTACCGTCGGCAGGGAAGTCAGGAATTGTGATGTGTACCGTGTCGAGGTTGTTCTTTCCTATACTATCGTACGTAACAGTCAACGGAGTGCCGGTATCGTACCACACTTGCAGCGTGCCACTCTGTTTGATGTATTCGACATCCACCGTCAGCGTGGTGGTTGTGTTGTTGCACTCCGTCGGGGCAAACTCTGTCTTGACTGTATCCATAGCGGGAACAATCGGTTCGTTGTACGTCACGACTTTCTTGCACGAGGTGCCCTTGTCACGGAAGTATGCATATAGTGTATGCGCCTTGCCGCTGAGGGATGCGTCAATGGGCAGATCGGTTAACGAATACGAGACGAGTAGATTTGTAACTTCGGCAGTCCAGATAACGGCATCGTTCTCGTCGATGATGACCAGATCATCTACAGCCTTGGCATACGTCCAACTCAGATCCACGTTGTAGGTCGTAGCGCCGCAACTTGCCGCATAGACGGTATCAACCTTGAAGCTTGTCAGTACCGATGCCGAAAGAATGCTGTTATGCACAGATGTCGGCTCGCAATCCGATTGTGCGCTGAACGAGATCTTATACAGTTCTCTGTCGGCATCCGTTACGCAGCTGCGAATTATTCGGTCACACGTACCATCGGCGTCGGTATTGGTGCAGAGGTTCGTGCCCAGCGAGTCGATGACAAATACACCCTTGGCGTGACTCCAAACGAAGCGGATGGTATCGTTGTAGTAACCGTCGCAATCCGGCTCAGACAAGTGATGCGTGAATGTGCGATATGCCTCGGTAACCTCATCGGCATCTTCTGTATCGGTACAACTTGGGCGGTTGCTGAAGTATGCCGTAGCCGTGCGCGACTTGCCGTCTGCTGCATACGTCCACGGGATACGGATAGGCGATGCAGGCAAGGTATCATGAGCAATCTCTTTGATCAGGGCATTCTCATTGTCAAGAACGATAAGAGAACCGGTTTGGTTGGCATATTCCACAACAAGGGTCATTGTTACCTCTCCGCCACAACTGATAGAGTGTCCTGGCTCGCGCCCCATACTGATGGTCGGAGCAGCCGGTGCGGTGAAGGTGACTGTGGAGCTATGGAACTCCGTATCGCTGGTGAAGTATGCATACAGGTTATGCACGCTGCCGGCAGGTACAGGAGTCTCGATCTTGCCGTGGAACGGATAAGCAGTAGGAGCAGGCTGGTTATACAGCTCAGTTGCTCCTTCCATAACCACGAGGTTGCCGCTCAGGTCAGAGGCATTGACGGTGAAGAGGATAGTATCCTTGCCGTCACAGTTCACTACGGACGGAATAACGCTGAAGATCAGCTTGCGTGTATCGGGTGTCTGAACTTCTTCATTGAACACACAAGTGTCGCGATCAACAAAGAACGCTTCAAAGTGACGCGTCGCGCCTTTCTCGGCAGTCAGACCTGTTACCTCCCATGTATATACGCCATCGCCGGAAACAGTTACCGTTCTCGAGCGCTGACTTTGTCCGGCACCTAGATCGGTGCTACGGATGGTAAGCGAGGAGGCTGTACCGTTCTTGGAGGCGTTCTTGTAATAAACCTTGACCGTTGCATCGTAGGTAGTTGCACCGAATGCAGGTTCGTTGCACGAAACGACAACGCTGTCAATCACCGGCGTGAACGGAGCATCATAGGTCTTTGTCTTTGCACATGCACCTTGCGTCTCGTCGCAAGCGATATGGATTGTATGCTGCTTGCCGTCGGCTACCAGACCGGCAAACTCGATGTAGGTTGTATGTTCGGCAGCTTCAGCAGCATAATCCTCACCTGTGCCGGACTTTTCGGTAGCAGTAATCTGATGTTTCTGCGTGTCTGAATCTATCCACGCCCACATGTCACCGCGCTGGTTCTTATATGTAACAGGCACAACAATTGTATATGTACTATCAGAGCAGTTGGTTGCGAGAGTTTTGTTCACTTCGCCAATAGCCATTGTCGGCTGAACAGGATCAGAATAGGTGTCGCTCTTGGCACAACCTTTGCCACGCTCCTTGAGATATGCGTATATGGTCTTGGGCGTTGCGGCATCTCCTTCAGCATATGATTGAGGTAGCGTTGCCGTATGACTGAGTGTGGTACTTGTCAGAGTTTCTTCAAGCAGCAGATTGTCATTTTCATCCACGATAACGAGCACGTCGTAAGCCGCAGCGGGTGCTTCGACTTTCCATGTTGCAACCAATTGATAGTTACCGTTGGTGCATGTCAGTTGGGTTGTTTTCACACTGAACTCAGCAAGCATATTGCCTTTAGGTGCACGGATGTCGGCTTTTTCATACGAGCAGTTGGCTGCAACATCCGTCTTCATGGTCAGGGTTTGCAATCCTCCATCAGTCGGCAGACCTTTGACTGTGTCTTTGCAGGCGACGAACTCCGGATTATACGTTAATTCGCGTGTCGCAGTTTGCGTTGCACCGGTCACGCTAAAGGTCATCGTACTTGCGGCGAATGCTTTGTACTGCCAGTCAACAACAATAGCATACGTAGTTGCATCACATGCGCCATGCAGGGTGTCAGCCTTATTGATTACTATTTCAGGCTTGATAGGAGCATGCCCAGACTCGAAGTTCTTAATGATGCTGTCGCAGTCACCTGCATGCCCGGCGAAATATACCTTATATATATTAGCGGATGCATCTGCCACATTGCCGTGATAGAGACGGACCACATCGTCTGTTGACGCGGTATTCGAGTATCGCTGAGCAGTTATCGCGTTTCCGTTACTATCTAGTGTGTCGATGGTGAAGGCGGACGATGCATCCTTCCAACTGAAACGAAGTGTATCGGTATAACTTCCATCGCAATTGATTAACGAGCGATGACGCGTATATTCCCAGTACGGTGCAGACGGAGCGGTGATGCTCACCGGATCAGTCTGGCAATCAGAACGGTCAGAGATATATGCATAAACCGAATGCTCCTTGCCATCAGCAGTATAGTTCCAATTGATCGTGCAAGGCGACGGATCCAAGTCCTCTACAAGAATCGGATCAACCGCATTGTTGCCTTTTTCGTCAATCAGGGTCAGATATGCTGTTGGCGACTGATTTGTATAGGTTACCGTAAGCGGCAAAGTTATCGTGCCCTTACAGTTCGGATAAGAAGGAACACCTTTTTCTATGCTTAAGGTCGGGTTAGCCAACGCTGTGTAGGTTGCTGTTTTCGACTGCACAGGTGAGGTGAAAGAGGCGGTCAATGTATGACTACTACCATCTGCCTTAAGTGAAGCATGCTTGATAGTATCTTTGAATTCAGAAGGTATAGGTGTCGCGTGACGATAAACCTCAGTATCTCCTTCCTTGATCACCAAATCACCGCCCATAGCTGTGGAATTAACAACAAATACTACATTTGCTGTTCCGTCGCACTGCGGTAGGAGCCTTTCAATTACATCAAACGAATGGATCTTCCGCTGGTCGGGCGAAGTGAATGCACCTTCTTCCACACAATTCTTGCGGTCATCGAAGTAAGCCTTGAAGGTGTGACTTACACCGTTATCGGTGGTTAGTCCGGTAAACTCCTTGACAAGTTTGCCGTCACCGTCAACATTTCCTGTGTGTTCTAGATTTAAATCCGCACACTTGATTGTTACGGCTTTACCCTGACCGTTGGAAGTAGTTACCGTTACCGTCACATCGTAGGTCAATACGCCGTCAGCAGGAGTAGTACGAGTTGCCTCTACTTTATTTATCACAGGACGGAACGGAGCTTCATACGTGATTGCATCCTTCTTTGTGCATCCTCTTTCATCATCAAATGCGATGCTCACTTTATGCTCCGCACCATCACCGGGCAAATCGGTCAGTTTGGCGCGTGTGGTACGCTCAGCGGCACCTTCCATATAGCCATCGCTGCCGTCAAAGCCTGTGGAGCTTGTTACTTCCACCTTATAGGAAGCCGCAGCATAACTATCGGCATCCAGCCATACGTGCATCTTGCCATGCTGGTTGGTATAGGTAACCGGCACGATGAGCGAGTAGGTGCTCTTGTCGCATTCAGCAGAATCGGCTATCACATGCGTACTCCATGACATCGTCGGTTTGACAGGGCTGACGTAGGTATCACTCTTGTCGCAAGCGGAGCGTCCGCGTTCCTTCAGGTATGCATAAATCGGCGTTGGAGTGGTAACATCACCAACGGTATGCACTTGTGGTAAGGTGACGGTACGAGTGAGTGTGGTGCTCTTGAGAGTATCAATCAACAAAACGGTGTTACTACCATCCACAATGATGAGCGTGTCGTACTCTGCTGCCGGAGCGCTAACCACCCATGAGGCAATAAGCTGGTATTTATCTTCATCGCATTTGAGCACCGTGGTATCAATGCGGAACGAGGTGATCTTGTTCCCCTTGGGAGCACGAATACCGGTCGAATCAAACGTACAGTTGTTGGCGACATTCGTGAGCAAGCTCAACTTATGCGATCCTCCATCTGCAGAAAGCCCTTTGATAGTATCCTTGCAGTTAGTGAACGTTGTAGCATTGTATGTCAGTCCGCTACGCAAGGTGTGAGCTGTGCCATCGTCAATCTTGTACGACATATCACTTGCGGCAAATGCCCTATATTTCCAATCGATGGCAATAGCATAAGTCGTTGCATCGCAAGCATCGTGCAGAGTATCAACACTATTAATCACAAGCTCCGGTCGATAGGGGGCGGTATATGTACCTTTGTGTTGAGCAGTCGTTTTGCAATCAGCTGCAGCACCCTCAAAATATACATACAATTCTCTACCACTCCCTGCATCGATGTCATCGAGAGTGAAAGTAAAGGATGTGCTTGTTCCTGACAGCGTTCGCTCAATCGTCTTCGTCTCTGTTCCGTTATATTGTACAACGAGCCTGTCAGTAGAAGCAACATTCACATACGAAACATTTATCGTAGCCTCATAGTCGTTTTTCGAGCAAGGAACATTTGCCGGCGGCGTTACGGAAACGCTCTTTATTACCGGCCAACGAGAAGAAGCAGGTAGGGCAATATTTGTTTCCTTGCAATAGCCGGTTTCCCGGAATTCATAATTTAATTTATGAGTGGATAAGCCATCCGCTTGCACTCCGGGATATTCAATGTGCACGGAATGAGGCGTGCTACTCTTGTGGTCTGTATAGTCATATTTCTTTGGGGATAGTCCATCTACCCATATATATAAGTCGCCATCCTGATTTATATACTCTATATCAAACTTCAATGTTACTGTTTCCTGATCACAAACGGGATCGGAATATGTGAACGTGTTCGCTCCTTGGTCTTTAATATTTGCTACAGGACGCGTGGGAGACGAGAATGAGTTCTTTTTATAGCAATCATCATCCTGTTTGCGTGCCACATCAAACCATGCCTTGACTACATTGTTACCACCATCTGCAAGCAGGTCAGTAAACGTAAATGAAGTGCTGCCCGTTGATGAGGAGTTTTTCTTTTTAGGTTCACCATCATTTAGAGACACCAGAATTAAAGCTTCACGATGATTAGATGCATTGACTGTAATCGTTGCGCTATATTTGTCAGATGCCCCGCAACTAAGCGACGAGGGTTTGTCTATCGTTACACTATTGATCTGCGGAGAGAATGGTGCGCGATATATAATTGTGTCGGGACATGCAGTTCCTCGACCTTCATACCAGACAATTAGAGTATCCATCAAAGAATCTGCAGGGATAGACGGGATAGAGAACTCGCGAGTGTCCTTTGTCGCTTTATCCGCCAACATACCCGTTATTTCATTTGGATTTCCGCCTACTCCAATCTTGCAATACGCCTTTCCATCCAAATAGCGATATGAAAGTTTACCATTCAATGTGTAAGTGAGATTATTACATGAAACAGGCGCAGGTACAACATCATGTACAACCATCATCGGCACATTCGGTGCAGCATAGGTTGTACTCCACACATCACATCCTTCCGTAAACCACACACTGACCTTATGATCAACAGCATCAACATCCTCGCGTTTGATACCAGGGATGATTGCTAACGTAGTACGCGGTGTACGCTGGTCAGCGAGGTAGCCGACATAAGAATCTTCTATCCGGCAGCCTGCAGAATTAGTCACGTGTACCTTATATTCTTCCTTGTCGTTGACTTGTACGTACATATCACCATGCTGGTTCGTATAGGTAATTGGTACAAGTAGAGTATAGGTACTATCAGCACACGACTGATCTTCAAAAAGCAATGGTGAACCAAATGAGCGCGACGGAATAACTGGTATATCAACATCAGCACTATAGGCGGTGTCTGCACGATATACAGAGATTGCATCAGTTGTACTGACGATAACTTCTGCCTTCATTTGCTCATCAGTAGCCTTTGCCTTGATATCAGTATCTGTTGTGACGGCTGGGTTGGCACTTGTGTTTGATGAGAAAACAAACTCTTTTTTCACCCATGCGCCACCTGTATCTCCAAGATCATCTACCTCCTTCTTGACTTCTCCTGCCAAGCCAGTTACATTCAATTCCAATTTTACATCATGAGACGTATTAGTTAGGTATTCGAAACTAACCTTGAAAGTAAATGTATCCCTATCACATGCCGGAGCGGTAAGTGGTACTAATGAAACATTTCTAACTTCTGGAGTTGGCTCTACAAACTTCACTGCAAAACGTTCGCGGGCACGAACTGTTGCTGATTGCACTGATACCGAACGGAAACGAATATCATCAAGTGCAAAGTCATTGCCTATACTCAACCCTGATTTGTTTTTGTCAACAACGGAAATTGTAACATCATCTGCATCTACGGGACTAGTAAATGTAGCTGAATTCTGGTGCCAGAAGTTATCCAAATAGTTGTTGAGATCTGTTTCCTTACCAAGTGGCAGCGTTTCTTCTTGCTCATCACCATTCTCGTCTTTATATTTATACGATATCTTAAATTGCAGTATTGCGTTATTTGTGACAGGAGTTCCATCAGTTCCATAACTAATCATTTCGCCGGCGTTATTCACGTTTGCAACCCAGAATGAGAACAAATAGGTTGTACCTTTCTGCAATTTTAGGTCTTTGTTTGTGGTGGAATTTGTTTCTGCACTCCATGCGACTTTTTCTTCTCCGTCTGCATCGCCATCAAATACACCAAAATATTCTCCTTTACGTGGTGATATTTTAGCAAAGCGATTCCAGAAAATGTCAGCGCTAGTAGTTACACCGAACAAACCTGTTTCATTACCATATTCGTTGTAATACGCATCGCGCTTGCCTGTTATGTCGCCCCAAACACCGGTATATTTGTATCCACTAATTGTTTTGTATGGGCTTGCATCTTTATTATCATCGTCTTCTTTAGAAGTATTTTCATAATATCCATTTCCCATCAAATTATCATTGGATTCTGGAGGAATATTATATTCTGTATAATAATATACTAACGTCGTATCAAATCCCCACGTATTAGATACATCATAAGGCGTCGATTTGATGTCCTTATTACCGGCCTTTAGGATATTCCCTTTGGCATCTAACCATGCAAAACTATCTGCCTCCAACGTCTCTACATGTGGAGTCAATGTTATGGTTTCATCATGGGCATAAGTTTCTTTAGATGGAGAATAGTGATTAGCCTCATCTTTTGAGCTATGCTCCACGACACCATCCGTTTCTAACTTTGGTGCAGTTATAAGGCTATCTGCTTTTGCGCCACCTACTCCCGTGAACTCTACAAGTAGGTGGTTATCTGTACTACCATCTGCTTTGAGCCCGGACAAAGAGAATGTCTGCGGACTCTCTGGAGATGTAAACGTTTGCATCGAATCGGTAGGCAAGCGATAAGTATTCTTGCCATACGAAACAACAAGGTCCCCTTCTTGCTTCGTAAATGCCACCAGACCTTCTATTCCGAACGTGCTATCTATTACATTAACAGGCGTTATTGCATAGTTAAGAGACGTTATTTCACAATTAATCTTGCAGTCACTGTCTTTTACTAGATGTAAGAAACGTCGGTATTTTTCTTTTTCTCCCATTGTTGTCCATAAATAATAATAGGCATCATCTACATTCTCCAATGTTTGATTGACATCATTCCATTTGTTTGCCGCATACTCCCACTTTCCTGAAGTTGTATTCCATTTCCACCATACAGAAATTCCTTCTGAATAGTCGTACGCATTCTTCGCATCATTCAACAATGGTGTTAATGTATAGTTGTCACCCCTCTCAAGAGCTTGCGCACATATCTTGATATCTCTGCGCGGTGTCCCCCATATATTATCAGACGTGGTCGGGTCGGCGGATGGCTTAGCACCTAAATCTTTGAGTAGATTGTAGTCCTCACCTCCACTGGTGGATCTTTGTTTGAAATTTAAATAAATCTCATTAGCAAACACAGGGAGGTTTCTACTTTGGTTTGCATCTTTCGAAGGATCACTAATTATATTACCATCAGATGGTGAGTCATTTCCTAACCGGGCAAATATAACATGTGACCAGATTCCTGCAGGAATATCTACCTTAAACAGACCGGGTCTGTCATTTGATGCCTTGCTCCACGTTTCACAATATGGTTCAGATGTCCGGAAGAACTTCGCGTATACATAATTTTTCGAACCAAAATCATTTCCAAACCAACTCCAATCATTAGGAGCTTTACTAAAATATAACTCTTCCGATCCATCATGATAATAGAACGGGAAGTTATCCCATGTTGCAGAGGAAGACTCATTGCTGAAATACTTTATGTAATTCTTAGAGCCATCTATAGTTATATCACCTGTTTGATTCCATTTATTATCCCAATTACCGGCAGTGCCACTACTATTCTTGCGCACCACAATACATGTATTCCAAGTACCCGCTGACATTGACGCCATATAGTAATTTCCGCATACTTGCTCAAGTTCAAACCATTGCACAGAACTTGACCCACCAAAGCAGTACAAGAACAACTTGGCTCCGTCTTGAGCCCAGTTAAAATCTGTTTGGGCATTAACAAATATTCTCTCCCCTGCGGTGAATACACGTGCAAACGAAGAGGTTGCTCCAATGATACAAAGGAGCGCAATGAGAACACTAATAACTATATTCCGTTTTTTCATGATGAAAATGTTTTTCATATGTGTGGTGATTTTTGTTTCGGGTATATATTTTTTTCTATGTTTTTTTCGTCGAACTTGATCGAGGTTTTATCGAGGTTTTATCGAGAGTGTCCCCCGTTTTTTTAGGATGATTAGATTTGCCTCGCGTGCCGTGACAGTCGGGTTAATATCTAACGAACCTCTAAGGAATCTCTAACTAATCACTAACGGTCGCCTTCGGCTACGCAGTGCGAGGCGCAAACGGATGAGGTGAAATTTGATATGTTGTTAAACTTTTGCATGTTGAAAAAATACTCTGCACTTTCTGCATCATGTGCACTTTTAATAAAAATTTGCATGAGACTCTTGAGACAGTTGAGACTCTTGATATTTTTTAATAGTCACATTCCCAACACCTTGCAACAAAGTGTCTCAGAGTCTCACTGTATCATGTCTTTTTCTTTGTTAATTTTTGCACTTTAGCGCGGTTATTTGTCCTGAATGATTATCTCCACACGGCGGTCGAGGGAGAGGTCGTCGCTCAGGTTGATGGCGTTAGCGACGGTAGCACCGTAATCCTTCACCGTCATCCGTTTGGCGCTCACGCCCTGGCTGACGAGGTACTTCTTGACCGCCAAGGCACGATCCAATGCGAGTTTTTCGTTGTGTTTGCGGCTACCATCCTTCGATGCGTGACCTCCAAGGATGATCTTGTTGGGCATACTGCGCAGGTAGTACGCTATCTCATCCAGCGCCTGCTTGGAGTCGTCTGCCAGTTCAGCACTGTTGAAGTCGAAATAGATTCGGTTGAGTTTGTTGATCGTGCGCTGCACCAGTTCGCGCGACTGTATGTGCTTGCGCTGCAATGTATCGATGCGTGTTACCCATGTGCTGTCGAAGCGCTCAACCATCTGCAAGGTGGTGTCGTTGAAGTGCGTGATCTCCTTGCGCGGTTTCTCCAGGCTGTGCCAATGAATACCAAGTTTCAGTCCTGCCTGCCACGGATGGAGTTGTCCCTTGCCATCCGCACCTGCAATGCAGTTCGATGCCAATATGCCGTTATACTCCGCCACATCCAGATTGGGGAAGCGGTCGTCCTTCCAGCCCAGATCGGTCAGCGTAGCGTTCTGCATGTCAAGGAACGTGTAGTGCCCATACAAGCCGATGAGCAGATCGACCTGCGTGCTCAGGCGAACGAGCAGTCCGAGATCAACCAGCGCTGTGGCTGAGAACGCCTTCACCTGCTGCTTGGCTGTACGACCGGCATAGTCAATGGTCATGAACTCGTGTGCGTTATGGATCTCCGCACCGCCACGATGATCGTACTTGCCCCAATGCTCCACCTTGCCTTGCAGCACACGGTAGTCGGATTTGACGGTATAAGCCGGTGCAGCGCCCAAAGCGGCAAAGAAGCCGGCCTTGTTCTGCTTGCCCCACGCCTGGAACTGCAAGGATACGGGCAGACCGACCGTGTGAATGGTCTGTCGCTCATGCCAACCAGTGACCGTAGCATGGTGAGTGTACTGTTCGGGCTGCGCGGTACCGCCCAGGTCATCGGAGTCGTACTGATCGGGGTAAGCAAAGTCGCCACTGAGGTAGCCCTGCGAGCTGTAGTTGCTCAGCCACGCGCCTACGCCCACGCCTACGTTAGGATGGAAGAAGTACGCGTATTGGAGTTGCACTACACCCGACACACTACCCTGCTCGTAGCCTGTAGCGGTAGGATGCGTCAGATCCTTGCGGATGAGTCCGTATCCGGCATTGCCGAAGCCTGCACCAAGATGGAACTCCACATAGTGCCCCTTGCGTTGTGCGGAGTCGATAGGAAGGATGACGGTATCCTCACGCGGCGTGACGAACTGCAGAGTGTCGATGAACTTGCGCACCTCGAGCGTCCGCACCTCTACCAGGCTGTCGATTGACATAGTATCACCGGGCAAGGATACACGCTGTTCGGTATACTGCACCTGCGTATGTTCATGTCCTGACAGACGTTGCGTCTGCTGCGCCTGTGCACCCAAGGCCAAGCCGAGGGCAGTTATTGCGATGATGGTTCGATTAGTAAACATTGATCTTGATTGTTCTTTGAGTGTTCATTCCTTGTAATTGCAGCAGATACATGCCTGCAGCAGCGGGCATTGTGAGCGTAGTGTTGTCTGCGCTGAGGGTGACGGTGCTGACGGTCTGTCCGGTGAGTGTGAGCAACGTTGCCTTCACAGCTCCGGTGACGGTCTTGGTGACGGTGATCTCGGCGCCGGCGGCTACCTGCGTAGGATAAACCGTGATGCCGTCGAGGAGGATGTTGTCCACCGCCACGTTACGCGACTCGGGGAAGTCATCGAAGGCATGCGCGCAGAGCTCATCCGCGGTCTTATCCTTGCGCGTAGCGACACAATGATACAGATCCGATGTTCCTTTCATAGTCGTGGCGCCTGTGTAGAGACGCTGTTGGGTTTCGCCATTCAGAGCAGCACCGTTCTTGTACCACTGATAGGCGACATATATGCTATCGCCATTGTTGACGAACAACACGTTGTCCCACTTGCTGAATATTCTGCCTTCGGTGCAGCACTTACCCGGCGCGGTCGCAGCGCGGAAACTATCCTCAAACGGGCAGGTGTTGCCTCTACCTTCGAATGCTACGTGCAGCACATGATCTTTTGCATCGGCAGGCACTTCGCTGACGGTGAAGGAGGCAGTAAGTTGATCAGAGCTGTTCATAGTCAAGCCTGTGATCTCCACCTTAGCTGCATTGTCGATCCAGGCATAGGCCTTGGCGTTCATATTGCGATAGGTCATAGTGCCGCTGATCGAGTATGTTGTCTGCTCGCAGGCAAGGAGTGTGTCGGGATTATTGTAGTAGGTCACCTGCATGGTCGGGATGACAGGGGCTTTGAACTTGGCCTGCTGAGTAGCCTTGTCCCACTTCTCGAAATATATCTTGTAGGTACGTTCCTTGACGAGGGGCTCGCCTTCGGCTATAGTTTGTTGAACGGTTTGGTCGATTGACAGGGTCTGATCCCACTGTTTAGATCCATTGGTGAGCGGTGTCAGGTCTTTCTCCCACACAACGCGGTCGCCGCCGTCGGTTATATCTTTGACGATGATCTTGCCGATCTGGTTCTTGTAGTCAATGTGGAGGTTGACGTTATACGTTGATTTTCCGCAGTCCATCTGCACCGGCGTTGCGGTGAACTTGGTGATAGCGGGTTCGTGGGTTGTGACGGTGATCACCTCCTGGATCTTCACCGAGTGCGTCGGGCTGCTGACCGCGCGGAACTGGATGTCATCGAGCGCAAAGTCGTTGCCGGTCTTCAGGGCGTTGGTGTTGAGGTTGATCACGGAGATGGTCACATTGCTTGCATCGGCATCCGCCGTGAAGGTGGCGGAGCACTGGTGCCAACGGTTGTTGCGGAACTTCGAGCTGTTCAGGTCAAGCGGCTCGCCGAGTTTCTTGGTTTGACTGTTATACTCAATCTGGAACTGCAATTTGGCGGCATTGTCCATCTCGCCGTAGTTGTTGATGTTCGCCGCCCAGAACGAGAACAGGTAGGTCGTCCCCTTCTGCAAGGTGAGCTTCGTGTTATTCTTCGTTTCCGCTTTCCAGGCTTTCTTGCCTGCCATCTCCGTTCCGGAGGCTGCATCAAACAGCGCAAAATAACTACCTTCACGCGCTTTGACCTTGGCATAGGTCGAGGCAAACTTGTTCGCGTCCTGCACTACCGCAAAACCGTTGTTCTCTCCGGGATGCGTGTCGTAGTAGTTCGTAGCGGTGGAAGCGTTACTGAATACTCCCCAGAAGTCGTAATCGCTGATGGTGGATGGTTTGCCCGTCGTACCATAGTTGAACGTAGCATCCTCGTAACTACCATTGCTCATCATATCCTTCATATCATCGGGCGGAGTCTTGAACTCGCGGTACATATAATTGGTGGAGTTCGGTTCGTTGAAAGCTATACTGGTTTGTGCGCCTTGCATCTCAGGTTTCTCCACGCCGTTGACGAACCACTTGTGGTCGTTCTGGTAGTTCGCCCCCTTGGGGTTGAGCGTTGTGGTCTCGCCCACGAGCACATCCAGATGGGTGCGCACTATACCCTGCGTGGCGTTGGGGATGTTCACTGTAGCGGTAGCCGAACAGCCGTTGTTGCCCGTGAAATATGCTTTGGCAGTGGTTGTCTTGCCGTTCACCACCACGGCGCGTAGTCCTTCTACGGAGAAGATCTGCGGACTCTTAGGTGCATCAATAGTCGTCTTCTTGCCATCACACTCAATCACCAGTTTGCCGTTCGGTTCGCCGAATGCCACCATGCCATCAAGCGTGTAGGTCGTGTCGTTGGCGTTCACCGCCGAGCATGCCACCTCAAACGCCGTGATCGTGCAGTCGAGGTCACAATCCTTGGCTCCGTCGGTTGTGATCTTGATCAGTCGGCGGCCGGCGGCCTTGGCGGAATGCAGGTAATAGTATATCACTCCGGAAGCAGGCAGGTCGTTCTTGATGATATCCTTGTCGCCCTCGCCGTCACGCGACTTGCCTGCATAGTCATCCACCGATGTCCAAGTGGTGCCGTTGGTGCTCTTGTACCAGCCGTGGCACTGCACGTTGGCGTAGTCGTAATCGGACTTGTCGGCTTTGAGCTTGGCGTGCAGCGTATAGGGTCCACCTAACGCACTCGGGCACACAACAATCGTCTCCTGCTTACTCGACAAAGCCGAAGCGTAGGCGGCTATCTTAGCAGTAGAAGGGACGTACGTCAGCCAATTCGAACCGCCATCGCCATCACCTTGCCAATATTGATTCAGGAAGTTTCTATCCAACGCATTTTGTCCCGGAATAGTAAGATTTTGCGATTTTCCCCAGTTGTTGTTCCAGTCAATACCTGTACTGCCACCAGGCATACGTATTATTATACAACGGTTAAATTCTCCTTGGGGCATTGCGCAACTGAAAATATTGCCGTTCTCATTGATTAACTCCTTCTGCTGTCCATCCTTTCCCGCTTCCCAAATCCACATGAACAACTTGGCATTGTCATTGGCCCAGTTGAACTTACCACTACCGTCGCGTCCGCTCTGGTCAGCATTCACATAGATCTTTTCACCTTGCTCAAACTGACGGGCGGATAAAGGTGCTGCGCAGAGCAGACAAAGTAACGATGCGATAACTATATTGCGTGTTTTCATAATCTTTATTTTTTTCGTGATGACGTAATGACGTGAATACGTGATTTCGAGTTTATTCAACGATGATGATTTCTACGCGGCGGTCAAGCGAGAGGTCTTTCTGGGTGTTCTCCTCGTTCGCCACACGCGCACCGTAGTTCTTCACCTCCAGCTGTTGCTCCGGGATACCGAGCGAAACGAGGTAGTTCTTGACAGACGTAGCACGATTGAGTGCAAGGAGTTCGTTGTATTCTGCCTGTCCTTCATCCGAGGCGTGACCGCCGATGATAATATGGTTAGGCAGGTCTTTGAGCTCCTCGTAGATGTCGCGCAGGTACTTCTTCGACTTGTTGCTTAGCACATAGCTGTCGAATGCAAAGAAGATCTTGTTGAGTTTATCCACTTTCTTTTGTATGACCTTGATCTCCTCTTTGGGTGCGCGCTTGAATGTGTCGATGCGCTCGACGGTCTCTGTCTCAACGCGTTCCACGGTGCGGATAGTGGTGTCAGCGGCGTAGAAGTAGTCGTAGCTGTCGGTAATCACTCGCTTGGGCTTGGGTGCATGGTGCCAATGGATACCCACCTTCAGTCCTACTGCCCACGGATAGGTCTTGTCGCCGCGCAGGTTGGTAGCATAGAGTCCCCGATACTCATCCATGAAGGTTTTGGGGCCAACGCGCTGACCATCCGCCCAGCCGAAGGGAGCTGTGTTATCGCCCGCATCAGATGGCAGGTACTTCGATGTTACGGTCTCGGTCACCACATTGTTCGGCGTGAAGTGGCCGTATAGTCCTACCATCATATCCAGGTCGTTTGTCAGATTAATCAACGCTCCTATCTCGGCAAAGACGGTAGCCATCGGCGACACATTCATTTTGCCTTGTGCCGTTGATGTGCCGGTATATAGATTAGGATCATCCGTATTGCGTGCATACTCATGGTCGCTCATCTCATTGAGGGTCAGTCCCCATTTCGGGTACTCGCCAAAGTGCTCCACCTCTCCCTCCAGCAGCCTGTACTTCGATGACACAGCAAATGCCGGAGCCACACCCAGTGCGCCGAAGATGCCCACTTCGCCGGACTTGCTCCACCACTGCGTCTGGATAGACACGGGCACCGCCAAGTTGTACAAGGTCGAGCGCTCCCGCCACGCATAGATACGCGCGGTGTGGTTGTAGCCGGACTCGCCATCGGTATCGGTGCGGTCTTCGTAGTAGAAGTCCGTGTAATCCTTGCCATTGGCCAACGAAGCATCCGATGTGAGGTTCTCAAACCACAGACCAGCACCCACGCCCCAGTTCGGGTGGAAGAAATAAGCATATTGTACCTGCGCGCGCCCGCTCACGAAGCCCGTGACCTTACCGCCGTGGTTCGGATCAAGCGTAAAGCCTATCGAGCCGTAGCCTGCACCCAGATACGCCTGCACGTAGTGTCCCTTGCGACCGGTGGAGTCGGCTGCGACGAAGGTGGTGTCATGACGCGGAATGCTGTCCTCGCTGTACCGGACGACGCGGATGGTGTCGATATAGGTGTGGATGTACTTGGTGGTGACCCGCACCAGACTGTCGCGCGAAGCCTCCACCATCGGCAGTGTCTCGTGCTGTGTCTGCTCGTCGGTGACGAACGGCTTGTCCATACGCATCTCCTGCCGGATGTTCGCCGGCACCTCCGCCCTACTCTGCCCCATAAACAGCAGAACAACTGCGGACAGGAGTGTGATGTGTAGATGATGTTTCATGGTTGTATATTGTGTTTCGCTTTTTCTTTGGTTGTTGCGCGCCTTCGTGATGACGTGATTACGTAATTACGTGATTACGAATGTTCGTTTGCGCGCCTCAGTACTGCGCCCGGGTAGTAGTGGGCGAGTATCTGCTCGTAGGTGCAGCCTTGGTCAGCCATGACGGCGGCGCCTATCTGGCAAAGGCCTACGCCGTGTCCCCAGCCTTTGCCTTTCAATAGCCAGTCTGTCCCATCGCGCTGCACCTCAAATGCCGAGCTGTACAGGCAGGTGCGGCTGAGCCATTTGCGGATCTCCAGTTCCTTGCCGACGACCATCCGGTGCTTGCTGCCGATGATCTCCAGTTCGTAGATGCGTCCGCTCGGACCGCGCTTGATGGGATTGAGCGCGATGATCTCCCCAAAGTCGATGCCCGAACGCTCGCGGATGATACTTGCCAGTTCCTGCGCCGTGTAACGTACCTTCCAGCGGTAGAAGTCCTGCGTCTCGCGGTCGTAGTTGTTGAGCACCTGATTGAGCACGCGCTCGTTCGTTGTATTGCAGTATGGGCATTCGACACTCTCGAGGTAGCTGTAGTGGTGCGGTGCCCAGACGTTCTCAAAGAGCTCTGTTCGTCCGCCGCAGCACTTGTAGAACCGTGTGTCGCAGACCGTGTTGTTGACCGTCGGGTCAACGAGCACTAATCCGCGTGTCGCCTCCACCGCCTCTCTGACACGCCTTGCCGCTTCGGGGTTCGCGTCGCGGCGGGTGATACCTTCGTAACGCTGACAGTGGTCGTCGGCGCAGACATCGAAACCAGTGTGTGCATCGCGCTCGTACCAGACAATATGCCTTTCAGGCAATTGACAATTGACAATTGACAATTGACATTTCGTAGTATCTGACTGCTGATTGCCGATTGTTGAGATCTTGTTGAGCATAGGCCGCAGCACCCAACTACGCGAGATGACGGCGTGTGCCTTGAGCAGTTCAATGGACGAGGTGGCTGACATCTCCGAGGTGATGACCGAAGTCAGGTAGTCCTCGACGTCCAGGGTGTTGATGGCGGTCTGCGTGCCGTCAGCGTTGTCACGGATCTCCATTGTGCCTTCGAAGAGTTGGTCTTCCGTCCGATCCCAATGAAAGCCGATGCCTATGCGCACATCGCGCAGCAGCACACCTTTCGGGTGCTTCTCGCAACGGATGTGCGGTGCTGTTAATATTCCGACTCTTATCTTCATAGTCGAAAGACCGTTCGCTACGCTCACTCAAAGATAAAAGAACGTGCTTCGCACTCAAAGCCTATAATGTTCCGTATCTGAAGGTAATCAGGCTTTTTTCTTTGAGCAGCCAAACATGGCTGCGGTCTTTTTTCTTTGAGCGAAGCGGTCTATTTGCGGTTCATCGCGATGCGCGCCTTGAGCTCCCAGGTGCGGATGCGGTCCTTGTAGAAGTTGTTGGCGTTCATGGCTACGATGTCGCAGTTGGCGTCGGAGTTATCCTCCCAGCGGCGGCAGTTGTACAGCACATCGTAGATGCGGCCGATCTGGTACTCGCGGCTCACGCGCAATCCGACGGCATAATCCTCACCATACTTGGTGGTAGGGAAGTTGATCGTTCTGAGCAGCGGCGTGTAGAAACCACGCGGTGCACCCAGGCCGTTGATGCGCAGGGCGTTGTTGCGTCCGTTGTCGGGCGTCCATTCGCGGTGGTCAATCACTCCCGGCGGCAGCTGATTGCCGTCAAAGTCCGTCATCCGGTAGGTGCCAACGACCATCGCGCAGTTCTGCTCATGGAATGCGTCGATGAACTTCTGCACGGTTGTCTCATCGTAATAGGTGTCATCGCTATCGAGCTGGATGGCGAAACGTCCGCACTTCGGATGGTGCAGCGCCACGTTCCAGTTGCCGCCGATGGCGTGCCACGACTTATCCTGCGCAATGTAGATAAGGTTGTCGTGTCCCTCGGCCACAATCATCTTGATTGCATCAATTGTTCCGTCCTCGCTGTTGTCGTCCACAACGATGACGTTGTACTTGTAGGGTGCGTTGACTTTCTGCGAGAGCGCGCTGCGGATAGCGGTCTCGATGGTGCGCACACGGTTCTTGCACGGGATGACCACCGATGCCTCGTACTCAAACTCTCCGCCCTGCATATCTACATCATTGAACTCGGGTTCGAGGTAGCCGCCTATGTCCTTGAGGTGACGCGTCACGGCTTTCTCCATCTCGATCTGCACGCCGCGGTTCTTCGGGTCAACGTAGTCGAAGAGCTTCTCGCCGGACTTGCGGGTATCAAGCTCCACGTCGTAGTAGAGGTACTCGTTGATATGCTCCAGTGCACCGCGTTGGCTGACCTTCAGTCGCAGGTCGTACAGGCCGGCGTACTGATAATCTACATCCATGCGTCCTACAGCATCCTGCAGGGCGGATGTCCTATACAGCAGCACCGAACCGAAGTCAAAGTCGTCACGCAAGGCACCCAACTGGTAGTCGATGACCGGCGCATTGGTGCGAATACTGCCCGACTGGTTGAAGTGGTCGGCATAGACCATCGCTGCGCCCGAGTCCTCCATCAGCGCCTCCATCCGCTCCAAGGCGAAGAGCACGAACGAGAGGGTTGTGTACTTGGTGTAGATGAGCGTGTAGGGCGTGTGGCTGTGCGTGGCAATGAACCGCACGTTCTCCGTTGAACGGATGTCGCCCTTCAGGTAGTGGATCTCCGCCACCAGCTCCTGCTTGCTCAGGTTCTGCACGGTGGCCTGTACTTGCTGCTCCGACTGAAACGGAACGAAACAGGTGATGTTCTTCATTGTGTTTTGTTTTAGACAAAAGACAAAAGACAAAAGACAAAAGACAAAAGATTAATTTGTCACAACTTTATCAGTTATTGTAGATTGCCATTCGTCGGTTGATATTTCTTCATCAGAGAATACACTAATTTTTGTACTTCTTTTACTTCCTCATTTATCTGCTCAGACTGCTGCTCATCAATATACATTAAATATTTAGCAAGCAACAACTCTGTTTCTAGTTCGTAAGCCGACCCTAACGAAAAAGATAAGACATGCACTAACTCTTTCGGTGTCGGTCTACCTGCGCCTTCTGCTATATTGGCCGGAATAGAAACTGCTGCTCGCTGAATCTGCGATACTAAACCAAAGCGCTCGCTTGCTGGGAAATTCGCTGATAAAAGGTATGCACTTTTTGCTAATTGCATAGCTTTTTGCCAAGCAATCAATTCTCTAAAATTATGCAGCATCATATTATTCTTTTGTCTTTGAGCGTTAGCGGTCTTTTGTCTTTGAGCGCAGCGGTCTAATTTACAACGGATGATACTGTACGAAGGCTTCTATTGCTTCGTAGTTAGCCAGGCCGAGTTTGGCGTAGAGTTCGGCGGTGGCGTGGTTGCGGTCCTCGGCGCGCTGCCAGAACAGACGCTCGTCGTTGCCCATGAAAGGCGCAGACTCCATCTGCGACTGGTGCTTGAGGATCGCGTTCCTCTTGGAGCGCAACTCCTCCGGCGACATCGGTACAGCCATCTCAATTAGATCGACGCCCCACTCCATCCATGCGCCGCGGTACATCCAGATTCGGCAGTTCTTCAGCCACTCGTCCCACGCCTCTGTCTGCTTCAGATCATCGATAGCCGCCAGCACGGCATCGGTGCAGACGCGGTGCGTACCGTGCGGGTCAGCCAGATCGCCGGCCACGAAGATCTGATCAGGCTTGACCTGTAAGAGCAGGTCTTCGACGATACGGATATCTTTCTCCGTGAGCGGACCTTTCTTGATCGTGCCCGTCTCGTAGAACGGCAGGTTCAGGAAGTGGATGTGATCCAGCGGCAGTCCCATGTGCCGGCATGCGGCGGTCGCCTCGCCGCGACGGATGAGTGCCTTTATGTCCAGTATCTCGCGCGTATCCTGGTCGCCTATTTTCTCTTTGCTGAAGAAGTGCAGATACTCGTCGTACTTCTTATAGACCGCTTCGCTAAAAGAGCAAAGACCGCTATCGCTCAAAGATGAAGGATTGATTAGACCCATTTGGGCATACCCCTTCATGAAATCCATGAACCGAACGACCTCGTCGTCGCAGACGGCTATGCAGCCGGAGGTTTGGTAGGCGATATGCACGTTGTGCCCCTGATTGATCAGTCGGGCAAAGGTGCCACCCATGGATATCACATCGTCATCGGGGTGCGGCGAGAAGATCACCACGTTCTTCGGGAAGGGTTTGGCGCGCTCCGGACGGTTGCTGTCGTCGGCGTTGGGTTTGCCTCCCGGCCAGCCAGTGATGGTGTGCTGCAGGTCGTTGAAGACCTTGATATTACAGTTATACGCCGACCCGAAGAGCGTGATCAGCTCCGCCAAGCCGTGGTCGTTGTAGTCCTTGTTCGTGAGTTTGAGGATGGGCTTGTCGGTCTTCTGGCACAGCCAGACGATGGCCTTGCGGATGAGTTGGTCGTCCCACTCGCAGCTCGTTACCATCCAGGGTTTGCTGATTCGCGTCAGCCTATCGGCTGCCGAGAGGTCGAGATGGATATGCGCGTTCGAAGCCAACTGCAGCGCTGATGCCGGACAAGCGGGCGATGCGTCCTGCTCGATGGCTTTTGCCACCTGCACTGCTTTGTGGTCGCCCCAGGCAACGAGCAGGATCTCGCGGGCATGCAGGATAGTACCTATACCTATCGTGATCGCGCTCACCGGCACCGCCTCCGTCGTGCCGAACATCTCGCTAGCGTCGGCGCGGGAGTTGTTGTCGAGCAGTACGAGACGCGTCTCGCTGTTGAACTGCGTACCGGGTTCGTTGAACGCGATGTTACCGCCGCGACCTATACCAAGCAGCATCAGGTCGATGCCACCGAGGTCCTTGATAGTGCGCTCATAGGCGGTGCAGGCGTCGATGATATCCTCCTTGGCCAGCGTGCCCGGGATGGAGATGACGTTCGCCGGCAGGATGCCCACCTTGGATATGAACTGCTCCTCCAGTTGCCCGAGACAGCCAGCATCCTCCGATGCCAGCGGGTAATACTCGTAGCCTACCACGAGAACGACGTTTCGGAAACTCAGTCCTTCTTCGTGCAGACGGATCAGCTCGGCGAAGATGTCCTGCATCGAACGGCCGGTCATCATACTCAGCACGAACTTCCTTCCCTCCTTCTGGTACTGGGCAATCAGTCCGGCTATATGCTGCGCCACGGTGATGGCACCTTCCTTGCCGGTCTCGTAGATGGTGGTTTTCACCTTCTCCATACGACTGACGCGTGAGAGTTCGAACACGTCATCCGGTTTGTACAACTTCCTCGCAACATGACTGAGCGAGATCTGTGAACTCAGGTTTGTTCTCATGGTTGTTATATTTTATTAGTCGAAAGACCGTTCGCTACGCTCACTCAAAGACAAAAGACAAAAGCCTATAATGGCTCGCTGCTGAATGTAATCAGGCTTTTTTCTTTGAGCGCAGCGGTCTTTTATCTTTGAGCGTTAGCGATCTCTTACAATTTCTTCAGCGCTGTCTCCACGCGGCGGAGCACGTCATCCTTGCCGAGCACGTCAGTTATTGCCCAGATATGCGGGCCGCGTGCGGCGCCGACCAGGCAGATACGGAACGCGTTCATCACGATGCCCAGGCCGTACTCTTTCTGCTCGATCCACGGCAGCACGGTGGCATCCAGCGCATCCGCACTCCAGTCCTTCTGCTTCTTCAGCAGGGCGAGCAGCTCGGTCATGTGCTTGGGCGAATCCTCTTTCCAGCGCTTCTTCAGCGACTTCTCGTCGTATTCGGTAGGAGCCACGAAGAAGAAGTTACACTGCTCCCACAGCTCGCTGACGAACGACACACGCTCCTTCATCAGACCGATGATGTGCGCTATTTGTTTGAGGCTGTACTTCTTGGCGGCTTTCTCACCTATCTTTTCAGCCAAGATTGGCTGGAACTCAATCGCCAGCTGTTCGTTGGAGCGCATCTGCAGGTACTGGTGGTTGAACCACTTGCCCTTCTCGTAATCGAACTTCGCGCCGGACTTGCTCACGCGGTCAAGCGAGAACTGCGCGATCAGGTCATCCATTGAGAACATCTCCTGGTCGCCGGTGTTGTGCCAGCCAAGCAGGGCAAGGAAGTTGATCACCGCCTCGGGATAGTAGCCGCTCTCGCGGTAGCCGCTGCTGACCGTGCCGTCTTTCTGGTTGTGGAACTCTAATGGGAACACGGGGAAACCCAGTCGGTCACCATCACGCTTGCTCAGCTTGCCGTTACCGTCAGGCTTGAGTAGCAAGGGCAGATGGGCGAACTGCGGCATTGAGTCCTCCCAGCCAAAAGCTCGGTAGAGCAGCACGTGCAGTGGTGCACTCGGCAGCCACTCCTCGCCACGGATAACATGGGTTATACCCATCAGATGGTCATCCACGATGTTCGCCAGGTGGTAGGTCGGCAGGCGGTCAGAGGACTTGAACAGCACCTTGTCGTCCAGTATGTTCGAGTTGATGGTCACATCGCCGCGAATCAGGTCATGCACCGTTATATTCTCGTCGGGCTCCACCAGGAAACGCACCACATACGGCTCACCGCTCAAGGCACGCTCCTTGCCGTTGGTGCAGGTCAGCGAGTTATCCATCATCCCGCGCGTCGTAGCGTCGTACTGGAAGTTAGGTATCTCCTTGCGCTTGGCTTCCAGCGCCTCGGGCGTGTCAAACGCCACGTAAGCCTTATGGTTCTCCAGCAGCCACTTCACGTACTCCCAGTAGATGTCGCGGCGCTCGCTCTGACGGTACGGTCCATGCTCGCCCACGCTCTCGATCTTACCCTCGGCGTTCATTCTGAGACCCTCGTCGATCTCGATGCCCAGCCAGCGAAGCGACTCCAATATATACTCCTCCGCACCCGGTACGAAACGTGTCGAGTCGGTATCCTCGATACGCAGCAGCATGTCGCCGTCGTGCTGACGTGCGAACAGGTAGTTGTACAACGCCGTACGCACTCCGCCGATATGCAGCGCTCCAGTAGGCGACGGCGCAAAACGCACTCTTACTTTTCTTGTTGAATCCATAGTTTTTCTATTCAAATATCAATTATCATTTATCAATTGTCAATTGTTAGCTCTCCTGTCACGGTATAAGCCTTGCCGTCACGTATGATCAGTAGTTGTCCGTTCCTTATTATCTTCTGACAGCTGACTTCTGATTTCTGCTCTCTGACATCTTCCACCGCATCCCACGAATGCCACGTGTAGCCGAGCTTCCTGTCCATCCAGCCGACACGCATCGTCAGGTAGTCCTTTAGGCGGTTCACCTCCGCGCTGTACGAACCGGGTGCCACAGGGTTCTGATGCACATACTGGCTCAGTATAGGCCACCTGAGGAAGTTTAGCCGCTGCGACTGCTCCAATTCGTCCGCCACGCTATCCACGAACACCGTCAGCTCGTCCGCAGTGATGCCGTTGTTGCGCATCCGGTGCCAGTACGCGACCATCTCATCCTTGCATTGCTGGTCGGCAAACAGAATCTTCCTGGCCATCGTCGCCGACTCACCCGCTATGCCGTAGGTATAATCCGTGGCATTCTTCAGGGGGTAGATGCGATTGTCGTTGTCAAAAGCGATGTCAAAGTCCCACACCGGCCCTGTGTACGCCTTCCGATCGTCGCGCTGCTTGTACATGTACATGCTCCAGTACAGGTCGGGATTACCGCACAGCTGGTTAACAAGGAAGTACCGCGCAAAAGTTGAATAATCGACATACTCGCGCCACAACGTGTTACTGGCGGAAGCCATGTACGCCCTGTTTTCCAGCGTCTGGTAGTAGTTCCGGATATAAGTCTGCTGTTCGGGTAGGATCTCATCATACTTCGGATAATGAATCGTGACACCGATGCTCCTCTGCGAATAGAAGTTGTTCGGTTCGTCGAAAGCATAGTTGTCTATCTCCCACAAGTACCCGCCGGTCAGCGAGTCATCCGCCTGATCCGTCTGTCCCATCTTCTGCACTTCTACCCGCCCCTTCTTCACCTCTATCTTGTCGCTGAGTTGGTAGCAGCCTTTGTATTCACCGTTCACCATCACATCCACCGCGCGGCAGAACGGCGTGTAGGGCATCCCAGCCGCCTCACTCACGCGGAACGCCACGATGTTGCGCATCAAGGTCTTGTCCCCGTAGTTGTTAATCAGCGTCCAGTTCTTCGCATTGGCCGGCGAACCTAACACCTTGTGCTTATGAGCGAACTTCACGCGGTACGGCTTCTTCGGAAAATTCGGTGACATATTTCCCCGCAGTCTCACTCCTGCCGAATCGCGCAGCACCATTGTCTGTCTTCTGTCAGCGTCAGCGTTCTGTATTCCGTCAGCGTAGCGGTCTGACAGTATCGTCACGATACTTTCAATGTAGTTCTCCTTGTCGTAAGGATCCAGGCAGTCTTTCGTATGAATCACCACACACGGCAGGTTCGTCGGCCGGTATAGCCTCATCGAGTCCCCTTCGCCCTCATGACCGTAGAACTCTATCTCCGCCACGTTGCAGCGTGCATCATTCGGTCCGACATAGCGCACATAGCGAAACCCAAGCGAGCAATCCACATCTGCGTAGTCCATCTGCCCTATCGTGCCCCGTTGGTCGTTCACGTACAGTGGCAGAGCATCCATGAAGTCCGGACTATTCGCGCCCTCAAACACCCCCAGTTGCACGCGCTGCGGACCTTGACTGTCGTTGCGCGGGCACCATCCGACGCGCGTCACCACGTGCCGTTCGCCCAGATCGAGTCCCACCCATGTGTTCGAGCGGTCGTATGATGCGAAATAGGTATTCAGATCACCATCGAATGCATCCTGCGGCAGGTTCTGTGTGGTCGTTGCCGTGAAGCCGATATACTCCACCGACGGCGATGATCCAAGGATCACCCCCGTCAGCTTCTCGTCCTGCGCCTCTGCTACTGCCGCGCATATGAAGAGAGCGAGCAATACAGAGTAATATGCCTGTCTGCCTCTACTTCGCATCTGTCATGTTGCTTGCAACGCGTACGCCCTGAATCGAATAGGTTACGCCATCACGGATGATATAGATCTGCCCGTTATGCATCACCTTACGAACGGCATGCAGATCATTGTCGTCAAGCACGTTTTCTACCGCATCATCATCCTTCGCCCACAGCACGCAGTTCACCGCTTTGCCAAGCGAGTTAGTAGCCTTAACAGTTATCACGCCGTCGTTGCCAAGCGTCACCGTACCGCTTACCAGGAACCACAGCGGAGACGTGAAGCCGCCTTCCTCGTTCAGGTAGTCGGCAAACGATCCGACCAGATACCCTTCTGAGTCCACTCCTTGTCCGGCATAGATTTTGCCGATAGTAAACGTGGTATCAATCACATACGTATCAGCAGGGATCTCGTCCACTCCGCTTCCTACCAGGAAGATCAGGTTGATATAAGCATTGTTGTCATTGGTCGCCTCTACGAAAGCATAGCCATCTTTATACAAGTGCGTTGCATCCACTTGATACTTCAGGAACTGTTCAGTAAAATCCTTATCGGCATCATACTCCAGCGGCTTAGGTTGCTCTTCAGCAGCCTCATAGGAGCAGAAGTAGCCCACGTTCATCTCCATTGTGGCATCATTGGGGTGCTTCATGTAGCCCACAATGCAACAGCTGGCGCCTACTTCAATTTCATTGCCCGTAACGAAATCGGTGTTATTGAGCCACTTGATGTTGTTGCAGCTGATCTCGCTCGTGCCGTCGGATAAATATAGACGGCAGCTCTTGTTCTGCGCTATCTCTGCCGGTGTGTTGATCAGTTGCGAGATCTCGCCACCAATCACATACGGAATCAGCGAACCCCAGCCTGCCCCATGCGCACGCATCATAGCCAGTGCCTGCGTGGAGGTAAGGGACGTATATACGGAGTTATTCAGTTTTATATCATCATATTCTGCATGCGTCTGATACGCCTCGCCGTACATACCACTCACGTCGGATGCAGGCAGATCAACATGCCCCGAGAAAGACACCCCATCTATAGCCACCATATAGTGCGCCATATAGGTATCACTTGCCGAATTATAGACTATCGTCAGTTCACCTCCATCGGTTTGATGCTTTTTGGGGGTATTGATATTACCGGAGTAGATGGTCACGCCATAGCACTGCGCTGTAGCATCCGTATTTTCCGCAAACGAACCTAAGAACGACTCCGCCGAGTTACTTGCTATGGTGAACAGCATACACAACTGGTTGTCGTCCGCATTCTTGTCATAGAACGCCGAAGTCGCCAACTGGATGGTCCACAAATGGGCATCATTCAGCGCACTCGGATACAAGTATCCGTTCAGATCAGTATAAATGTACTCATTCGGATTAACCTCTGTACCGGGCAGGTCGGGCTCTTTCGGCTCAGGGGCTGCAAGGAAGATCGAGTCGCTTGTAACGGTCATCGGGCAACGGCATATGCCCATGTTCTTGGTATAGAGAGGCACATACACGCCCTCTTGATCGGCTACCGTCAAACCCGGCACCAGCTCGTACTCTCCCGCGGGCAACGACTCCAGCGAACCGTAGATATACATCTCCTCGTAGTACGTGTACGGATCCAAAGCCAATTTATCCTCACCCGTTGCCACATACACCAGTTCATTGTTCTGATACACCATCAGCGCCTCGGTGCCTGCCCACGATGTTATACCACTATTGGCAAACACGTCTAAATAGAACACCGGCCAGTCGCTACGTCCTATACGTTGCTCAGGCAGGTAAAGCGCATCAGCCGTTATCAGATAGGACGGCGTACCACCGGCATTCGGGCGGATTCCGGTATATGCCTCCACGTTCTCCGTAAAGGACTCGTTGTCCGCCGTGCCACCTATGCCCTGATCTTCAGGATTGAACACCGACACCACGAAGTAGCCGTCGCACAATCCGCCCCAACCCCAGTTGATGTGCAGCAAGCCGGCTTGATCTATACCATCACACACAAAAGCATGACCGCCTCCGCTCGGAGCTACACCGCCGAAGAACACCGGACGGCCCTCCTGCAAGTCCGCGGATATGGCATCCACAAACTCCGTCTCCGGCATATAATCCTTCAGCATCTTGCGGATGCCTAAATCGTAATCGAAGTACTGAATCAGTCCCTGCATCATGATTGTTGCATTCGCGCCACTCTCATCGGTGCCGTACGCCATATCGCAGGCCACACCGCAATGGTACATCAGCGTGGCTACCGCATTCTTCTGCGCAGTGGTTGATGTACCGCTGTAGTCATCCTTCATGTTCGCCCAGTCATAGGTCGTATTGCCGAAGTTCGCCGACAGCGTCTGCGTCCTATTGTCACTTCCTTTCCATGAGTAGGAGTGCGAGCCCACGCCCTTTGCCGGGTACTGATGAACGTTCACTATCTGTGCTGCAGCCGTGGCCACACAGCCCGTATAGCAACGTTGCATGCCGGACTTCGGGCACAACAGGTTGTACGGCTCCCCTTGGTTCCACGTAGTGGTGCAGATGGGAGACACAGGCGTGTAAGCCTTCTTCGCCTTGTGAGGATTACGTATTTCACGCGCAGTCTGCTGCCGTGGGGCAGATGCCACATGATGGATAGCACGGCTGTAGCCGTCCAGCCACTGGCGCATGTTGTCCGGCATCATCTGCTCATCAAACGTGCCTATCTCCGAATAGCCCAACACAGCCTGTGTGGCATCATCGGCCGAGATGATTACAAAGCCATCCTCTTCGCCTCGGTTGAACACGTAGAACGCAGGCGTACCATCCGGCTGCTCCGCCGTCCAACTGCAAGTCCAAACAGGGCGCTGCAACGAGGGAGCACGTTTTATGCCCGACTGCGAGCGAAATGTCTGCTTGGCCAATTCAAGGGCTTGCTGTTCACTACGTGGAGAGGCCGACAGAAGGCCACAACTGATTATTGCCACCACAAATAGTAAAATCTTTTTCATACGCACTGATTATTAGTTATCTTATTGCCGACAGAGCAGTCAGCGGTTCCTATTACAACATTGCATTTGCGCCCACGTTAGTGCTCGCGCGCGCAACGCTCACACAAAAAAACGCACAAAGTTACAAAAAAAAAATGATATTTGCAAATTTTCCACTAAAAAAAATATAATTTTCTACAAAAAATATATCGTTCCCGTCTTTTTCTTCTCCCTCTCTGCCACCTCCCATCTACTCACCCATCGGAATCAGCCGCCAGTCAACATGAATCGAATACCTGCCGTTACCATAGGATAACCATAGCATGAAATAGCATTTTCAAATATTATTAACACATACTATATAATACTCTGTATTATATACTTTTTGTCTTGTAATGCACTTAACACGATTTCCGGCAGTATGCTTTTTTCAGATTCGCACGACACCTGCACAACAAAAAGAGAACCACTTGTGTGATTCTCTTTTTGCGGTGCCGACGAGACTCG